>JALZJN010000245.1 GCA_030859735.1 Actinomycetota bacterium
GTCACATCCTCGAGCACGAGGACGCGGGCATGATGCTCAACTACAAGGTCGTCGACCCGTAAGGCTAGGCTGGCAATAGGCAAGGGTCACCCATACGGGCCCTAGCCGTTGCGGAGCATGCCGGTTAGGCGGCTGGCGCGGGCTCCGGCGCCGGTTCGTCCTACCTCGGTTCGTCCAGGTCGTCCTCGACCCCCTTCAGGAGCACGGCGTTAACGGCGACGATGATCGAGGAGACGGACATCAGGAGTGCCGACCACTCGGGCCTGAGCATGATGCCGTAAGCGGGGTACAGAACTCCGGCGGCTACCGGGATAGCGAGCACGTTGTACACCGACGCCCACACTAGGTTCTGCTTCATCTTCCTGACAGTTGCCTTCGATAGCACGACTGCGCGGGTGACGTCGAGTGGGTCGCTCTTCATAAGAACCACCTTGGCCGTCTCGATGGCGACGTCGGTGCCTGCGCCGATGGCGATACCGATGTCGGCCTGGGCGAGAGCCGGGGCGTCGTTGACCCCGTCTCCGACCATCGCCACGTGCTTGCCCTCTCGCTGGAGCTGCTCGACGTAGCGTGCTTTGTCTGCGGGCAGCACCTCGGAGAAGACGCGTTCGATGCCGAGTTCATGCGCTACGGCCTCAGCAGTCCTCTTGTTGTCGCCCGTGATCATGACCGCCTCTATGTCCATCTCCTTGAAGCGGCTGAGTGTCTCGTGCGCACTGGGCTTGATCGTGTCCGCTACCGCGACTAGCCCGGCAGACTCTCCGTCCACCGCGACGAACATCGGGGTCTTACCAGCACTGGCGAGCGCAGTAGCCCTCTCATCTAGCGCAGAGATGTCCACCCCGCTCTCGTCCATCAGCTTGCGGTTGCCGACGAGCATGTCACGTCCGTCCACCTCCGCCCGGATGCCGTGGCCGGCGACGGACTCGAACCTTGCGGCATCTCCTGGTTCGATGCCCCTCTCGCGCGCGCCGGCGACGATGGCCTCGGCCAGAGGGTGCTCAGAGTTCTTCTCAGCAGGAGCAACGAGTCGCAGAAGATCATCCTCGCTCCTCGCGTCCAGTGCGTAAACATCCGTGAGCGAGGGCTCGCCTTCTGTTAGGGTGCCGGTCTTGTCCAGGACGACGGCGTCTATGCGTGAGACGTTCTCAAGGGTGGCTGCGTCCTTGATCAGGATATTGTGTCTTGCTCCGATGCCTGTGCCGACAGCGACGGCGGTAGGCGTGGCGAGGCCCAGGGCGTCAGGGCAAGCGATTACGACTGCCGAGATCGCGAATGTCATCGCCGTGATGGCAGCAGCGTTCCCCAAGAAGTACCAGGCGAGGAAGGTCACGATGCCGGACCCGACGGCTAGAATTACCAGGTATTCCGCGGCGCGGTCGGCGAGTCTCTGGCCCGGAGCCTTAGAGTTCTGCGCCTGCTGTACGAGGTCCACAATCTGGGCGAGTGTGGTGTCCGCGCCGACGGCGGTGGCCCGAAAGCGGACACTACCGCTGCGGTTGATCGATCCTGCGATCACCGCGTCCCCGAGACGCTTCGTGACCGGAACGCTCTCCCCTGTCACCAGTGCCTCGTCTATGCTCGTTTCACCCTCGATGACCTCGCCGTCCACGGGCACCTTGTCCCCCGGTCTCAAGAGCACGATGTCATCGAGACGCACCTCGCTACTCGGTATAGTCAGTTCTTCGCCGTCCCTGATCACGGTCGCCTGCGGTGGCACGAGGTCGAAGAGCGCCCGCAAGGCGTCGTTGGTGCCGCGCCTGGAGCGCATCTCCATCCAGTGTCCAAAGAGGACGAAGGTGACCAGCATGGCGGCGGCCTCATAGAAGGTTTCCCCGCCTAGGAAGGTTATAAGGACGCTGAAGAGGTATGCCGCGAGCACGCCCGTGGCGATGAGTACGCTCATGTTGAGGGTGCGCCGCCGCAAAGATTGGTAAGCGCCAGAGATAAAGATCCAGCCGCAATAGAACACGACCGGCGTGGAGAGGATGAGCATGATCAGGTTCTCGCCGAGCCCGAAGGTCGGCAGCCGCAACCCCAGCAGGTTCATCCCCAGCGGCGAGTAGAGCACCGTCGGGATGGTGAGCAGCAAAGCGACGAAGAACCTGTTGCGCATGTCGCGTTCCATCGTCGCCGCCATGCCAGGGTCGGACATGTCGTGGCCCATGTGATCGCCGTGATCGGCATGGGTGGCGGGCATCTCGTACTGCATCCGGTCGTGCTTTGTCCCCATCGAAATGGGCTGCGTATCTACACCGTGCCCGACATGCTGCATCCGCCGCTCGGGAGGCGCCATGGTCTCATGGTGCTCCTCCTCGACATCAGTTGGCTTGCAGTCGCAGCCCGTCTGTGTGATCACCTCCTCGATATCTTCCGGGCCAATCTTGGCGGGGTCGTAGCCGACGTGGACGACGTCGTTCTTCCAATCCAGGTGGACATCGGTGACGTGTGGCTGCTCCCGCAGGGCCCGCTCGATGGCACCGGCGCAGCCCAAGCAGTGAACGCCACGGAGCTTGAACGCATCGCGTTGCACCGGAGCATGGTGGGTGTGAGCTGTTGTCGCAGCGTTGGGGTCCATGTTGGCCATGGTGAATGCCTCCTTCTTAGCTCTTTGCGAATCCTATCCTTTCCCGCGGCAGAGGTTGGATCGTCCAGAACTGCATCACGAGCTCCTTGCCTCGAGCGCTACTCGTCCCGCCACTCAGGATAGCAAGGTGGGTTTCGACGTCGGCGAGCCGTAAGGCGGGGTCAGTAACCAGCTCATCGAAGTGCTCCATGACCGTCTCCTTGGTCAGGATGGGCAGGTCGTAGAGTAGTCGTTCACTAAATCCCTTGTGGAAGCTTCCGTATAAGGGGGAGCGAGCATAAGCGTACCCGCGTAGGCGCTGCAGCGCCCGGTCCTGATGTTCTTCGAGTTGAGGACGCGTCCAGCGGTCCCGCTGGCGCAGCCGGTGCCGTAGCGCTAGGACCTTGAGGATGATCTGCGTGCTCATCGGTTGTCCAGGGAGTCTACCCCTCCGGGTACCACTGCTGGCGCCACTGCGTCATCTGCTCGATCTCCCTTTGCTGGTCGCTCATGATGTTCTGTGCGAGCTCCTTTATCTTCGGGTTCTCGCTGTCCTCGTCGGCCACTTTCGCCATCTCTATGGCGGACTGGTGGTGTGGGATCATGGCGTCTATAAACGCCTCGTCGAAGGGCTTTTGGTTCGCCAGCTGCTGCGGGTCCATCATCATGCCCATGCCCCGCATCTGCTCCGGGCTCATCTCCATGGGCACGTTCGAAGTGCCGAACTCTTCTTCTTTGATGGACTTGAGCTCCTCTATCTCGGACTGCTGGGTAGAGACGATGTTCCTGGAGAGTTCCTTTATCTCCTCGTGCTCGACGTTCTTGAGGGCTACCTCGGCCATGGCTATGGCACCCTGGTGGTGGGGTACCATCGCGTCGATGAACGCCCTGTCGGAGTATTTGCCGTTCTCCATGACCATCTGTTTGGCCATGCCCTTGGAGCCCATGCCCATGGAGCCGTGGCCCATCTGGCCGTGGTCCATCTGGCCGTGGCCGCCACCGGCAGACCCATCACCTTGCTGGCCACTCCCTGCGCCCCCGCAGGCAGATAACGGGAAGGCCACAGCTAGGAGCAGCGCGAGCGGCCACGCCTTCATCAGAAGTGTCTTCAAGACAACCTCCTTGTTGTGTGATGCTTTGGGTACAGCTTCCTCGCTCCCGCGTTACCGGAGCGAAGTGCTCCTTAGAGCCTGAACACTTGAAGAACGGGTAGTGTGGGGGTTGGTGGGGGACGCAACACGGCGGGTACCCGGCGAAGGACCGCAGGCCAACGCGTGCCGAGCCAAATCCGCAACCCGGCGGCACACTTTGGGAGCAGCCTCAAGATCAAGCCGAGTAGACCGAGGGCGAACACGGCGAAGTACGCGGTACTTACATCATGACTTGTGTGATGCTCGTGGGCGTCACCGGCACCAGATTGCGGCTGGTGCTCTGCTGAATGCTGCGCGCCGCCGGCGCACCACTCCAGCGGATCACACACCAGGTGCAGGGCCCCGAAGACACCGTGGCAGAGGAGCAACGTGCCGATGAGCAGCGCGGAGAGGTGTCTCATGCCGAGCAGCTTCACTATTGGTACTGTCCTGTCTTTGTTGAGACGGCCGACGGCTTTCTACGGTTTGGTAGACGTGATTGTTCGCCTACTGTATCCAAACAGACTCTTCCCTTCGCAGGCTGTTCCCTGGGTCCTGCCAATGTCCTTCCAGCGTCCATGTTGACCCTAGTGTTCGGGATATTGCCGTGGCTGGCGTTCTGTGTCATGACAAAGATTGTTGTCCCGGCTGGTCAATTTTGATCAATCTAGCGAGCGTGGTGCCATCCTCCTAAGCGGCTAGGGTGTAGCCAGCTCCCTCGATGGCCCTCTTCAGGTCCGCGATGCTTACCTTACCATCGTCGAAGGAGACCTCGACGGTGCCCCTAGCGACGTCGGCATTGGCCCTCTCCACCCCGGTGAGCTCGTTCAGCCCGCCCTCAACCGCGGCCTTGCAGTGGCCGCAGCTCATGTCCGGTACGTTGAACGTCTTCTCCGTCATCGCTTCTCTCCTCTCTTCGGAACGAATAACTCCTAGACCCTCAGGAACCGCTCGACGGCGGCGGTGAGCTCCTCGATCTTCTCGTCGGCTTCTGCCTCGCCCTTCTCGATGGACTCCCTGACGCAGTGCTCTACGTGGTCCTTGAGCAGGATGGTGCCTACCTTCTCTAGGGCCGAGACGACGCTCGCGATCTGGGTGAGCACGTCCACGCAGTAGGCTTCCTCGTCGACCATGCGCTGCACGCCCCGCACCTGGCCCTCTATCCGCTTGAGACGGTTCTCTAGCAGCGCCTTGTCCTTGGCCTTGATGTAGCCGTGGGCGGAGCCCTCCACGGGGATCGTCGCGTCGCTTCCTCGTGTCGCGTCCATCATCTTCTCCTTTCTCTATACCTTCACCCGACGCAGCCGCAGGGCGTTCGAGAGCACGGTCACCGAGGAGAGCGCCATCGCCGCGGCGGCCAGCACCGGGTTGAGAAAACCGTACTCCCCGAGCACCGGTCCCAGGATCCTCGGCACGCTCCCCTCGGAGAAGAGCGGGTAGAGGGCCCCTGCCGCCACCGGGATGAGGGCTACGTTGTAGGCGAAGGCCCAGAAAAGGTTCTGCTTTATGTTCCTCACCGTCGCCTTCGACAGACCGATCGCCCGCGCGACCCCGCGCACGTCGCCGGAGATGAGCGTCAGGTCGGCCGCCTCCATGGCGACGTCGGTGCCTGTGCCTATGGCTATCCCGACGTCTGCCTGCGCGAGGGCCGGGGCGTCGTTGATACCGTCGCCGACCATGCCGACCTTCTTGCCCTCGGCCTGCAGCCTCTTGACCTCAGCGGCCTTGTCCTCGGGCCTGACCTCCGCTACTACGCGGTCCACGCCGAGCTGCCGCGCTATAGCCTCGGCAGTGCGACGGTTGTCGCCGGTGAGCATGGCGACCTCGAGCCCCAACGCGTGCAGCC
>JALZJN010000295.1 GCA_030859735.1 Actinomycetota bacterium
GTCCTCATGGATCTGAACCTGCCCGGCATCGACGGGTTGGAAGCCACGAGACGCATCCACGCTTCGGGCCCGAAGCACATCGTGGTGCTGATGGTGTCTACCTACGAACCGGAGGAGTTCGCACCCCGTGCCGAGGAGGCAGGGGCGGCGGCGTACATATCGAAATCCGAGTTCGGGCCCGATCAGCTCGAGGAGGCCTGGGCGGCTGCCACCCGCTCGTCCTGAGCGGCGGCCACTCCACCGTCTGTGTCTGCTTCTTCGTCCCTCAAAGAAACCCACCCCCTCACTTCGGTCCCTTGTCCGGGCTTTGACCTGACGGTCAGCTCGCCCCCCGATGCAGCCATCCGGTCGGCCATGGATTGCAGTCCCCCTCCCCGTCCGGGGGCGGCTTGGGTGACGACCGACGGGTCGAACCCGGGCCCGTCATCGGCCACCGAGAACCACACGCGGTCGGCACTGAGCTCCAGTGTCACGAGCGTCTCGGCACCGGGTGCATGAAGCGCCACATTGTCGAGCGCCTCCCGGATGCAGAAATAGCAAGACGTCTCGATCGAGCGATCGAAGCGCATTTCTTCCAGAGCCGGATCGACCCGAAGGAATGCCGCCAGCCCCGTCTTTCTGATGTGGGCCTCCAACGCCATCACGAGCCCTTTATCGGCAAGGAGCGGCGGATAGATGCCGCGCGCCAGATCCCTCAAGACCTCCAGAGTCTCATTGGTGCGAAGGGCGAGCCCATCGAGTATCCGGGTCGCTTCGGCGGGGTTGGTTCTCATGGCGGCTTCGGCGCTGCTGAGCTCATCGGCTATGAGGATCAACCGTTTCTCGACCCGTTCCCGGATCGCGTGCTCGATGGCGCGCCTCGAGGTGTCGGCCGCGGTCACGAGACGCTCGCGTGAGCTCTTGAGGCTGTCGGCTTGTTGGGAAAGCTCTTTCAGTCTGGCGCGCAGCTCCAGCGTGAGCTGATAGTTGTGGAGCACGACGCCCGTGTGGGCCGCCAACCCCTCAAGCAGCCTGTGCTCGGGCGCCCTGAACGGTTCGGAGGCGGGTTTGGTCACCACGATCTCTCCGAGCACGGCTCCCTGGTACATAACCGGCACGCTCTCTTCGAGGTTGCCCTCTCCCTCCCCTCCGTTCTCCGGATAACGCACCTCCTCGTTGCCCTGCGGGAGGTACATGGTCACCTTCACGCTTTGGGCGTCGAGTCCTTCGGCGGTGTGTCGTGCGATCTCCGGCAGCACGTCTTCCACCGACACCAACGCCGCCAGTGACCCCGAGAAGAGCGTGAGAACCTCGTAGGGAGTGGCTCGCTCGCCGTAGACGAGCCGGTTGGCGAACCGTTGCACCCGTTCCCTGACCGGCTGGAAGGCGACCGCCACGATCACCGTCGCGAGGATCGATAAGAACAGGTTCGGCTCGCGCCCCGCACCCAGGACGGCAGCGACACCGGCAACCACGGCCACGTAGACCGCGGTGATGAAGGCCGCCAGGGCTCCGAACACCACCGTCTTGGTGATGATGACGTCGATCTCGTAGAGGCGGTGCTTCAGGATGGCGATGCCGATCGCCACGGGGATGAGCACGAACGAGAACAATGCGATCTCCCACAAAAGGTCGAAGAAGACCGGGCTTTGCCCTCTGGCGAAGTAGTAATAAAAGCCGTTGATCGCCATACCCATCAAGTAGGCAAGCGCCACAAAGGTCCCCGCTAGAGCCAGCCACTTCATCTGCAGGCGCTCCTGACCCCGAGAGCGGCGGAAGCGGACAATCAGGCCCACCGTGCAGCCGGCGATGCTGAGGAGGATCGATATCACGCTTACGGCATCGATCACCTCCGAAAGGGGTCTGAGGCCCTCGATTCCGAAGGGGTTGGGGACCGAGAGGACTCCGCCATTGTCGAATGGGCCCGGTGCGACCAGGGTGACAACTGAAGTCAGCAGCAGAGTAGCTCCGGCGAACCATGCCAGCCATCTCCATCTAGGTGACGGAAGCCGTCCGTCGGGAAATAGCAGGATCAAAAAGGTTCCCATGACCCCCACAGACGGAATCCACAACCACGAGTTCAGAGCAAGGCTTAAGTCCGGTCTCGGCAGGGATCCCGGGTTCGCGACTAGCCCATAGAGGGCATAGCCGTTCAGCAGGGAATAGGTACCCCAGGACAGACCGATCGCCATCAAGATCCAACCAATCGGATTTTCGGGCCTCCGCCCAGCGATCAGCACCCCCACAACCGGAAACGAGAACATTGCCAGCACGAGGGCATCAAACGCAGGCAGCCCTGGAGTATGCGTGAAGCGATTCAGCCAGGAGAACGCCAGAGCACCGACGTAGACAAGAGCAACTACCCCGAACGTCACCCACGCCAGGCGAGACGCCGTCCGCTCCGTCATCATGCCGGTTCCATTGCGCTTACGGGGATGCGCCCTTCGACCACCGTGCCCGCTCCCCGCGTGGATGTGACGTTGATCACTCCACCCGACGCGGCAACGCGATCGGCCATGTTGCGCATCCCGGACCCGTAGGCCGTGCTCGTTGCGTCGAACCCGCGCCCATCGTCCTCGACTCTGAAAGAGAGCTGTCCTTGCTCCTCGCCCAGTGTCACTTGGACCTGCGTGGCGTCCGCATACTTCACTACGTTCTGCAGCGCCTCGAGGCAGCAGAAATAGACCGTGGCCTCGCTCTCGGGCGGATAACGTCTTAACCCGTCGGCCTGGATCAGGACGGAAAGGGGCGAGCTCTTCACCTGCTCTTCCAGTGCGCCGGCCACACCCTTCTCCTCGAGGGCCGCCGGATAGACGCCTGCGGCGAGATCCCTCAGCGCAGACAGCGTGTCCTGCACCTCGCCTCCCAGCTGAGCCAGCATCGACGCGCCCTTTTCGCGCGAGCGCGAGGCGAGGGTCTTGGCGAGCTTGAGCTTGACCGCAAGGGCGACCAGATGTTGTTGGGCGCCGTCGTGGATGTTGCGCTCCAGGGCCCGGCGCTCGTCGTCCTGAGCGGCAACAATCCTCTGACGGGAGAGCCGGATCTCGCCGGCCTGCAGCGCGAGCTCGGCGAGCCTCGCCTGGAGGTCGGCATTCAGCTTGGCGTTGCGAAGCACCTGGCCGGCTTGCGACGCGAGGTGATCGAGAAGTTCCCGGTCGGCGGGTGTAGCCGGTTCATCGCCGCCCTTGGCGATCGTGAGCGCACCCAGCAGCTCCCCCTGGTGCCAGATGGGAGCGCCCAACTCCCCCGGGATCTCGGGGATCTTCTCTTCTACGAGGGCGCGGGCGTCGGTGCCCTCAGCCGCCTGCGGAGGGGAGATTGCCGCGGGAACGAGGCGTTCGCCTTGACGGAGCCACACGCAGGAGCCTGACGCTGCGGTGGCCTCCCTCAGAGTTTCGGCGGTGTACGGAAGCAGGTTCTCGGCGCCGAAGGACGAGGCGATCGTCTCCGAAAAACGCGTCAGGACCTCGTAGGGGGTCGCGCGCTTGCCGTACACGAGGCGGTTGGCGAACCTCTGGACGCGCTCCCTCACCGGCTGAAAGGCAACGGCAACCACTGCGGTGGCGAAGATGGAGAGGGCGAGGTTGGATTCTCCTGCCGCCCCGAGAAGTGCCCCAGCGCCCGCCACAATGGCGACGTAGACGGCCGTGATGAAGGCGGCGAGGGATCCGTAGACGACCGCCTTGTTGATGACGACGTCGATGTCGAACAGCCGGTGCTTCAGGATGGCGATGCCGATAGATGCCGGGATCAAGAAGAAGGAGGCTCCGGCCAGGGTCTGTGCGATTGATGCGAACGGAGGTGTATCGGCCTTGCCCCAGGGGGCGTTCAGTGAGGCGCCCATCGCCACCGCATACAGGATCGCAACCACCGCGGTGCCGGCGGTCACCCACTTGAGCTGCAGCCTCTCGACGCCGTGGGACCTGCGGAAGCGCATGACCAGACTGACGGCGGAGGCGACGATGCACATCGGGATCACGACAATCGAAACAATCAGAATAGAGAACAAACCCCGCAGTGACTCAATGCCGAGAGGATTCTCAAACGTTGTGGTGTTATCCATCGGCCCCGGCACAAAGGTGATCGCCAATGACGTTGCGGCCATCGAGAAGAAGGCGAGCCACCCGACGATCTTCCATCTCGGTGAGGGGAGCCGGCCGTCGGGAAAGAGCAGGATCAAAAAGGTGCCCATGATGCCGACCCCGGGGACCCACAGCCAACCGCCCACGGCGTCCCACAGGGCGGCCATAGGGTCATTCTCGGTCGCGAGGGCGTACTGTGTGACGCTGTCCAGCGCGACGCTGAGTCCCCAGGAGAAGCCGATGAGCAGAAGGATCCAGCCGATGGTGTTTCTGGGGAGCCGGGACAGGATCAAGATTCCGACCAGCGGGAACGTGTAGGTCATCAGAGCGAAGAGCAAACCTCCAGCGCTCGGGGTGGGTTGTCCGGCATTGCGGACAACGGCATAGGTCCAGATCGGCGAAGTGAAAAGGACCGTGATTACGCCGAAGCCGATCCAAGCCAGCCGGCGGGCGGTTTCCTCATTGCCCCCCACGCCCGAGCTCGTCCGTGTCTGGTCTCGTTCGGCGAAGCTGGTACGCGTCATGGGGCTCATTGTCCGCCATTCAGCCTCCGCTCGGTAGGGTGCTAACCCACTGAGCGCCGGGGTGCTGACACACCTCCTACCGCAACCATCACGACTCCTCCTGACGTGAGCCGGTCGTTCCCCTCAAGAACGCAAGCACGGCCATGACGCGCCGGTGCACATTGAGCTCTTCGGAGAGGTCGAGCTTCTGGAATATCGAGTTGATGTGCTTCTCCACCGCTCGCGGGCTGAGGAACAACGACTCCGCGATCCCCGCGTTGTTCTTTCCCTCCGCAATCTGGCCGAGGACCTCACGTTCTCGCTGGGTCAGTCGCTGGAGAGGCGAGTTCTTACTATCGGCCCTCCGCCCGACGAGGCCCTCGACCACCTTGGGATCGAGAACGGACCCTCCGCCCGATACCTCCTTCAGTGCGCGCACCAGCTCCTCGATCTCGGCCACCCGTTCCTTGAGCAGATAACCCAAGCCCGCTGCACCTTCCTTCAAGAGCTCGTACGCGTAATCCTCGTCGGCGAACTGGGAGAGAACCACGACGCCTATGGAAGGGTGCTCGGCCCGGATGCGCTTGGCCGCATCTATTCCCTCGGTGGTGTTGGTGGGAGGCATTCTTATGTCGGTGAGGACGACATCGGGGGCGTGGGCGGCAACCGCTTCGAGCAGACCTTGAAGGTCGGTCGCGACCGCAACCAGCTCCACGCCGTCGACCTGCCGCAGGAGGGCGCTCGTGCCCTCCCGAACCAGGTAATTGTCTTCGGCGAAGACCACCTTCAGATCCGTCGCGCCCTCCTCGGCAAGAATGGGTGGGATCCATCTCCGACTGCGCCGATGTTACCGGGTGCCGTCCCCGGGCCCCCGGAACACGGCCGGTGCCCTAGCGGTTGCAAGAGGTATGACAACTCAACCCCATGCAGCGACGGGCAACGATTACATCTCCGGGCCCCCGGTCATCGAGGTCACCGAGGCGACCTTTGCGGAGGAGGTTCTGCAGCGCTCACACGAGCGGCCGGTGGTAGTGGATTTCTGGGCGGAGTGGTGCGGGCCCTGTCGCACCCTGGGGCCTGTGCTCGAGCGTCTGGCGACCGAGGCCAAGGGCGAGTGGGTGCTCGCGAAGGTCGATGTGGACGCCAACGGATCGCTGGCGGCGGCCGCCCAGGTGCAGGGAATACCCGCGGTGCGCGCCTTCAGGGATGGACGTCAGGTCGCCGAGTTCACCGGCGCCCTTCCCGAGGCGCAGGTGCGCCAATGGCTCGCCGGTCTTGGGCCACAGCCGGCCGATCTCGCTGCGGCGGCCGCCGCCGAAGCGGTTCACGCCGGCAACCTGGAGGCTGCCGCCGAGGGTTACCGACACGCCCTCGTGCTCGACCCTGGACACAACTCAGCCGGTAGGGGATTGGCCGAGGTGGAGTTGAGGTTGCGGACCTCCGGGCAGGACCGCGCCGCATTGACCAGCCGGGTCGAGACCGACGGGGCAGATGTGGACGCCGTCCTCGGCCTTGCGGATCTGGACGCCGCTGCAGGCGATCTCGAAGCGGCGTTTGGACGTTTAGTGAGCGCCGTCGCCGGCACCACGGATCCCGCGAAGGAGCGTGTCAGGGTCCATTTGTTGGGTCTCCTCGATACGCTTCCGGCCGACGACACTCGGGCCATGGCTGCCCGGCGCCAACTCGCCCAAGCCCTGTTCTAGGCAACGACGGCCCGGGGTTATCCGCCCGAAGGCCAATCCAGGGAGGGGGGATCGGACGAACCTCGAGTAGCGGTCAGTACACTCCGACATGATGGGGCGCAAGCTGAGCGTGGATGGTGAGGTCGTCGAACGACTCCAGAAGGGGGACGAGGCAGCCTTGCGCGAGGCGATGGGGCTTTACGGAGGATTGGTTTTGGGAATGGCGCGTCGAATCCTCTTCGAGCCGGCAATGGCGGAGGAGGTTGCACAGGACACCTTTCTCGCCCTGTGGCGCCGCCCGGAGGCGTTCGACGTTTCGAGGGGGAGCTTGCAGTCGTTCTTGATGGGGGTGGCGAGAAACAAGGCGATCGACCTGGTGCGCAAAGAGGAAGCACGGGGTCGCGCTGGTGATCTGCTGATGGCCGAAGCCGAGACCGCGCAAACGGCGGAAAACCCAACCGACCGCTTTGCCGAGAGGCGGGAGATTCGGGATGCGTTGTCGCAGCTGTCGGAGGTCCAACGGGAGGCGATCGTGCTTGCCTACTTCGGGGGCCGGACGTATCGGGAGGTGGCCGCCGAGCTCGGCATACCGGAGGGCACGGCGAAAACGAGACTGCGCGATGGCCTCATCAAGTTGAAAGCCGTATTGAACAGATCAGACACAGGCGAGATATAGGAGCCGGGAACATGGATCGACCACACGAGGAATACAAGGGCCTTATAGCGGCCTATGTCCTCGGCGCGATCCCACCCGACGAGCTGGCCGAGGTGAGCGGCCACATTGTCTCATGCGACACGTGCACTGAAGAGGTGAACGCCCAGGCGAAGGTCGTCGGGAAATTGGCCCTGACCGTTGATCCCGTACCGCTCCCCGACGGGTTCGCCGATGGAGTGGTGGCGTTGGCCCGGCAGCGGTCGCCGATATCCGCCGGCGCGTCTGAGCCCACCGGCGGGTCGCCGGTATCCGCCGGCGCGTCTGAGCCCACCGGCGGGCAGGTTCTGCCGTTCCGACGCCCGGTTCTGAGCGGCGTTCTGGCCGCCGCCGCCGCCGTGATCATCGGCGTGCTCGGAGCAGGGTTCCTGGACGCCCGCTCGGACCTGCAGAGGAGCAGGCAGGTTATCAGCGCTCTAACTGCGGATCGCGGCCTGGCCCTGGCCGGTACGCGGGGAGCAAAGGGACACATGGTGCCGACAGAGAACGGGGCGGTGTTTGCCGTCGCCGGGCTGCCGGAGCCTCCCGCCGGGCGCACCTACCAACTGTGGGCGATTCGGAACGATAAGCCATTGAGTCTCGGAACCTTCGGTGTGGAGGAAGGACAAGCTGTGGTTCGGATCGAAGATCCGGTCGACGAGGTCGACGCTATGGCAGTTACGGTCGAACCCGAAGGCGGTTCGGCCCAACCGTCAACCGACCCGGTGATGCGCAGCGCCTGAGCCTGCGAGACTGGGCTCATGAAGATCCTTCTCATCGCCAATCCCAGCTCGGGTGGCTCCGAGGGTGACACCTTGTCTGAGATCGAAGACATACTCGCCGAAGCGGGAGACGTGAGATGCCTGGAGCCGTCCCTGGACGGCTTCAACCTCGAGGTGACCCAGGCCGCCCGGGACAGGGGCATGGTCGTCGTTGCCGGGGGCGACGGGACCTTTAGCCGGGTGGTGAACGCGTTCAAGACGCGTCTCGACGACATCGTTTTCGCTCTGGTGCCGACCGGCACCGGCAATGATCTCGCCCGCACCCTCCATCTGCCCGAAGTCCCATCCGAAGCCGCACACATTGCGACCGGCGGCGCCGAGTGCTCGATCGACGTTGGGCGGGCAACGGGCGCCGGGGCTCAGGGCCTGTTCGTAAACGCCTGCATAGGGGGCTTTCCGGTTGCGATGAACGAAGCCGTCGATCAGGACATGAAGTCGCGCTTGGGGCCGCTCGCGTTCTGGGTCAGCGGAGCCAGGGTGGCGGCCAGCCTCCCCCGCTCCACGGTCACCCTGAACGGAGTCGAGGTCCCTGATTGCGTTGCGGTCGGGGTCGGCAACGGCATGACGAGCGGAGGGGGTGTGAGGCTGTGGCCGCAGGCGGCCATCGACGACGGCATCCTCGACGCATGTGCGCTGCCGGCTGAGGACGCCGCTGCTGCCGCAAGGCTGGCATTGAAGGTAAAGGCTGGAACGCACGGCGAGCTCGATGGCGTTGAGACGACCAGAGGGCCCAAGATCGAGGTGGACTCGGATCCTGCTATCGAGATGAACGTGGATGGAGAGCTCATCGGACTCACCACTCCGGTAACCTTCGAGGTCGTCGGACGCGCCACGATCAAGGTTGCAGGCTGACCGGCGCTCCGTCGCGCAGGTAGCGTCCACCGGGAGCGGCCCGGCGCTCCGCGACGCTAGCGTTTGAAGAACTGATAGGCGAGCAGCGACGCCACTTCCCTTACGAGCTCTCTCGCCTTGGTCGAACGGCTTCGCGCCAGTCGGGTATAGGACGCGGGGCTCGCGTAGACACCTTCGAACCCAAGATCCGAAGCGATGCGCTTGATGCGCTCCGAGTGGAGTGGGTCCGAGACCAACAGCACCGAGGAGACGCCCTGCCGAGTGGCGATGGCCCGGACGGCGCGCAGGCTCTGAAATGTCGTACGACCCTCTGACTCGGCCAGGACTGCATCACCGGGGACCCCCTCGGCTGTGACGTAGTTTTCCCCCGCCTGGGCCTCGGTGAAGCGGTCCCCGGCCTGCTTTCCTCCGGTGACGATGATGATGTCGGAGAGGCCCTCGTTGTAGAGATACAGAGCGTGGTCAAGCCTTGCTTCGAAAACAGGCGACGGGACGCCGTCATACTGCGCGGCGCCCAGCACCACTATCGCGTCGGCGCCCACAACTTCGTCTTTGTGCGATTGATCCCAGATCCGATAGCCGAGCCACAGCGGATACGCGATCACGATGGCGACGACCACGAGCGTCACGAGGGCAATCGTACGGAACGTCTTCACGGCGTTGCCGGCCGAGCGGATGATAAGTGTGCACTATTCACATCTCGGACCCCGAACGAGCTCAGAACGAGCCGAACAGAGCGGCTTGCTTCACTTCCTGAATCGCCTTGGTGACCTGGATCCCCCGGGGGCATGCCGCGGTGCAGTTGAACGCGGTCCTGCACTTGAAAGCGCCGTTCTTGCTCGAAAGGATTTCGAGGCGCTCGCGCGCACCTCCGTCCCGGGAGTCGAAGATGAAGCGGTGGGCGTTGACGATCGCTGCGGGCCCGACATATCCCTCGTCGGACCAGAAGATCGGACATGAGGTTGTGCAGGCTGCGCAGAGGATGCACTTGGTGGTGTCGTCGAAACGTTCACGTTCCCCCTGGGACTGGAGCCGCTCGCGCTCGGGCTCCTTGGCCACCGGATCGACGATGAGCCACGGCTTGACCTCCAGGTAGCCCTGAAAGAACGGATCCATGTCCACGACCAGATCCTTGATGAGGGGGAGGCCCCTGATGGGTTCGATGGTAATCGGCTGCTTTACGTCCTTGACCAGCACCTTGCAGGCAAGAACATTGACACCGTTTATCAGCACGGCATCGGATCCGCAGATGCCGTGGCCGCAAGACCGCCTCACGGCAAGCGAAGAATCCTTATACGCCTTGACCTTGTGGAGGCAATCCAGAAGCCTGTCCATGGGTTCGGCGTCGATCGTGTAGTCCTCGAAGTGTGGAGCATCGTCTTGCTCCGGATTGAACCGCTGGATCCGCAGGCGAACATCCACGCGTCAGTACTTTCTTTCCACCGGCGTGTAACGGCCGAGGGTCACATCTCTGTAGGTGAGCTCGGGGTCTCCGTCGCCACTCTTCGTAGCGTAGGTGTGTTTGAGCCAGTGCTCGTCCTCGCGCAGCTCGTGATCGTCGCGGTAGTGACCGCCGCGGCTTTCAGTCCGGGCGCGCGCCGAAACCACGAGCGCCTCGGCCATGTCGAGCAGGAAGCCGAACTCGATGTGTTCGACGAGCTCGGTGTTGAAGACTTTGCTCCGGTCACCCACGCGCGCAAGCTCGTAGCGTGAGCGGAGCTTGCCTATCGTCTCGTGGACGTCGGTCAGGCTGTCGGCGCTTCGCACAACCGACGCCTTGTCCATCATCTCATTCTGCAGCACCTCTCGGATGTCGGCGAGCGGCTCGCCGCCGCCCCCTTCCATGAGCGATTCGATCCACTCCTCGGCGCGCCGATGAGCGTCGTCGGGGATATCGAGCAACGGATGCGTGGAGGCGTACTCGGTCATCTCGAGACCACCGCGGCGTCCGAACACGACGATGTCGAGGAGCGAGTTCGTCCCCAGGCGGTTGGCGCCGTGCACGGAGACGCAGGCGCATTCGCCGGCTGCGTAGAAACCGGGCACGACCTCACCTGCCGCATTGCGCTGGACCTCGGCCTTGACGTTGGTCGGGATCCCGCCCATTGCATAGTGTGCGGTGGGAACGACTGGAACCCCCTCTTCCAGGGGCTCCACGCCGAGGTAGGTGCGGGCGAACTCGGTGATATCCGGAAGCTTCTTCTC
>JALZJN010000301.1 GCA_030859735.1 Actinomycetota bacterium
GCGAGCCCATGGAGGTCGAAGAGATGGGGCTGGGACTGAGCGCACCGGTGAAGAGCTCGCTGGACAAAGCCGTCGATCTGGTCGCCGGCACGGCCGCGGAGCTGCTCACCGACGCTGCTTACGAAGAAGCCGCCGAGGGGTCGCGCGATGCATGAGCTGTCGCTGGCGAGCGCGATAGTCGACACCGCCGTGAAGCACGCGGGCGGACGAAGGGTCAAGGCCGTGAACCTCAAGGTGGGCCGCCTTCGTCAGGTGGTCCCCGATTCACTCGACTTCTACTTCGGCCTGGTGGCGGCCGACACTCTTTGCGAAGGGGCTCTCCTGGATCAGAGTGCGGTGGAAGCGAGTTTGCGTTGCCCTTCTTGTGACGTGCGGTGGACGTTGGAGGAGCCCCTCTTCAGGTGCCCCTCGTGTGGGAGCCGCGAGGTGGAGGTTGTTTCGGGCAACGAGTTCGAGATCGATTCGATCGTGCTCGAGGATCGGGAGCAGAGTTGCACGAGGTAGTAAGCGTGCGCGAAGGAGTCCTCGACGCCAATAGCACCATCGCCGCGGCCAACAGGGCCGATTTCGATGGTGCCTCGGTGTCGGTGATCAATCTCATGAGCTCGCCGGGAGCGGGCAAGACGACACTTCTGGAGCGGGTACTGCCGGTCTTGGAAGACATCAGAGTTGGTGTGCTCGAGGGTGACGTCCAAAGCGCGCTTGATGCCGGCCGGATCGCCGCGGTGAACATCCCCGTCGCGCTGATAAACACGGACCCCGGATTCGGAGGGGAATGTCACCTCGACGCAAACATGGTGCGATCCGCCATTCCCTCCCTGCCCCTCGAGGATATCGATCTCTTGGTCGTAGAAAACGTCGGCAATCTCGTGTGCCCTGCGGAGTTTCGGATCGGGGAGGACCTTCGCGTCATGGTGTTCTCGGTCACAGAAGGTGAGGAGAAGCCGCTCAAGTACCCGCTGATGTTCCGGACCGTCGATCTCGTCGTCGTGAACAAGATAGACCTGCTCCCACATCTCGACTTCGATCTCGACAAGTTCTTCACCGCCCTCGACGGGGTGCATCCCGGTGTCGAGCGACTGCTTGTCAGTGCGAAATCCGGCGAGGGATTGGAGGCGCTGGCCAAGTGGCTATCGGCCGCCGCTCAGGCGCGGCTCCAGGATGCGCCCGAACGGTAGGTGTGAAGCCCGGCGCGAAAAAACGTCCGGGCCCCAAGTACTGCAGCGACGGTCACCGTCAGCAGAAGCGCCGCCTGGCTCCACGAGAAGTCATCGACCAGGCGCGCAGGGACACCGGAGACAAATGCGGCCGGGATGGCCGTGAACATGATGATCTTGGTAATGCCCGTGAAGAGATCGATCGGATAGGCCGACAGGATCAGGATCGCCTGGAAGCCGGGTTCTGTCTGTTCGCCGCGGCCACCCATGAAGAAAGTTAGAGACCCCAGAGTCACGAGGAAGGAGACGAGCACCGCCGCCCCGCACAACGAGACGAGCACGTAGATCGCAGTGCGCTCCAGGGTCGGCTCGCCGAAGACGAAAAAGAGCACGGGGCCGAACAAGAGGTCGCCGAGCAGTGCAGTGTCGATGCGGCGCGCCAAGAGATAGGCGAGCGGAGCGACGGGCAACGGCAGCACGGCGTCCAGCTCGTTCGAGGAGATGATCTCTCCCAGGTGGCGGGCGTTGGCGCACAAACCCAAAGCGATTCCGGTGACCGTCGCCAGAATCGCGAGCAAGGTCATGGTTCTCGCGGCATCCCAACCTCTCACCTCGCCGACGCGATTGAAGAACAAGAACCAGAAGGCGACGAAGACGAGGTCGTTGACAATCATAAACGTCACCTGCGTGTAGAAAGAGGAGCGTTTCGTCCACGCTTCCAGCAGGGCTGTCTTGAGCGTCAGCGCGAACATCAACCTCCCCCGACCTGAAGCCGGCGTTCGCCGGCGGCAAACGCGGCGCCTGCGGCCACGGCCAGCACGGTTAGCCACGCGAGCTGGCCCAAGAGGATCCATGGCTCGAGGTGTCCCGATGCCAAGCGGGCGGGCGCGTAGGCCATCGTCCAGAAGGGAAGCGCCCACGAGAGAATCTCGAGCCAGGAAGGAAAGATCTGAAGAGGTAACAGCATGCCCCCGGTCAGGAACACCAGCTTCTGGAACAGATACCAGGCCGACTTTGCGTCGCCCAGCCAGAACGAGATTGCACCGAAAAGGTGCTGTGCGACGACAATGCAGGTCACGGCCAACAGCATGGAGGGCAGGGCAAGCGCCAGCGCGCCCCAGTGAGGAGGAGGCCCGGCCACAATGGTGATGAACACGACGCCGGAGGCTGCGACGCACAGTAGGCGGGCACCTGCCTCGCCGAGCTCCGAGGCGATCCTCCACGACACCACCGATGTGGGCCTCAGCATCTCGGTCGCGATCGCGCCTTCTCCGATGTCGGTGCCGATCTGCTCGATCAAGCGGGGCTTGGTGCCGATGACCGAGGCCTCGGCAACCATCAGGTACCACGCGAGCGCAACGAACGAGTAGGCCGCGACTTCACCTCCGTTCGCCTCGGTGGCAGCACCCCACAGCGCGACCAGGACCACGAGCACAACGATGTAGAAGAGGACGCGCACACCGATCTCCGCGGGAGCAGTTAGTGCACGGCGGGCCCCCGAGCGGGCGGCGCTCAGGTAGGGGCCCATTTTTCTCCCTGCAATCTCTCTTTCGGGGTCGGGCTCACCTTGTAGATGCGCTCGATGACCTCTTCGAGGGGCGGATCAAGGACTGAGATGTCGGCGACATGATGGTTGTCGAGCAGCTCGTCGAGGACCTCTCGGATCGAGCGCTGTGCGGTGTCTACCACGAGCTTGAAGCCCGCGCCGGAGACCTTGAGAACCTGCGTTCCGGGAAGCGACAGAGTTTCAGGGGGAGACTCGAAGCGAACTTCGATCAGCTTTGTACTGAGGATGGATCGCCGCATGCGGGAGACCTTGTCGTCATAGATCGTTCGTCCGTGATTGATGACGACCACGCGCTTCGCCACATGCTCGATGTCGGAGACGTCGTGAGAGGTCAGAAACAACGTCGTTTGCCGGTGTTCGTTGAGTCGCGTGATCATGTCCCTGAAGCGCTGCTTGGCCATGAGATCCAGACCGATGGTGGGTTCGTCCAGGAACAGGATGCGCGGCTCGTGCAGAACGCTGGAGGCGAGCTCACATCGCATACGCTGGCCGAGGGACAGACTTCGGACCGGCTGGTCGAACAGGTCTGCGGCCTCGAGCAGCTCGGCCAACTCGGCGATGCGACGCGCTGCCCGGCCTTTCTCGATGCGGTAGATGGCGGCAAGGAGTGCGAAGGATTGACGCGGGGTCAGCTCGAACCACAGCTGTGAGCGCTGGCCGAAGAGGGTGCCGATGTGGTGACCGAGGGCACGGCGTTCGTCCCAGGGCACGTGGCCGAGCACAAGAGCCCTGCCGGAGTTGGGGTGCAGGATGCCGGTCAACATCTTTATCGATGTGGACTTCCCGGCGCCGTTGGGTCCGATGAAGGCGAGACGCTCGCCGGCCTCGACCGATAACGTGAGCTCGTGCACGGCCTGGATCTCACGCCGGGAGCGGCCGCGCCCGGTCACGAAGCTCTTTGTCAGTTCTTCGGTTTCGATGGCCAGCATTTGCGCCCTTCGCCCTCCGTAGATGCAAAAAGGCCCCGGTTTCCCGGAGCCTCGAATGGTGAAAGTTCTACCGGGTCAGCGCGCGCGTTCCCCCACGAGCATGAAAGTGGAGATGGGGTTGGTCGTTGGGGGCCACTGACTCATGATGACGACCATAGCATTTCTGGAGTGTCGAGGGGGCCGCGTCGCACGCGAACCCTGTTTGATCGAGACTTTGTCAACCTCTGGCGGACGGGCTGTGCTTGAGCCAGACGGACACCTGGGTGGGCTGCATGGTGTTCCGGACCACGGCCACCAGCTCACCCGACAGAGCATCCAGATCGATTTCGTCCTGCAGGCGGGTGGAGAACGCCTCGACCGTGCGTTGAGCGTCGAAGCGACTCCGGTAAAAGCGTCTATCGACGTTTGCCTGAATGCGGGTGCGCGCGGGCTGGAACAAGCCGGCGACCAGCAGGGTCGATGCGGCGACCACGATGTCGTTCTCCTGCTGGCCGGTCAGCTCGCGGACCAGGCTCCCGATACTCACCGTGGCTGCTATATAGGTGAACGCCAGCACCGCGGTCAGTGAAGCGTAGACGAGGGTCCGATTGATGATGATGTCGATGTCGTAAAGGTGATAGCGCAAGATCGCGATGCCGGATGCGACCGGAATGGCCGTGAGGCAGAGGACCTCCACCACGAGGCCTGCAGCCACTACAGCGCTTTCCCAAGGGTTGTTGCCGTCCGCCAGTGCGGTTGCCCCCCACGTCGCCAGCTGAGTCAGGAAACCCGCTGCAGCCAGACCGGCCGCCAGCGAGAACCACTTGAGCTGTTGTCGTAGTTGTCCGGCCGAGGCGCGAAAGCGCACCACGAACGAGAATGCCGCCGCGACTATCGTTACGGGAAGCAAGACCCAGCCCAGGTTGCCGTCCTGCAGGATGGTTCCCCGCAAGCCTTCTATCCCAGCCGGGTTGAAGAACACACGGTCCTCGGGCGTGTAGGGCGTAAAAGAGCCCATGACGAGCCCCACGGCTTCGACCATGGTCGCCCATGCCACCACCCGCCATCTGGGCGAAGGGAGCTTGCCGTCGGGGAACAGCAAGAGGACGAACGTGATCTGAGGAAAGACCAAGACGCTGCTCCAGTCGGCGACCCATTCTGCCCATGGGCGGGCCGGAAACGTGGTCTCTACGTAGGCAACGGAGGCCAGCGCCAAGCTTGTGCAGGCGCCGATGGAGACGAAAAGCCAGCCCACGGCGTTCCTGGGGTTGCGAGAAGCCATCAGTGCGCCGACCCCTGAAAAGGTCATGAAGGCAACGGACAGCAGGACGATCGCCCAGATGTGGACGCGGACGCCTGTCGGGCTGAATGTGGGAGTGGCCCTCAACCCACCGACGAGGGCGAAACCGAACAGCGCGGCAGTTACGGCAAACAGGCTCCACGCAAGCCGCGTGGAGGCACCAGGCTTCATCGTCACACCATAAGTCGGGCGCCGTTTCGGAAACGTTACGGGCCGGTGGGAACCGTTCTACTACTGCTTCTTCGAGATCGCCTCCGCCAGCTCATCCTTGCTCATGCTCGAGCGGCCCTTGATGCCGAGCTTCTGGGCTCGCTGGTACAGCTCCTTCTTGGAATTGCCGTAGAAGTCGACGCCTCCGTAGGTCTTGCCCCTGTTCTCCCGGGCCCGCGGGTTCTTCGCTCGCGGGTCGGACGGTCCCTTCTCGTCCTTGGGCTCCCAGTGATCGCCGACCTTCTCGTGGGTGTGCTTGAGGGCGGAAAAGGCGGTTCGATGCGCGCGCTCGCCGTCCCCGTACTGATCTGCGGCGCTGTCGTGCGCCTTGGCGAAGGTCTCCTGGGCCTTCTTGGGTGAGCGTTTCAAGGTGCCGGGCAGCTCGCTTTCCTTGGGCTGTCCCTGCTTGTTGGTCTTGGGCATGTTCGCCTCCGGTTCGCAGCGGCTGATCGCGCTTTCTTACCCAGCCTTCGAGCGCGATCGACTCGATGCCGGCTGGGGGTCACACGCACCCTCCCTATCCTGGACATGGGCCCGGCGGCTCCATCCGCAGGGGCAGCAGGTCTGTTCGGCTCACAACCGCCTCCAGAGGGATCTCGAGATGCAGGACCCCATCCTCGAGGGTGCCAGAGCCCGCTCCCATGCCCCTGAGCATGGTGATCGTGCCCACGTTGTCGGTCAGGACCACGGCGTGGAAGCTAGTGAGTCCTGCGGCCAGGCCCTCTCTGGCGGCGACATAGACGAGCGTTCGGCCTAGGCCCCGCCTCTGATAGGCGTCGACGACGGTCACGGCGATCTCCGCCGTCGAGGGATCGTCATCCAGCCGGATCCATCTCACCACTCCCACTCCGGTCTCCTGGTTGTCCCCGACTGCGCCCGCAACCCAAGCCGAGTGCCTCTCCTGATCCACCTCGGTGAGGTAGTGGAGCTGGTCCTGAGACAGCGTGGGCAGCTTTGTGAAGAAGCGAAAGTAGCGGGAGCGCTCGGACAAGCGGTTGAAGCCGTCCAGGAGCAGGGGCTTGTCCTCCGGCCTGATGGGCCGCATCACTACGGTCGTGCCGTCGTCGAGAGTTGTTTGGTAGATCACGGCGAAAGGGTTATCCGTCCAGTCCATCACTTCTAGTCGATACCGCAAGTTATCGTCGGGGCATACCTCGATGAGCGATAACCGCAACCTTCATCTCTCCGATCTCAGGTCCGCCCAGAGCCGGGCCCTGCGCATCGCGCTCATGGCCAATGCGCTCTACCTCGTGGTGGAGGTCGTCGGTGGCCTCGTCTTCTCTTCGCTGGCGCTGCTGGCCGACGCCGCCCACATGCTCTCGGACGTGGCCGGGCTCGGTATCGCTCTCATAGCCCAGGCCCTGCTCACGCGGCCGGCTTCCGCCCGCCACACCTTCGGGCTGCAGCGCGCCGAGGTTCTGGGGGCTCAGGTCAACGGGCTTCTGCTCGCGGGGGGAGCCCTGTGGATCATCCTCGAGGCGTTCAGGCGGATCGGCGATCCTCCCGACGTGTCGGGGGCGGGCCTCATGATCGTTGCCACCGTCGGCCTTGCGGTCAACGTCGGCAGCGCGGTGGTCTTGGCGCGCGCCGGAGGCCACAGTCTGAACATGAGAGCCGCGCTGGTGCACATGGTGGCCGACGCAGGGTCCTCGGTGGCAACCATCGCGGCCGGCGGGGCGGTCTTGTTGTGGGACGCCGACCTGGTCGACCCCCTCATTTCCCTGGCCATCGCCGCTCTTGTTCTCTACTCGGCGTGGAAGCTCTTGCGCGACACGACCCAGGTCCTGATGGAGGGTGCACCCGAGGGGCTCGACATCGCTGCGGTCGAGCACATGCTGGCCGAGGACGACGGAGTCGAATCCGTCCACCATCTCCATTTGTGGAACCTCGCCTCCGACATGCCGGCTCTATCTGCCCACGTCGTCCTGAAAAATGAAGTGTCCCTCCACGAGGCTCAGCTTCGGGGAGAGAAGCTCAAGGAGGCTCTGCAAGCCGGCTTCGGCATCGAGCACGCCACGTTGGAGCTCGAGTGCCACTCCTGTGAACCCGACGAGGAAGAGGCCGAGGAGAGGGCCAAAGAATCCCCCTTCAAGCCCTCGTTCCGTACCTGAACCGGAGGCCTCCTTGATCATGCTCCGGCCCCCTGTTGGATCGCCCGCGCCACCGTTGCGGCGGCGTGTTTTTCGAACATCAGCGTGTAGTGGTTACAGTCGAGGACGACCTCATCTCTGAAGGTGGAGAGCTTGCGCCGGGCCTGTTCCACGAGGGGATCAGCGATCAGAGGCTCCCTCTGATTGAGGAGCCCTCGCGGCGCCCGCAACAAGCTCACCGGGCAAGAAATGGCTCCTAGGTTTTCCCACGCCTTCGTACCCGATAGGACTTCGCGCCCGTCCTCGATCACGGCCTGCTCGGACACCCTCGATCTCAGCTCGGGGGGCTTGCCGGTAAGGTCGTAGTCGAGGTAGGCGTCGACGTGCTCGTTCCAGCAGCCCGTCTCCTTGAATGCCGGATGTTCCTTCCAGAAGGAGAAATAGGCGTCTCGCGACTCGAAGCTGCGACGGAGGCGCGCAAGGGCCGGGCCGAGCGCGGCCTCGAGCAGCCGGTCGACGTCGGCACCGGGAGGGAGAGGGGCGGCCAGCCCACCGTCCACCAGGACGATCGAGGAGACACGCTCGGGCGCCATGGCGGCAAGCTCCAGCACGACATAGCCGCCCATGGAATGTCCCGCCATCACGACGTGCTGGTTCTTCGTTCGATCAATCACCTCGAGGATGTCGCGGGCGTGCGAGGGCATCCCAAAGGGCCCGGGGGCATCCTCACTTGCGCCCCTGCCTCGCAGGTCGGGGGCAACCAGCGTGATTCCGTCCAGATGCTCGGCCACCGCCGACCAGGCACGATGCGACGCGCTTATTCCGTGGACGGCGACCACGGTGAGGGGCCCGCTGCCCCAGCGGGCCACGGTCAGCTCGCCCCCGCGGACCGGTACCTGCATCAGCTCGTAGTCGTCCACGGCTCGATCTTTTCACCCCAGCCCGCGCTCAGCGCGGGTTCTAGCGAAATTGTCGGCTCAGGCGCTCGAAGGCGTCGAGTGAATCCGGGTTTGCGAGGGCACCTTTGCTGGCGGCCTCAGCGGCGGAGGCGCCCATCAAGATCTTCTTCACCGGCACCTCGAGCTTCTTGTTCGACAAGGTCCGGGGCACGTCCGGCACTTGGTGGATGGTGTCGGGTACGTGCCGGGGCGAGAGGTGAGAGCGCAGCTCCGAGGAGATGAGGGTTCGCAGCTCATCGTCGAGCTCGGCCCCCTCCTGTAGCGCGACGAAGAGTAACAACCGTCCCGACCCGGAGTCGCCCTCGAGATGGACTACGAGGCTGTCCGTTACTCCCTCGATGCTTTCCACGACCGAATAGAACTCACTAGTGCCGAGGCGGACCCCGCCGCGATTCAGAGTTGCGTCCGAGCGCCCGGTGATCTCGCACGATCCGCGCTCGGTGATCGTGATCCAGTCGCCGTGACGCCAAACTCCCTCGAACTTCTCGAAATAAGCCTCTCGGTATCGAGTTCCATCGTCCCCCCAAAACGACACGGGCATCGAGGGCATCGGTTCGGTGATGACGAGCTCCCCGCGCTCTCCAATGAGAGAGTTCCCCTGCTCGTCGAACGCCTCGACCTTGCAACCGAGATTGCGAGCCGGGATCTCACCCTCTCGCACTTCGACCATCGGCACTGCCCCCACGAACGCCGTGCACACGTCGGTTCCGCCCGAGGTCGAGGACAGCAGAACGTCCGGTGAGACGTGCTCGTAGACCCAGCGAAAGCCCTCGGGGGGCAGGGGAGCGCCGGTCGAGCCCACCGAATGAAGCCGCGACAGGTCGAGCGCGCGGCCGGGCTCGATTCCAGCCTTGCGGCACGCCAGCAGAAACGGCGCGCTGGAGCCGAAATAAGTGACACCCTGCTCCTCGACGACACGCCATAGGGCCATGAGGTCGGGATGGGCGGGGTTGCCGTCGAAGCACACCACCGAGGAGGAGACCAGTAGGCCCGAGACGCAGAAGTTCCACATCATCCAGCCGGTGGTCGAGAACCAGAGAAAGCGGTCCGCCGGCCCCAGGTCCGCGTGAAGCCCCAGCACCTTCAGGTGCTCGAGCAGGATGCCTCCATGCCCGTGAACGATCGGCTTGGGAAGGCCGGTTGTGCCCGATGAATAGAGGACGTAGAGCGGGTGATCGAACGGCACTTCGTCAAAGGCCAGCTCGCCCGGCTCGGACAACAATTCGTCCCACGTGAGAGCGTCGGGAATCGAAGCGCCGCCGGAGTAGGGAACGACGACGGTGGACTCGAGCCCGGGGAGAGCCGAGCGTATCTCGGCGACTTCTTTATTGCGCTCGATGTTCCTCGAACCGTAAACGTAGCCGTCGACTACGAGAAGCACTTTGGGGTCGATCTGGGCGAAGCGGTCGACCACACTTCTGATCCCGAACTCTGGGGCGCAAGAGGACCACACCGCCCCCAGGCTCGCGCTTGCGAGCATAGCTACGAGCGCTTCTGCGATATTCGGCAGATAAGCCGCTACTCGATCGCCCTTGTTCACTCCCAGGCGTTGAAGCCCCCCACGCGCGCGCGCGACCTGCTCGCGAAGCTCGTCGGCCGTGAGGTGCCGGGGGCCGCGGGTCTGTGACATCGAGGAAACCATCACCCGCTCGCCCGTGGTTCGCAGCGCATGCCGCGCATAGTTGAGCGTTGCACCCTCGAACCAACGCACGCCCGGCATGGCCCGGCCGCTCAACACTTCTTCGTAGTCCGTGGCGTCGACCTCGAAGAACTTCCAGATCGAGGACCAGAAGGCCTCGAGATCTGACACCGACCACTCCCACAGCTCCTCGTAGGAGGAAAAGGACAGCTCTTCGTGCTGCTCCAGCCAGGAGAGATAGCGCCCGACGACGCTAGTGTCCCTCACATCCTCGGGCGGCCGCCACAGGATCTCGGGATCGTCGTCGGGCATGTATCTCTTAGACGTGCGCCGGCTCGGGTTCGCCTGTGGGTGTGGGCTGGTGCTGAGGCGCTCCTTCGATGCTCATGTCGGGGAGCCACGACAACCAGCTCGGCAGGTACCAGTTCCGATCACCCAAGAGTTTCATGGTCGCAGGCACCAGCATCGAGCGCACGATCGTCGCATCGATCAACACGGCAACCGCAAGCCCGAATCCCATCTGTTGAAGCATAACCAGGTTCCCGGCCGCAAAACCTCCGAACACCGCGACCATGATGACGGCGGCTCCGGTGATCAGACCTCCGGTGGTACGCAGACCGAAGGCGACCGATTCGGTGTTGTCCTTGGTTTGGTCGAAGTGCTCTCGAATCCGCGACAGCAGGAAGACGTGATAGTCCATCGACAGTCCGAACAAGATGGAGAACAAGAACAGAGGCAACCAGGCCTCGATCACATCGACCTGCTGGAAGCCGAGCAGATCGGCGCCAAATCCCTTCTGGAACACGAGCACGATGAGCCCGTATGCGGCGCCGACCGAGAGCAGATTCATGATGATCGCCTTTATGGGAACCACCAATGAGCGGAACACTACCGTCAGCAACAAGAAGGAGAGGCCGAGGACGAAGGTGAACACGATCGGTGTGTAGCGATCGGTGATGTCGAAGAAGTCCTTGTTGAATGCAGTCGATCCGCCCACCAGAACCTCTGCATCGACATCCGCGAACGCTTGTGGAACATAGCGCTCGCGAAGCTGCTCGACCGCTGCAGTAGCTGCAGGCGAGGAGGGGTCCGCGAGGACGGGGGCCGAGATGCGAGCAGTGTCTCGACCTTCGGAGAGCTCGGATCGAGACGGCCCGAAGACCTCGTTCGAGGCCATCACGTCGCGCAGCTCCCCGATGCCCTGTTTGACGTCGGGGGAGGTGACATCGCCGTCGACGACTATCTCGACCGGCGAGTTGAGCCCGCCGGGAAAGTCGCGCGACAGAGTGTCGAACGCCCGGCGGGCATCGGACGTCTGCGGCAGCGTGCTGACACCCGAGAAACCGGTCTCGATGTCGAGGTAAGAGAACGCCGCCACCAGCAACAGACCTGCGCCGATTACGAGGCTAATCACCGGGCGACCCATGACTCCATGCGTGATCCTGTCCCAGAACGCGTGAGAGTCGGAGGCCACATTTCCCTTACGGCGGAAGACTCTCAGAGAGTTGACCCTGTCGCCCAAGAGTGCGAGCAACGCAGGCAAGAAGGTGAGAGAAGCGAATACTGCGACGAGCACGACGAAGATCGCTCCGGACGCGAGCCCGCGGAAGATCGTCGTGGGGAGTATCAGCATGCCGGCCAGGGCAAAGACCACGGTCATCCCTGAGAAGAAGACGGCGCGGCTGGCGGTTGCCCCGGCGGCCCCGATCGCGTCGAGCTTTTCTAGTCCTCTGTGTCGCTCCTCACGGTAACGAGACACGATGAACAACGAATAGTCGATTCCCACTGCGAGTCCCATCATCGAGATCATGTTCGTTACGAAGAACGAGAAGTCGAAGAATTGCCCGACCACCGCGGTGATCCCGGTTGCGACCGTGATGGAGGCGACGCCCATGGCGATGGGAACGATTCCCGCAACGATCGCTCCGAACACCGCCACCAGGACGAAGAGCGCAATTACGATTCCGAAGGACTCGCCTTTTCGGAGGTCCTCTTCTGCAATTGCGGAGAAGTCGTGGTCCAGCGTGATCGATCCGAATGCCTGCGCCTGAAAGCCGTCGGTCGCGTTCCCAGCAGCGACGATGTCCTGGACGACCGGGTACTTGTCCGAGATTTCGCCAGACTCATTGAAGACCACCGGAATGAGAGTGGTTCGGCGGTCGGAGGAGACGAGGGAGGGATCCTGAGAGTCGTAGAAGGTAAGCGCTCCTCGTACTCCCGACCCCTCCTTCATAGCTTCGGCCTGGATGCCTCTCGCGGCCTGCTGGAAGGAGGGGTCGTCGACCGTGGCGGTTTCCGACGACAGGAGAATGAGTTCGGTGATGCCCTGCTTGCCGAAGCGCTCCTCGACCAGCTCCGCGGCACGCTTGGCCTCCGGACGGTTGGTAAAGTCGATGTCCGAGGTCAGGGCATCTCCCAGCCAGCGTGACGAGATGAATCCCGAGAGGGCGATGAGAATCACCCAGAGGCCGATTGTGAGCCAGGGCCTGCGGCTGCTCGCCCGAGCCAGCGTTCCGGTGTTGAGAGCCATGGTTCTTCCTCCCGCTCCTGTTTACACTGTACACATACAGCGTATACTAGAATGGGTGGCTCAGGTCAAGGGGACGGAAGATGAATTTTCGGGCAGAGCAGGGAGTGGAAGAAAAGGAGCGGCGAGGCCGGCTGAATCGCGCGGTGGTGCTCTCCGCCGCCCTGGACCTGATAGATCGAGACGGACTAGAGGAGCTCAGCATGCGCCGGCTCGCCTCCCACCTGGCGGTGAGCCCCATGGCGCTCTACAACCACGTGCCGCACAAGGAAGCTCTGCTCGAGGGCGTAGTGGATCGGATACTGGGGGAGATCGATCTCTCCGTCGTCGAGCTCGACGACTGGGCCGAAGTGTTGAAGTCCGGTTTCCGCTCGTTTCAGACCACCCTTCTTCGCCACCCGAACGCCGTCCCCTTGCTGCAGTCCAAAGTGGTGGTTACGCCCGATTCGCTGAGGCCCGTTGAGGTGAGCCTGGCGACGCTCCAGAGAGCAGGTTTCGATGCCCGCCTGGCTCTGCATGCGCACTGGGCGTTGGTGGGTTTCACGTTCGGCCACGTCACGAACTGCCTGGCGAACCCCCTGACGAACCCAGGTGTGCTGAAAGAGAGCGTCGTTGGGAACGATTCGCTGGGTCCGGGAGCCTTCCCCAGCTTCCACCGCTGCCTGCCGCACTGCCTCAACCCCGATTTCGACGCGTCCTATGAATTCGGGCTTGAGATAATCATCGAGGGTCTCCGCGCCCAGCTGCTCACCGAGCGATCGGACGGTTAGGGGCGGACTGTTAGCATCCTTCCATGAGCCTGTATTCAGTGTTGTTGTTCGCACACATCCTTGGTGCTGTCGTGTGGATCGGGGGCAGCGTTTCTCTTCAAGTGCTCGGCATGCGCGTACGCGCGAGCGCCGATCCGCATCGCATGGCGGCCTTGGCAACCGACGCAGAATGGATGGGAGTACGTCTTTACATGCCGGCCGCCGGTGTTGTCCTCCTCGCCGGGATCGCGCTCGTGTTCACGGGGAACTGGAGCTTCGAGGAGCCTTGGGTCGCGCTTGGTCTTGTTGCCTTTGCGTTCTCGTTCATCTTGGGCGCGACTGTCGTCGGACCTACTGCGAAGAAGATTGGGGAACGCCTCGCAAGCCACGGGCCCGAGGACTCAGAGGTTCAGGCAAACATTCAAAAGATCTTTCTCTTTTCTCGCATCGAGTTGGCCGTGCTGATCTTCATCGTCTTCGACATGGCAGTGAAACCCGGGTCCTGATGGACACCGATTTCTATGTGATCGACGAATTGCTAACGGAGGACGAGATCGCGATCCGTGACCAGGTGCGCATCTTTGCCGAAAAAGAGATCGTGCCGATGATCAACGACTACTGGGAGCGCGCTCAGTTCCCCTTCGAGCTGCTCGAGCCGATGGGGAAGCTCGCTATTTGGGGCGGGACCATCGAAGGTTACGGATGTCCGGGCCTCAGCTCGGTGGGCGCGGGCTTGGTGCAGCAAGAGCTCGCTCGCGCCGACGGAAGCATCAGCACGTTCTACGGAGTGCAGTCGGGGCTTGCCATGCGCACGATCGGGATGTTCGGATCCGACGAGCAGAAACAGCGCTTCCTGCCGGGCATGGCTACCCTCGAGAAGGTCGGCGCCTTCGCCTTGACCGAGCCCCAGCACGGCTCGGACGCGGTGATGCTGGAGACCAAAGCCCGGCGCGATGGTGACTGCTATGTACTGGACGGTTTCAAGCGCTGGATCGGCAACGCGTCGATAGCCGATGTCACCGTGGTGTGGGCGCGTGACGATGGCGAGGTATCCGGTTTCCTGCTCGAGAAGGAGGCCGAGGGTGTCGAAGCCAAGGTGATCGAGCACAAGCTGTCCACGCGTGCGGTGTGGCAGGCGGACATCAAACTCGATTCGGTGCGGGTGCCACTCGAGGCTCGTCTACCCGGAGCAAGAACCTTCAAGGACACCGCCCGCGTCCTCACGGAGGCCCGTTTGACGGTTGCGTGGGGTGCCCTGGGCCATGCCTTGGCGGCCTATGAGGCTGCCGTGGCGCACGCCCAAGAGCGGATGGTGTTCGGCGGTGAGTTGGGGCGATTCCAGCTCGTGCAGGACCGCCTTGCGCGCATGCTCGAGGCCATCACGACGATGCAGCTGCTGTCACTGAGAGCGAGTCAGCTCGAGGCGCAGGGAAGGTTGACGCCCGCCCGGGCGTCGCTGGCCAAGCGCCACAACGCGGGGAGAGCGCGCGCTCTGATCGCCGACGCCCGGGACCTGCTCGGAGGCGACGGGATCCTGCTCGATCGCCACGTCGCCCGTCATCAGGCGGACATGGAGTCGGTGGTGACCTACGAGGGCACCGATGCGATCCAGGGCCTGATCGTGGGAAACGAGATAACCGGCGTGAGCGCCTTCGCACCACACTAAGTACGTCCTCCAGACCGCTGTTCCCGCAGGTCGCGGGCACGATCCGAAGCTAGTATTGCTTGGGCGCCAGCACCCAGATGATGATGTAGGCGATCTCCCCGGGACCGAAGAGCCCGAACAGCACAAAGAGCAGACGCACGAGCGTGACGTTGAACCCGTAGAAATCGGCGAGCCCGACACACACGCCGGCGATCATCTTGCCCTGCCGGGGCCGCACCAACTGTCTCTTCGCCATCGCCTCAGTCTATTGCGTGTGGCTGGCCGTAGAATCGCATGACGATGCGGCGAGCGGCGGTGGCAAGAGCCCGGTTGTGGGTGGGTGCCCTGGCCTGCGCGGGAGTCGCCTCCTCTCACTGGATCGCCTACCGCCTCGTGGCTCCCGATGCTCCCCGGCGGGAGGAGCTTCTAGAGGCTACCGGCCATCGCTATTTCGCCCTGGTGGTGGGAGCAGCCCTCATCGCGCTGGTGGTGGGGTTGGGGGAATTTGTCGCCGAGTCGATCTCCTCCCGCGGTAGGCCCGTCCGGGCCCGAAAGCTTTTCTCCTTCGCACTCGGCAGGCTCACCGCCCTGCAGGCGACGGGGTTTGTCGTCCTCGAAGCGCTGGAGCGGCTCTCGGTGGGTGAGCACCATTTCGCTTCTGCGCTGCTGACCGAGCGAACCACCCTCCTGGGCATCGCTCTCCAGGTGCTCTTGGCGCTGATCGCCGCCTTGCTGTTGGTGGCCCTCAGACGAGTGATCGTCCAGGCGCGGGCCGTCCGGCGGCCGCTGAGCCATTTCACCGCGTCCTCCTGGAACTCTCGAGTGGCGCCTCCTCGTCTCCTCGCTGTGGCAGGAGATGCGGCCCCTCGAGCCCCGCCGACCACGCTCTGAGGGCTGCCGGGCGTCGGGTATTGGCGCGACTGAGAGTTGACGAGAAAAAAGGATTCATTCGATGAAGATCACCATGCGCATCGGCGCGCTGCTGTTGGTAGCCGCGCTGTCGGCTGCTTGCGGCGGCTCAGAGCCGCGCTCGAGCGCTGCAGGCGACGGCGGCACCGGCTCGAACAAGAAAGACTCGCAGAAAGACGGACAGGGCGGGAGAGAAAAGAAGGACAAGCATGAAGGGCACGGAGGATCCTCAAACGGAGGAGAGGGGGGAGAGAAGGATGACCGGGAGAAGGTTCCGGAGGGTGCCATAGTCGTCGAGGTCGCAGGCGGGAAGGTGTCCGGAGTGGAGGATACCGTCGAGGTCGCGCTCGGCAACGAGGTCATCGTGGTGGTGCGCTCCGACAGAGCCGATGAGGTCCACGTCCACGGCTACGACGAGACAGACGACGTGGGGCCGGGGGAGAGGGCGGAGATCGAGTTCACCGCGGACATCCCCGGTGTGTTCGAAGTCGAGCTCGAAGAGGCTACGCAGCTTCTGTTCGAGCTTCAGGTGCAATGACGCCAGAGATCCTCGCCCACGGCATCGGGGGGCGGTCCGACCTGCCGGTCCCTCTGTGGCTCGCGGTGTATGGGGGGGCCGCGGCCGTGGTCGTCTCTTTTGCCGCGCTGGGCGCGTTCTGGCGCCGTGCGCGCTTCTCGGGGGCCGAGTCCGGCCGCCCTCTACATCCGGCCCTGCAGAGTGTGCTGGATGCTCGGCTTACGCGTGCCGTGCTATCCGCTGTCGGACTGGCCCTGTTTTGCGTCACGCTCGTGGTTGGGGTGATGGGGGCCTCCAATGGCTCCGCGAACCCGGCACCGACTTGGCTCTACGTATGGTTTTGGGTGGGGCTCGTCCCCGCATCGCTGCTGCTGGGGCCGGTCTACAAGGTGCTCAACCCGTTGCGTACGATCTCCCGGGGACTCTTCGTTGTCGCCGGCGACCGTCATCAGGAGCGTGTGCGCTCCTATCCCGAGGGGCTCGGGTATTGGCCGGCGGCGGCCGGCCTCGCCGTATTCGTGTGGACCGAGCTGGTCTATGAGCGCGCCTCGGACTCCATCACCGTTGTGCTGTTTATTGCCCTTTACAGTCTCGTACAGCTCGTTCTGGCACAGCGTTACGGAAGCGCCTGGTTCGAGCGCGGCGACCCCTTCGAGGTCTATTCCTCGTTACTGGCGCGAATGTCGTGGTTCGGGCGGCGGGCGGAGGACCATCGGCTGGTGTTGCGCAACCCGTTCGTGGGCCTTGCGGCGCTCGAGCCGGCTCCGGGGCTGCTGCCGGTGGTCACGGTGCTGCTGGGCTCTACGGCCTTCGACGGCCTGAGCCGCACGCAGCTGTGGAACGATCTGATCGAAGGACGCTCGGTGATCTCCAATCGCCTCATCGGCACCGCCGGGCTCATTGCGGCGGTCGCTTTCGTGGTCGTCACATACGGGCTCGCCATGTTCCTCAGCCACCGGGGGCTGCGTCGTCTGGACATAAGTACCTCGGAGCTACAGGGTAGGTTCGTGCACTCGCTGCTGCCCATAACCGTGGGCTACACGGTGGCTCACTATTTCTCGCTCTTCGTCTTTCAGGGACAGGCGGGCTATATACTTGCTTCCGATCCATTGTCTCAAGGAGACGATCTTTTTGGCACATCGGACTGGCAGATCGTCTACACAGTCGTTTCCACGGCCGCAATCGCTCTCGTGCAGGTCGCCGCGATCGTCGGCGGGCACGTTCTCGGAGTCGTCGCAGCTCACGATCGCGCCGTGGGGATGTTCTCCGGCCGGGACAAGTCGCGCGGCCAGTATGCGCTGCTCGGCGCAATGGTGACTTACACGGTGGGAGGCATCGCTCTCCTGGTGGGGACATGAACGGGCTCATACTCGCCCACGGCGGCTCCGCCGGCTTCTTGATCGAGGCCGCGATCATCGTAGTGCCCCTAATGATCGTCTTCTACTTGTTGTCGCGCTCGGGGAAAGGGCGAGACGAAGACGAAGAGACCTAAATCGGGCCGTTGAAAAGCCTTTCAACGTGAGGCCCGGTGAGCGGGCCTGAGCTTGAAAAGATCCCATCGAACTACGGCAGAAGCCGGTAGAAGCGCCAGAAGTCGTTCTCGATGGGAAGGATGTCGACATCGCTGTAGCCCGCGCTCGCTGCGTACTCCCGCAACTTGTCGGCTCGCATTACGGTGCCGGTGGCTGCCGAGGGCTGATCCGCTCTCCCGGTCGGCAGGCAGAAGAAGACGCTCCACGCGTAGAAGGTACGCTCGGTGTCATCACCGGGGGCGCCGAATCCCTCGGCCGTCCGCTCGTCGGCAATTACCGCCGCTCCACCCGGCGCCAGCAGGTTGCGCATCGTCTTCAATGCCTCAACCGGGCGCGCCATGTCGTGGATGGCTTCGAACACGGTGACGAGATCGTAGCTGCCTTCCGAGTCATCCGACGCGTCCTTGAGGTGAAAGTGAACCCGGTCGCTCAAGCCCTCTCGTTTTGCGTTGGCGTTGGCAAGCTCGATCGAGGCATCATCGGAGTCGAAGCCGTCCACCTGGATCCTCGGATAGGCGCGGGCGAGAGCGATGCTCGACCAGCCGGTCCCACAGGCGATATCGGCAACGCGCGCCGGCGGATCCGACTGAAGCCGCTCATGAACGTCTGGGATGACCGGGAACCATTCCGTGCCAAGAAGATTGATGAACTGCGTCCGGTTCGTGTCGGCCTGCCCCTCGCGTGCATCGGGACCGTAATCACGGTAGGGCACCCCGTCTCCGCTTCTGAAGGCATCCAGCAACTGCGGCATGATCGATAGCGTGCCGGCGGTCAAGCGGGCGAAGGCCGCCAGATAGTTGACACTGTCCTTCTCCAACAGGACCTCGTCGTGACCAGGGATCAAACCGTAAGTGCGCTCGCTTGGTTGCGCCTCGGGATTTTCGGTGCGAAGGATGCCGGTAACCGCCTGCTGCTCGAGCCATTCCCTCATGTAGCGCTTGTCGGTACCCGTTCGTTGCGCAAGCTGCTGTGGGTTCAAGGGACCTTCTCTCAGGGCACGGTAGAGACCGAGACGGTCACCGATGTAGATGGAGAAGATGTCGTAGGTCGCAAGGACCGAAGAGAACACCCGCTCAACGAAACCATCGCGAGCCGCCGCCGCTTCCTCTGAGGTAACCGCGCTTGCCGCCATCGCTCCTCTCCTTCCAGCCCAGCCGGCTCCGAAGCGGTCAGATTACCCGCTGAGATCAGACGGTGCCCGGCCACGTACGCGGTCCTCTCTCCAACATCCCCACCACTGAGCTTCGGAAAGAATCCTAAAGAATCTGAGAAATCTTTCTCAGAGGCCGGTTTCGACTCCTGAATTGTCACAACCTTCTGTCACAGTGAGAGCTATGGAGTTCACTGCGATGGATGAGGCGATCAGGCAGATCGAGAAGTCAAACATCGATCTCGAGCCCGAGGTATTGGACGCTCATTCAGTGCGCGAACTACTGTCGCGCTACGCCAAGGCCGAGAAGCTGGTGTCCTACGGCAAGACCATCCTGGCCGCAAAGCTCGACGACGCAACAGTAGTGGCGCGCACGACTGGAGTTTCCCTGGGAAAGGCCAAGGCTGCGGTGGACACCGGAAACTCCTTGAAGAGCGCCGACGAGGTCAGAGAAGCGTTCAAGTCGGGGGAGCTCTCTTTGGACCAGCCTCAGAGATCTCAAAGGCCGAGCAGGCCTCCCCCGGCTCCTCCACAGAGCTCTTGAAGGCGGCCCAGGAGGACTCTTTCCAGACGCTCAGAGAGAAGTCGAGAAAGGTGGTCTTGGAGGCCGAGCAGCAACGGGGGCTGGCGCAGCGTCAGCACGAGGCCAGAAAGGCTCGCAGCTATAGGGACGAGCTCGGCATGATCTCCATCAATCTCCTCCTGGAGCCTCATGTCGGAGTTCCTCTGGTCAACCGGGCCGAGGCCGAGGCCGGGCGCCGCTTTCGTGCCGCCAAGAAGGAGGACCTGCAAGAGCCCTTCGAGCGCTGCCTCGCCGACGCCTACGCCGGTTTGCTCTCTACAGGGAGCACGGTCCCGGCTCGCAAGCCCGAGCTGGTGGTGCTGGTCTCACACGAGATCACACAGCGGGGCTGGAAGGATGTGAGAGAGGGCGACGGAGCGGAAGCGACTGGTGCCGAAGTGTGCAGGATCCCCGGGGTCGGCCCCATCTCCCCGCAGAGGGCCAGAGAGATCGCCTCCGACGCCTTTCTTAGCGGGCTCTTCTACGACGGCACCGATCTGCGTCACCTGCGCCGCTGGACCCGCAACACGCCGGTCGAGGTCCTCTTGGCACTGGAGCTGGGCGAGCCTCCCGAGTTCGACGGGGTCAAGTGACCTCCTATGTTTGTCAAGCAGCGATTTTGTCGTGCTCCGGAGCGGCGACGAGACAGCGGTAGACGATGTT
>JALZJN010000308.1 GCA_030859735.1 Actinomycetota bacterium
CAGGCGGTTTCGAAGGAAGCGGCTGCAGACGGACCCGCCCATCGCACGGCGGCCATCACGCGCTGCTGCAGTGAGGTCGAGGCCGTCGCGAGTGCGTAAGTGCCCGGTAAGACCGAGCGCCAGCGCGAAGACGACACCATTCTTTCTGCCTGACGAGGAGTCAACCCGGCCTCGAGTAACTGCCCCCGCGTGATGACCCCGTATTGGCGCGCCGCCAGCAGCGAGCAACGCCGCTCGACGAGCATTCGTTGGGCGCGATCCATGATTGCATCTCAGCAGAGAATCGGGCTCAAGGGTGTGGCGCACAGCACACTCAGGAGAAATTCGGTGGTGGCAAAGGGGAACCGTGGACCTCTGCACACCGAAAACAGTGGGTTAACGCACACTGTGTCCCTTTGCCCCCTTTTTGGGGCGGGGGCCGGCTCGGGTGGGGGCGGCCTCGGCAGGCCCGGCCGGGGTGGGAGGATTGGGCCGTGACCAGGCTCCGATACCTCACCGCCGGTGAGTCCCACGGCCCGGCCCTCGTGGCGATACTCGAGGGCCTGCCTGCGGGCGTTCCCATCTCCCTGAAGATCGTGTCCGACGAGCTCGCCCGCCGCCGCCAAGGCTACGGACGGGGGCCGCGCATGAAGTTCGAGAAGGACCGCCTCGAGCTGCTCTCGGGGGTCCGCAGCGGGCGCACGCTCGGCAGCCCCCTGTCCTTGCAGATCCACAACAGCGAGTGGGCGAAATGGTCGCGCATCATGCCCCTCGAGGGGGAGGCGTCGGGGAGAGCGCTGACCCGGCCCCGGCCCGGCCACGCCGACCTGCCCGGCATGCTCAAGTACGGCTTCTCGGACGCCCGCAACGTGCTCGAGCGGGCGAGCGCCCGGGAGACCGCTGCGAGGGTCGCCATCGGGGCGGTGGCCAAGGCGCTGCTGGGCCAGATCGGCACCTCGGTGATCTCCCACGTCGTGAGCATCGGGGCCGCGGCCACCGACGACTCGGCCCCCCGCCCCGAGCCCACCGACCTCGAGGCGGTCGATACCTCGCCGGTGCGCTGCTTCGACGCCGCCGCCTCTCAACGCATGATCGAGGCCATCGAAGCCGCGGGGGCGGAGGGCGACTCGCTCGGGGGCGTCGTGGAGGTCATCGCTCACGGGGTCCCCGGCGGACTCGGGAGCCACGTCCACTGGGACCGCAAGCTCGACGGGCGCCTCGCCGGTGCGCTCATGGCCGTGCCCGCCATGAAAGGGGTCGAGCTGGGGGACGGCTTCGACCTCGCCCTCCGGCGCGGCTCCCAGGCTCACGACGAGATAAACACCGACCTCACCCGCGCGACCGACCGGGCGGGGGGGACCGAGGGCGGGATCTCGATGGGCGGGACGCTGCGGATGAGGGTGGCGATGAAGCCGCTGTCGACCCTCAAGAAGAGGCTGCGGACCGTGGATCTCGACAGTGGCGAGGCGGCGGAGGCGTTTCAGGAGAGAACCGATGTCTGCGCGGTGCCCGCCGCCGGGGTCGTGTGCGAAGCGGTGGTCGCACTGGTGCTCGCCGACGCGGCCCTCGAGAGTTTCGGAGGGGACACGCTCGACGATTTCGTCGAGGCCCACCGGCGCCGCCTCGAGAGGACCACTAGGCGATGATCGTCCTCGTGGGGTTCATGGGTGCGGGCAAGTCCACCGTCGGCCACTTGCTCGCAGAGCGGCTCGGCTGCGCCTTTGCCGACAGCGACTCGCTCATCGAGGCTCGTGCCGGCGCCGCGATCAAGGACATCTTCGGCCGCGCCGGCGAGGACGCCTTCCGGGCGCTCGAGAGTGATGTCGTGGCCGAGGCCCTTATGGGCGGCTCGGGAGTGGTGGCGCTGGGGGGAGGAGCGCTCGGAGACGCCGCCACCCGCGCGGCGCTGGCCGAGGCGATGGTGGTCCACCTCGAGGTTTCCTTCGAGGAAGCGATGCGGCGGCTCGGCTCGGACGACTCGCGACCGCTTCTCGCCGCCGATCCGGGGGGACTGTACGAAGCACGCCGGAGCGTCTACGCAGCCGCCGCCGATGTCGTGGTGGCGACCGACCAAAGGGCCCCGGAGGATATCGCCGCCGAGGTCGCCGGAAAGCTCCGGCCCCCTCCCACCGTGCGCCGCATCCCGGTCGCCGTCCCCGGGCGGGCCCACGACGTGATCGTGGGACGCGGCCTCACCAAGACCATCGACGAGTATCTGCCCCCATTCGAGGGAGCAGAGAAGGCGGTGCTCCTGACACATCCCTTGCTGGCGGACATCGCCGCCACGGTCGCCGAGAGCGTCGAGCGGGCCGGCCTTCCCAGCCAGGTGGTCGAGGTCCCGGAGGGTGAGGGCTCGAAGTCCCTGGCCCAGGCCGAGCGCCTCTACGGTGTTCTCGCCGACGCGGGCGCTCACCGCCGCGACCTGTTGGTGAGCGTGGGCGGGGGAGTGTTATCGGACTTGGTCGGGTTCGTCGCCGCCACCTACCATCGCGGGATGCCGGTCGTCCACGTCCCGACCACCCTGCTGGCGCAGGTGGACGCCGCCATCGGGGGCAAGACGGGAGTCAACACCCGCCACGGCAAGAACCTCGTCGGCGCCATCTATCAGCCCGCCGCAGTTCTCTGCGACATCGAGGTGCTTTCCAGCCTGCCCCAGGAGGAGCTCGTCTCCGGCCTCGCCGAAGTCTGCAAGTACGGGTTCATCGCGGCCCCCGACCTTCTCGAGCTGCTCGAGGAGCGCGGCCCTAGCATCCTCGAGCGCGACCCGGAGCTCTTCGAGGAGATCGTCGCCACCAGCGCCGCCGTCAAGGCCTCGGTGGTGGCGCGCGACGAGCACGAAAGCGGCGAGCGCGCCTACCTCAACTACGGGCACACTTTCGGTCACGCCATCGAGCACGTCTCCCGAATGCGCCACGGAGAAGCGGTCGCGCTGGGCATGATCTGCGCCGCTTTCCTCGCCTCCGAGCTCGGTCTGTTGAACGAGGACGCCGTCGCCCTCCACCGCCGGCTGCTGGGCTCCTTGGGACTGCCGGTCACCGCCCAGCTCTCCTTCGACCAGCTCGAAGAGGTCTGGCGGCACGACAAGAAGTACGACGGAGACGTGCGCTTCGTGGTTCTCGAGGGCCTGGGGCTGCCGCGAGCGGGAGTGGTCGCGCCGCCCCAGGTCCTGAAACGAGCCCTGGAGAGAGTAGGGATGAAATGAAGGCATTGGTAATCCACGGCCCCAACCTCAACCTGGTCCACTTGCGCGATCCTTCCGTTTACGGCTCAAGCTCGCTCGCAGACATCGACGAGCGGCTCACAAACGAGGCTCACACGCTCGATCTCGAGCTCTCGATCCACCAGAGCGCACGGGAGGGCGAGATCATCGAGCTGCTGCATGTCGGCATCGGCGAGGTCGAAGGCGCCCTGCTGAACCCCGGTGCCTACGCCCACACCAGCCGTGCCATCGCCGATGCCATCGAGGCGGTCGGCTACCCGGTGGTCGAGGTACACCTCTCCAACATCCACGCCCGTGAGGAGTGGCGCCGCGTCTCCGTCACTGCGGAGAGATGCCGGGGGCTGGTCTCGGGATTCGGCGCCGACTCATACGTGCTCGGGCTGCGCGCCCTCGCCAACGTCGTGAGAAGCTGAGGGCGTGGATCACGAAGCCCGCATCAAACGCGTGAGGGAGTCGCTCTCGGCCAACGACGCCGAGGCGCTGCTGGTCACCGACCTCGCCAACGTGCGCTATCTCACCGGCTTCTCGGGCAGCAACGGGCAGGTGCTGATCACCGATGTTGAGGCCCTGTTCATGTCGGACGCGCGCTATGCGGCGAGGGCCGCCGACATGGTTCAGGGGGCCGAGGTGCTCATCTACGCTCACCGCATGAGCGACGCCTTGAGGGAACGGCTCGACGGCGTGAGCAGGGTCGGGATAGAGGCGACGAACCTCTCTGTCGCGAGCCTCGGATCGCTCACGGAACGACTGGACGGGGTCGAGCTGGTTCCCACGAAGTCTCTGGTCGAAAACCTGCGTCGCACCAAGGATCAGGAGGAGGTCGCGCTGCTGCGCGAGGCGATCCGCATCGGCGATGAAGGCTTCTCATGGGTGCTATCGCGCCTGATCGAAGGTGCCACCGAGCGAGAGGTGGCCCTGGACCTGGAGGTCCATTTGCGCAGCTCGGGGGCCGAGGCTGTGTCCTTCGAGCCGATCGTCGGAAGCGGCCCCCTGAGCGCCCACATACACCACACCCCCTCGGAGCGAGCTCTGCAGCGAGGAGACATCGTGTTGATGGACTTCGGGTGCCGCTTCGAGGGCTACTGCTCGGACCTGACCCGGACGGTCGTGCTGGGGGGCGCAAGCGACGAGCAGCGTGAGACATACGAGCTGGTTCTGAGGGCGCAGAAGGAGGGGATCGCCGCGGCCAAGGCGGGGGCCGGGACCGAGGACGTAGATGTCGCCGCCCGCAGCCTCATCAAGGGGGCAGGACACGGCGACGAGTTCCCCCACTCGCTGGGTCACGGTGTGGGACTCCACATCCACGAGGCCCCCCGGCTCGGCAAGTCTCCCGAGGAGGACCTCGACGCAAGGGCGCTCAAGGCCCACGACGTGGTGACGATCGAGCCGGGCGTCTACCTCAACGGCAAGTTCGGCGTTCGGATCGAGGACTGCGTCCTGGTGACGGAGCAGGGGTGCGAGGTCCTCGGCTCGGCCCCCAAGGACGACCTCTTGGAAGTGTGAGGGGGGCCACTACTTTGATCTCCACCAACGACATGCGACCGGGCCAGACGCTCGAGCTCTCCGGAGACCTCTTCACGATCGTCAACTATCAACATGTGAAGCCGGGCAAGGGCCAGGCGTTCGTGAAGACCAAGCTCAAGAACGTCAAGTCGGGCGCGGTCACCGACCGGACCTTCCGCGCCGACGAGAAGGTCAATCTCGCGGTGCTCGACAAGCGGGAGATGCAGTACCTCTACGAGGACGATGCCGGGCTTGTGTTCATGGACAACGAGAGCTACGAGCAGGTCCACGTCGACCCGGAGCTGTTGGGCGAATCCCGCCGCTTTCTCAGCGACGGCATCACCTGCCTGGTCCCGACTTACGAAGGCACCCCGATCGGCGCCGAGCTCCCGTTGTCGCTCGAGCTCGAAGTCACCGGGACCGAGCCGGGCCACAAGGGCGACCGTGTCTCGGGCGCGCTGAAGCCGGCGACGGTCGAGACCGGGGCCGTCGTGCAGGTGCCCCTTTTCATCGAGCAAGGCCAGAGGATCAAGGTAGACACTCGCTCCGGCACCTACATGTCGCGGGCGTGAGCTCTTGAAGGGCCGTCGCGCCGCCCGCCGGCTCGCGCTCGACGTGCTCTACGAAGCCGAGATCCGCGGTCGCTCGCCGGTGGAGGCGTTCTTCGAGCGTGAGCATCACGGTTGGGTCATCCCCGCCGCCGAGGACACCGTCGACCCGGTGGAAGCGCTGCTCGAGGGCACCAGAAAAAACCCGAGCGAGCGACTCGACGATCGCGACAGAGAAAAAACGAGCGATCGGCTCGGCGATCGCGACAGAGAAAAACCGAGCGAGCCACTCGACGAGCGAGAGAAAGAAGACGTCGTCGACTACGCGCGCGGTCTTGTCGAAGGCGTCCAAGAGCACCAGGTCGAAATCGACGAGCTAATCGTCAAGTACGCCGACCGCTGGGGTCTTCAGCGGATGCCGGTCGTGGACAGAACCGTGCTGCGCATGGCCACCTGCGAGCTGCTGTGGGGGGAGAACATCCCGGTGGCGGTGGCGATCAACGAGGCCGTCGAGCTGGTGAAGTCGCTGTCGACCGACGACTCGGGCCGCTTCGTGAACGGGGTGCTGGGCCGGATAGCAGAGGGAAAATCGGCCCGAGCCTGACCAGAGAAAACTTTTAGGGGCCTCAGAGTACCGAAAACGGTATCGAGAGGCGCTCAAAACGCGGCTGTCCTTGCTTTGGGGGCCGGGGCGCGATAGCGTCGGGCCCACAACGGTCCTTTAACTCGGCCCCGTGAGGCCGGAAAGGAGCACGATGTTCGCTCTGCACACGCGCGCTTCCCTGGCCACATTTTCAGAGGGAAGCGTTTTTTGATGAGTGGGGGCCTCTCCCGCGACCACGCCGAACCGGCCCCGCCGCCCGGGCCGGCCCACGTGATGGAGTCGGAGGAGATTCGGCGCGCGCTCACCCGGATCGCTCACGAGATAGTCGAGCACAACAAGGGGGCCGAGGACCTCTGCCTGGTCGGGATCAGGACCCGAGGAGCGCCCCTGGCCGAGCGGCTGGCGGCCGCCATCGCCTCCTTCGAGGGCGTGACCGTGCCCTCGGGCGCGCTCGACGTCACGCTGTACCGCGACGACGTCGCGCTCAAGCGGCCGCGTTCGGTGGAGGCGACCACCGTGTCCGCCGACGTGAACGGCCTCACCGCGGTACTGGTGGACGACGTCCTCTACACCGGCCGCACGATCCGGGCCGCGCTCGACGCCCTACTCGACCTCGGGCGTCCGCGAGTGGTGCGCTTGGCGGTACTCGTCGACCGAGGCCACCGCGAGCTCCCCATCCGCGCCGATCACGTAGGCCGCAACCTGCCGACCTCGGCCCACGAAATCGTCTCGGTGCATCTCACGGAGACCGACGGAGAGGACGCAGTGATGATTTCAAAGCTCAGCGGGGGCCGCGCATGATCGACCACCTCTTGTCCATGGACCAGCTTTCCGCCTCGGACATAACCAGGATCCTGGATACGGCCGAGTCGCTGCTCGAGGTCACCCATCGCCCGATCAAGAAGCTCCCGACGCTCCGGGGGAGAACCGTGTGCAATCTCTTCTACGAGGCCTCCACCCGCACCCGCATCTCGTTCGAGCTGGCTGCCAAACGCCTGAGCGCAGACGTCATCAACTTCTCCGCCGACGGCAAGTCCTCGGTCGCCAAGGGAGAATCGTTCAAGGACACTGCCTGGACGCTCGAGGCGATGGGGGTAGACGCCATCGTCGTGCGCCACGGAGCGTCGGGCGCCCCGCATCAGCTCGCCCGGTGGGTGAAGGCAAGCGTGATCAATGCCGGCGACGGCCGCCACGAGCACCCCACCCAAGCTCTGCTCGACCTGTTCTCGATCCGCAGGCGCTTCAAGGACTTCGAGGGCTTGGAGGTGGCGATCGTCGGCGACGTGGTGAGCTCGCGTGTGGCGAGGTCCAACGTCAAGGGACTGCTCGCCATGGGAGCGAGCGTGACTCTTGTAGGCCCTCCGACGCTGGTTCCAAAGACGGCCGCGGCATGGGGCGCGAAGCTCGTGTACGACCTCGACGAGGTCATCGCCGACATCGACGTCTGCTACCTGCTGCGCGTTCAGAAGGAGCGCCAAGCCGAGCAGCTGTTCCCCTCCGATCGTGAGTACGCGGCCTGCTGGGGGCTTGATTCCAAGCGGCTGCATCGCATGAAGCCGGAGGCCCTCGTCATGCATCCCGGCCCCCTGAATCGCGGGGTCGAGATCTCGGCCGAGGCCTCGGAGTCCGAGCGCGCGATCATCCTGGATCAGGTGTCGAACGGCCTCGCGGTGCGCATGAGCCTGCTCTATCTGATGCTGGGCGGCAGAGAAAGCGGGGGTGGTGGTGCCGAGTGGTCATAAATGGTCACCCAGCAGCCATTAACCACCACTCGGCATCATCGGCATTACTGTTTTCCGGCGCCCGGGTCGTAGACCCCGAGTCAGGCCGAGACGAGGTGGCCGACGTCCTGGTGGCCGAGGGGGTGGTTCAGGCTCTGGGCCGAGGTCTCGACCCGCAGGGGGCCGAAGTGATCGACCTCGACGGGGCGCTGCTGGGACCGGGTCTGGTCGACCTTCACACCCACCTGCGAGAGCCGGGGCGTGAGGACGAGGAGGACATCGCCTCGGCCTCGGCTGCGGCTGCAGCCGGCGGCTTCACCGCCGTGTGTGCCATGCCCAACACCGACCCGGTGGCGGACAGCGCCGCGGTGGTGGAGAAGGTGTGGGCGAGAGGCCAGAGCGTCGGGCTGGTCGAGGTCGTGCCTGCGGGGGCGCTGTCGCGCGGCCTGAAGGGAGTGGAGATGGCCGACCTCGGCGAGATGGCGCGCGGCCCAGCCCGGGTGCGCCTCTTCACCGATGACGGTCACGGCGTCCAGGACGCGCTCTTCGCCCGGAGGGCGATGGAGTATCTCTCGGGATTCGACGGTATCTACGCCGAGCACTGCGAGGAGGCGAGCCTCGCCCGGGGTGGGCAGATGCACGAGGGCGAGCGCTCGATGGCCCTGGGGCTGAGGGGCACCCCCGCCGAGGCCGAGGAGCTGATGGCGGCGCGCGACATCGCCCTCGCTAAGCTCACCGGCTGCCGTCTCCACCTGCTGCACATCTCGACCGCCGGAACGGTCGAGCTCGTCCGCCGCGCCAAGGAGCAGAGCGTGGCCGTGACCGCCGAGGCGACCCCACACCACTTCACCCTGACCGACGCCGCCCTCGAGGGCTACGACCCCAACGCCAAGGTCAACCCCCCGCTACGAACGGAGGAGGACCGGGCCGCAGTGGTGGCCGGCCTCGCCGACGGGACCATCGCTGCGATCGCCACCGACCACGCTCCTCACGCCGTAGAGGAAAAAGAGGTCGAGCTTGTGCTCGCCCCGCCGGGACTGGTCGGTCTGGAGACCGCCCTCGGACTCGCGGTGACCGAGCTGGTCGAGCCGGGGCACCTCGGATTCAGCGAGCTGTTCGAGCGGATGTCGGCCGCACCCGCTCGCATCCTGGGGCTCCCAGAGCACGGGGGTATCGTCGTGGGGAGGCCCGCCAACCTCGTGGTCTTCGATCCCCGCGCCTCCTGGACGGTCGATCCTCGCGCCTTCGCCTCCCGCTCCCGCAACACTCCCTTCGCGGGCCGGCGGCTCAGGGGCCGGGTGCTGTGGACCGTGCACGATGGTGCCGTGACCTTTGCCGCCGCTCCCCTGGAGGTGCCGGCATGAGGCGAGCGCCCGGAGCGCTGCTGGCGCTCGAGGACGGCAGGGTCTTTTCCGGCGAGGCTCTGGGCACGCTCGGGACGATCACCGGTGAGGTCTGCTTCAACACCTCGATGACCGGTTATCAGGAGGTGCTCACCGACCCCAGCTATCACGGCCAGATCGTGGCCCTCACCGCCCCGCATATCGGAAACACCGGCGTCAACGACGAGGACGATCAGGCGAGCAGACCGTGGGCGGCAGGGTTGCTCGTGAGGGAGGCGTCCGCCACCTACAGCTCGTGGCGGGCGACGGGCTCGCTGTCCTCCTACCTCGAGCGCCGCGGGGTCGTGGCCGCAACCGAGATCGACACGCGGGCGCTCACCCGTCACGTCCGCAGCCGCGGCGCGCTCAAAGGCGCGCTGTCGAGCGCCGTCACCGACGCCTCGGAGCTGATCGACATCGCCCGCTCGTCGCCCTCCTACGAGAACCTCGACCTCGTCTCAGAGGTGACCACGCCGGCCCCCTATGTGCGCGCGCCGGTCCTCGGTAAAGCTCCGGCCCGGCGAGTGGCAGCCCTCGACCTCGGCATCAAGTCGAACATGCTCGACCTGCTCACTCGTCGGGGTTGCGAGGTCACCGTGCTCCCGGCCTCGACCCCTGCCTCCGACATCCTTGCCGGCGACTACGACGGCGTCCTTTTATCCAACGGCCCCGGCGACCCCGGGCCCCTCAGCGGAGTCATCGCCACCACCTCCGAGCTAATCGGAAGGATCCCCGTGTTCGGCATCTGCCTCGGCCATCAGATCCTGAGCCTGGCGCTCGGTGGGAGCACCTACAAGCTGCCGTTCGGGCACCGGGGCGGCAACCACCCCGTCCGCCGCGCCGAGGACGGCCGCGTCGAGATCACCTGTCAGAACCACGGCTTTGCGGTGACGCCCGGCTCGCTCGACCAGAGCGGCGCCAGGGTCACGCACGTGAACCTCAACGACTCGACGATCGAAGGCATCGCCGTGGATGGGGTCTGTTTCTCGGTCCAGTACCACCCGGAGTCCGGGCCCGGCCCCCGCGACGCCCGCTACCTGTTCGAGCGCTTCTCGGAGCTCATGGCATCCTTCCCCGCCGCCGCACCGCTCCCCGCGCCCGCCCTGGCCTCCCCGAAGGGCTAGAGTTGCTCGCTAACTCTAGAAGGGAGCAAGCAGCTTGGGCAGAGGAGACCGCAAGTCGGTCAGGTGGAAGAAGGACAGGCAGCGCAAGAAGCTCGCTCGGAGCAAGCGGGCGGCAGACGCCAGAGGGGCCGAACGCCGCCGCCGCTAGCCGCGACCGGCGCCCGCTCTGCTCTGTGCGGGCCGTAGCGAAAGAGCCGAGCTGATGCCGGCTCGCACAGACCTCACCTCGATCCTGGTGATCGGCTCCGGCCCGATCGTCATCGGACAGGCCTGCGAGTTCGACTACTCCGGAACCCAGGCGTGCCGGGCGTTGCAACAGGAGGGCTATCGGGTCGTCCTGGTGAACTCGAACCCGGCAACGATCATGACCGATCCCGAGCGCGCCGCGGCCACCTACATCGAGCCCATCACCGCCGACTACGTCGCCGCGGTCATCGAACGAGAGCGCCCCGACGCGCTTCTGCCCACGCTGGGTGGGCAAACCGCGCTCAACGTCGCGATGGAGCTCCACTCCTCGGGCACGCTCGAGGCCTCCTCGGTCGAGCTCATCGGCGCCTCCAGCGAGACGATCCGGCGGGCCGAGGACAGGCGCCTGTTCAAGGAGACGATGACCGCCGCGGGGCTATCGCTGCCGCGCTCGGCGTTCGCCTACACCGTGGCCGAGGCCGCGGCCGCCGCGGAGGAGATCGGTTTGCCGGTCATCATCCGGCCCTCCTACGTGCTCGGCGGGGGAGGCTCGGGAGTGGTCTCCGACCTCGACTCTGTGACGAGGGTGGCGGCCGAGGGACTGCGCCTGTCCAGCATCTCAGAGGTGCTGGTCGAAGAGTCCATCGAAGGTTGGAGGGAGTTCGAGCTCGAGCTGATGCGCGACCGCAACGACAACGTCGTCGTCGTGTGCTCGATCGAGAACCTCGACCCTATGGGCGTTCACACCGGGGACTCTGTGACCGTGGCCCCGGCGATGACCCTCACTGATGTCGAGTACCAGGCGATGCGCGACGACGGAGTCAGGGTCATGCGGGCGGTCGGAGTCGAGACCGGGGGCTCCAACGTGCAGTTCGCCATCGAACCCGCCACCGGCCGCCGGGTCATCATCGAGATGAACCCGCGCGTGTCGCGCTCGAGTGCGCTGGCCTCCAAGGCGACGGGGTTCCCAATCGCCAAAATCGCAGCCAAGCTCGCGGTCGGCTACTCCCTGGACGAGATACCCAACGACATCACCGGCGTCACACCGGCCTCGTTCGAACCGTCTATCGACTACGTGGCGGTCAAGCTGCCGCGCTTCTCGATGGAGAAGTTTCCGGCCTCGGGGGGCCTCGGGACCAAGATGAAGTCGGTGGGAGAGGTCATGGCCATAGGCCGCACCTTCCTCGAGGCACTGAACAAGGGCCGGCGGGCGCTCGAGCCGGAGCCGAGCCATGCCGGCGGGCTGTCCGCGGAGCAAGTGAGCGCAAGACTGGCCGAGCATCATCCTGATCGCCTCGAGTTAGTCGAGCGCGCCCTCGAGCTTGGCCTGGCGCAAGGCGAGGTGGCGAAGACGGCGAGGCTCGGCCCCTGGTTCGTGGCTCAGCTCCAACGCCTCGTCGACGAACGCCGGAAGATCCGGGAGGCCGGCGCCCTCGGTGCCCTCGGCGGAGACGGACTGCGGCGCGCCAAACGGCTCGGTCTGGCCGACGCAGACATCGCCTCGTTCCTGTCCTGCTCCGAGGCAGAGGTGAGGGCGCGGCGCAAGGCTCTCGGGGTGCTGCCGAGCTACAAGACCGTCGATACCTGCGCCGCAGAGTTCGAGGCGCTGACCCCCTACCTCTACTCGACCTACGAGGACGAGGACGAGGGATTGCCGCGCCCGGTTCCCAAGATCGTGATCCTGGGGGCGGGGCCAAACCGCATCGGCCAGGGCATCGAGTTCGACTATTGCTGCGTGCACGCGGCCCTCGCCCTGAGAGATGCCGGTTACGAGACCATCATGGTTAATTGCAATCCCGAGACGGTCTCGACCGACCCGGAGACCTCCGACCGCCTCTACTTCGAGCCTCTGACCTTCGAGGACGTCATGAACGTGGTCGAGCGGGAACGCCCCGACGGCGTCATCCTGACCCTGGGGGGCCAGACCCCTCTGAAGCTCGCCGCCGCGCTCGACGCCGCCGGCGTGAGCATCCTGGGAACCCCGGTAGAGGCCATCGACCGGGCCGAGGACCGCGAGCGCTTCTGCGCCCTGCTGGCCGACCTCCGCCTGCCGCACCCCCCCGGTGGGATTGCGCGCTCGCTGGAAGAAGCCGTGGCCACGGCCACGACCATCGGCTACCCGGTTCTTGTGCGCCCCTCCTACGTGCTCGGAGGCCGGGCGATGGAGATCGTCTACTCGGAGCGCGAGCTGAGGCGTTACCTGTCCGCTCACGGTCAGAGGACGGCCCGGGCCGAGCACCCGGTGCTGGTAGACCGGTTCTTGGAGGGGGCCATCGAGATCGACTGCGACGCGGTCTTCGACGGCGCCGAGATGTTGGTTGGTGGGGTGCTCGAGCACATCGAGGAGGCGGGCATCCACTCCGGCGACTCGGCCTGTACCCTGCCGCCCATCACGCTGAGCGAGCGCCAGATCCAGCTCGTCTGCGAGCACACCGAGGCGCTCGCAAGAGGGCTCGGAGTGCGAGGGCTGGTGAACGTGCAGTACGCGCTCAAAGACGAGACCGTATATGTGCTCGAGGCCAACCCGCGCGCTGCGCGCACCGTGCCGTTCGTGTCCAAGGCGACCGGCGTCCCGCTCGCCAAGGTGGCGGCGCGGGTAATGGCGGGCGCCACCCTGGCGCAGCTGCGAAGCGAGAGCTTGGTCCCGCAGGGGTCGGGGATCTCGAACGTCTCCCACATCGCAGTCAAGGAGGCGGTGATGCCGTTCGACCGCTTCCCCGGCACCGACACCGTCCTGGGGCCGGAAATGCGCTCCACCGGGGAGGTCATGGGCATCGACGACAGCTTCGGCCGGGCGTTCGGGAAGGCCGAGATAGGCGCGGGGGTGAAGCTCCCGGCGAAGGGCACGGTGTTCATCTCGGTGGCCGACCGCGACAAGCGGGCGGTGGTGTGGCCGGCCAAGCGGCTGGCAGAGCTCGGCTTCGAGATCCTCGCCACCAAAGGGACCGCGGAGGTGCTGCGGCGCTGGGGCGTGGACGCGGCCGTGGTGACGAAAGCCTCGGCGAGTGGGGCCCATGGGGCGGATGGAGGGGATGTCACTGACAACGTCGTCGAGCGGTTGCGCCGGGGCGAGATCGATCTCGTCCTCAACACTCCCTGGGGGCCGCGCGCCCGCAGCGACGGTTACTTCATCCGCACCGCGGCGGTCGAGGCGGGGGTACCGTCGATCACGACGGTGGCCGCAATGGCGGCTGCGGTACAGGCGATCGAGTCGCTTGCGGGGCATCCTGCGCGCGTGCGGTCACTGCAGGACTACCTTTCATAGCCATGCAGACCGCGGTGGGGGAAGTTCTCACTCACAAGAAATACGGCGAGCACTTCCACTCGCTCACGATCGTCGCGCCCCAGATCGGCGAACAGGTGACACCCGGCCAGTTCGTCGACGTCGCCTCCGACACCGATCGCTCGTTCATTCTGCGCCGCCCCTTCTCCGTCTACCGGGTGCACAAGCGCGGGGGATGGGCGGCGACGATCGAGATCGTCTTCGATATCAGGGGGCCGGGGACCAAGCACCTGTCACAGGCGCGTGCCCACGACACGGTGGGGCTACTGGGGCCCTGCGGCCGAGGCTTCAAGCTGCCCGCGCAGCGCTCGCACTGCTTGCTGATCGGAGGCGGGATCGGGGCCGCCCCGCTGTTCTTTCTGGCGGACGAGCTGCGCAACGAAGGTCACCGGGTCGATGTGATCATGGGGGCCCGCTCGATCCATCGCCTGCTCAACGCCATCGACGTCAGGCGGCTGGCGTCCGTGTCCCGCATCACCACCGAGGACGGCAGCATGGGCCAGCAGGGAGTGGTGACCGACGTGATCGACGACATGGTCGAGCGCTGCTCTTCCGACATCGTCTACGCCTGCGGCCCCCACCCCATGCTCGCCGCGGTCGCACAGATGTGCAACGAGCGAGCACTGCCGCTTCAGGTCGCGGTCGAGGAGCTCATGGCGTGCGGCTACGGGGTCTGCATGACTTGCGTGATCCCCGTCCGCACCGGCTCCAGCCGCTCGGGGGTCGAGGAGCACGTCTACGCCCGCGTCTGTACCGAGGGTCCCGTGTTCGACGGCGCCAGCGTGTGCTGGTTCGAGGCCGAGGGGGCCGTGACGCCGGAACAGCCCGAGGAGCTACCCGGCGGAGCTGCAGCCCGCTCGGGAGCGGACACGGCTCCTGCGGCAGAGCTGCCCCCTCCGGGAAACTGATGGCATCGCTGGCGGCTCAGCTCGGCAACGTGGCGCTCCGAAGCCCGGTCTTGCTTGCCTCCGGCACCTTCGGAGCGGGCCGCGAGGGGGCTCACTTCGTGGAGCTGTCGCAGCTCGGCGGAATCATCGTGAAGTCGATGACTGCGTCGCCGTGGAAGGGCAAGCCCACGCCCCGGATGTGCGAGACGCCGGCAGGCATGCTCAACGCAATCGGCATCCAGAACAAGGGCGTCGACTACTTCCTTGCCGAGGACCTCCCTCGGCTGAGGCGCCAGGACGCCACAGTGTTCGCCTCGGTCGCCGGGAACAGCGTGGGAGAGTTCGTGAAGGTCGCCGACAAGTTGCGCACCGGGGGCCGGGGCATCGCGGCCGTCGAGCTCAACATCTCCTGCCCGAACCTCGAGGACCAAGCCAATATGTTCGCTCATTCCGCCGCCTCGACCGCGGCGGTGACCTCGGCGGTCGTCCAGGCGTTGCCCCGGATGCCGGTGTTTGCCAAGCTTTCACCCAATGTCACCTCGTTGGTCGAGATAGCGGGCGCCGCGTTGGATGCGGGCGCCGCGGGTTTGTCGCTAATCAACACCGTCTTCGGCATGGCGATCGACGTCGAGGAGCGGGTGCCCAGGCTCGCCGGGACCATCGGGGGGCTGTCCGGGCCCGCCATCCGTCCCGTCGCAGTACGCGCGGTGCACGAGGTCCACCAGGCTTTTCCGGAAGCGCCCATCATCGGGCAGGGAGGCATCGTCGCGGCGAGCGACGCTCTCGAGCTGATCCTCGCCGGCGCCACCGCAGTCGCCGTGGGCACCGCCAACTTCATCAACCCGCGCGCCGCGCTCGAGGTCACCCGCGGCATCGAGGCCTACATGGAACGGCACGGGGTCGGCTCGGTGGGAGAGCTGGTGGGGGCCGTCAAGCTTGCCACCTGACGAGCTTGGACGTTCCCACGCGAAACCGGCCGCCGGCCGGCTCTCTGACGCAAGGTGCTCAAACGCCCATGTTGTGCGATTGACCACCGAATCGGTGGCGGAATGCACATGTTGGGCGATCGGCCACCCCGGGGACCGGGCATGGTGAAGCTCGCCCCTGAGCTCCACTCCCCTCTGTGCGTGGCGCTCGATAGCACCGACCGGGACGAGCTGGAGCGCCTCGCGAAGCTGACCCGCCCCAGCGCCGGGATCTTCAAGGTCGGGCTCGGAGCGTTCTGCTCTCTGGGACCTGGAGTGGTGGTTGATCTGGCGAGGCACCGGCCGGTTTTCTTGGATCTGAAGCTGCACGACATCCCGGCTCAGGTCGCCGGAGCGGCGGGGGCCGCGCAGGAGATCGGCGCTGCCTACATCACCGTCCATGCCGGCGGCGGCCCCGAGATGGTGGCCGCGGCGGCCGCCGCCGCTCCCGACTGTGAGGTGCTGGGGGTGACGGTGCTCACGAGCCTCGACCAGGCCCTGCTCGCCCGCCTCGGCGTCTCGGCCAAGTTGGGTGAGCAGGTCGTACGACTCGCCGAGATCGCGCTGGAGGGAGGGGCTGCGGGCCTGGTGTGCTCGCCCCTCGAGGTCGCCCAGCTGCGCTCCCGCTTCGGCGTCCGTGACGCCGGTGGGCCCCTGCTCGTCACGCCGGGCATCCGCGGCCCCCAGGACGTCGCGGGAGACCAACGCAGGACGTTGTCGGCGCCCGAGGCACGCGCTGCGGGCGCCGATATCGTGGTCGTCGGGAGACCGATCAGCGCGGCCCCCGACCCCGCGGCCGCGGCCGCGTCCCTGCGGGCGCAGCTCGCCCGGTGACGCCTGAGCAGGTGAGTGTCCTCCTCGAGGACTCCGGGGCCCTCCTCAAGGGCCACTTCCGGCTCTCCTCGGGCCGCCATTCCGACTTCTACGTGCAGAAGTTCCGCGTCTTCGAGCGGCCCGAGGCCACGCGCGCTCTCGGCGCTGCCCTCGCCGATCTCTTTGATGACTTCGCCGCCGTGGCGAGCCCTGCCCTGGGTGCCGTCGTGCTGGGTTTTTCGGTGGCGCTCGCCGGGGGAGCCCGCAGCGTCTTCGCCGAGCGCGTCGAGGGCGAGTTGAAGTTGCGGCGCGGATTCAGTCTGGGGACCGGCGAGCGGGTCCTGGTGGTCGAAGACGTCGTCACGACCGGGGGGTCGGCCCGTGAGGTGGTCGAGCTGGCGCAACAGTGGGGGGCCGAAGTCGTCGGGGTGGGCGCCCTCCTCGATCGCTCCGAGGGAGAGGTGGGGCTGGGGGCGCCGCTGAGCTCTCTCTTGCGGCTCGAAGCCAGCTCGTGGGAGCCGGCCGCCTGTCCCCTGTGCCGCGCCGGAGCGCCGCTCGAGGACCCCGGCAGCCGCCGCAGCCGGCCCTGAGCCGCTCCTGACTCCTGAACCGGCGCTGAGCCCGCCCTGACCCGACCCCGGCCGGCCCGGACAGTGGGGGCAAATGTCCACGGTCAGCGTCTACCCACAAGAAAACGTGTGCAGGGGTCCGCGGTCCGCGTTTGCCACCCCGAAGATCGGCTTCGCGAGGCCTGGGCAGCCTCCCAAACTGCCGGATCCGGCTCGATCTCCTATACTGCCGACCGCCGGAGGGGCGAGAGCACGGGGCCTCCGGTCGACCCAACCAGAAGCACGGTCCAAGGAGGTCCGATCCATGCCCTTGCCACCACCTCTGACGCAGGAGCAACGCCGCGAGGCCCTCGCCAAAGCCGCCGAGGCCAGGCGGCGCAGGGCCGAGCTGAAGGATCAGCTCAAGAGCGGGAGCACGACCCTGAGGGAGCTGCTCGACCGCAGCGAGGACGCGGTCGTGGCCAAGATGAAAGTGACCGCGGTGCTCGAGTCCCTGCCGGGCGTGGGCCGCGTGCGGGCTCGTCAGATCATGGAGCGCCTCGACATCTCGGAGACCCGGCGCATGAAGGGCCTCGGGACGAAGCAGAGGCAGAACCTGCTCGGAGAGTTTCCGCGGCGCTAAGAACCACTGGGAAAACGAGGGGCTGGACATGAAACCTCCTGCCCGCGGGCGGCTGCTGGTTGTGTCCGGGCCCTCGGGGGCCGGCAAGGGGACGGTGGTGCTGGGCCTGCTCGCCCGCCGGCCCGAGACGATCCTTTCGGTGTCGGCCACGACAAGAGCCCCCCGCCCCGGTGAGCGGGACGGAACCGAATACCGCTTTCTATCGCAAGAGAGCTTTCGGGCGCTGGCCGAGATCGGTGAGCTGCTGGAGTGGGCGGAGGTGTACGGGCACCTTTACGGAACCCCCCGCCGCCCCGTCGAGGACGCGCTCGAGGCGGGCCACGACGTGGTTCTGGAAGTAGACGTCCAGGGAGCGCTGCAGGTGCGAGAGTCCCTCCCCGATGCCCTGTTGGTGTTCATCAAACCCCCTTCCCTCGAAGAGCTCGAAGCTCGCCTCGCCGGGAGGGGGACCGAGGACGCGGGGACCATGACACAGCGGACCGAGGCGGCTCGCGGCGAACTAGAGCACGCCGACAGCTACGACCACATAATCGTCAACGAGCGGGCCGACGACGCCGTAGGGGAGTTGCTCCGTATACTGGACGGGTAAGAAAGTACGCAGCCGCCGCGCTCCGCCCCCAACCGCCCTGTGACAGTCCCGTGATTAGGAAGGAAGTACCAGACATGATGATCGAACCGAAGATCGAGAAGCTCCTCGAGGACGTCGACTCCAAGTACACCCTGGTGATCCTGGCCGCCAAGCGTAGCCGCCAGATCAACTCATACTTCTCTCAGCTGGGTGAGGGCATCGCCGAGTTCACGCCTCCGCAGGTTCCGCTGCGCGCCGACCGGGCGCCCAAGTCTCTGTCCATAGCGCTCCAGGAAGTGGCAGAGGGCAAGATCAGCTACGAACGGACCGCCGACGGGATCAAGTAGCCGCCGTGGCCGGCGCCGTCCGCCGCGAAGCGAGCCGCCCTCGGTAACCGGCTCTAGCGCCTCACCATGAAAGCGCCGGCCCGGGTTCTGCTTTGCGTGACCGGCGGGATCGCCGCCTACAAGGTGGTCGAGGTGGCCCGCAGCCTGTCGGAGCTGGGGTCCGAGGTGACGGTGTTGATGACTCCCTCGGCGGAGCGCTTTGTGGGGCGCCAGACGTTTGCGTCGGTGACCGGGCGAGAGGTCGTCACCGAGATCTTCACCGACGGCGGCGAGGTAGCCCACGTCGAGCTCGCCCGAGCCACAGACCTGGTAGTCGTGGCTCCGGCCACCGCCCACACCCTTTCCCGGCTCGCCACCGGCGCGGCCGACGACCTCCTCTCGGCCACGCTGTTGATGGCTCGCTGCCCCCTGCTCCTCGTGCCGGCGATGCACACCGAGATGTGGGAGCACCCCGCCACCCAGGCCAACTGCGCCCTGCTGTCCCAGCGAGGCGCCCGCTTTCTAGGCCCCGCCTCCGGCCCCCTGCTGTCGGGTGACCGGGGTTACGGCAGGATGGTGGAGCCGTCCGAGATCTTGGCCGTGGCACTCGACCTCCTCGAGGCACCCGACCAGCTGGCCGGAAAACGGGTGCTCGTGACCGCCGGCGGTACTCAGGAGCCGATCGATCCGGTCCGCTTCATAGGCAACCGCTCCTCCGGGCTCATGGGATTTGCGCTCGCCTCCGAGGCCGCCCGGCGGGGGGCGAAGGTGACTCTGGTCGTGGGCGACACCTCTTTGCGACCACCTACCGGAGTCGATCTCGTTCGAGTCAGGACCACCGACGACATGCGCACCGCCGTCCTCGAGGCCGCCGGAGATGCCGATGTGGTCGTCAAGGCGGCCGCGGTGGCCGACTTCAAGCCGAGCCGGGCCGAGCTCAAGAAGCTCAAGAAGGCGGCGGGCGCGCCGGCCGTGGAGCTGGTGGCCACTCCCGACATCCTCAAGGAGCTGGGCGAGAACCCCCGGCTGAGGAAGAGCGGGTCCCTGTTGGTGGGCTTTGCGGCCGAGACGGAGAGCGACCCGCAGGAGCTGGGCCGTCTCGCTGCGGCCAAGCGCAGCTCCAAGGGGGCCGACCTGATCGTCGCCAACGACGTGTCGAGCTCTGACTCGGGGTTCGGGGCCCGCACCAACCGCGCCGTGATCGCGGGGCCCGAGGGGAACGTGGATGTCGGGCTGGTGAGCAAGACCGCCCTGGCGGAAGCCGTGATGGATCAAGTGGTGCGACTACTGAAGGGGTAGCGGATGCCTACTGAAGGAGTAGCGGATGGCTAAGGACACCAAGATGCGCAGCGTGGCCGATCTCATGAGCCACCCGGTCGTGACCGCCTCCGAATCGGACACGATCGCCGAGGTCGGAAAGCGCATGATGGAGGTCGGCGTCGGGTCCGTGGTCGTGGTTGAAGGGGGCCGGGTCACCGGGATCCTGACCGAGCGCGACCTGGTGCGGTTCGCGGCCGAGGGAGGCCAGGCCGCCACCGCGACGGTGGCACAGTGGATGACCGAGGATCCCCACACCGCGTCGCCCGACGAGGACTCGGTCGAGGCCTTCAGGAACCTCTCCCAAGCCCCCTACCGGCACGTCCCCGTGGTCAAAGGGTCTGAGCTGGTGGGCATCGTCTCGATGCGAGACATGATGCGCATCGCCCGGATCGCCCCCGTCGACATCCACGACGTCGAGATCCCAGAAGGTCTCGAGGGAGTACACGTGGCGCACACCGATCTCGGCGACGTGCGGGGCAGCGAGGGTTTCTACCACTACCGCCAGTACAGCGCGGTGGAGCTCGCCGAGAAGAGGACTCTCGAGGACGTCTGGCACCTGATGTTCGAAGGCCATCTCCCCGACCGCAGCGAACGGGAGGCGTTCGAGGAGGAGATACGGCCACTGCGGGTGATTCCCGACGAGGTCAAGCGGCACATGGCCTCGATCGCAACTCTGGGAGACCGTTTCGTTCCCCTCGAAGCGCTGCGGGCCGCCTACAGCGTCTACGCGTCGTCGCAGGACTTCAAGCCGAACCTGGACACAGACCGAGCCCAGCTGCGCACCGAGGCGCTGCGGACCTGCGCCGTGTTCCCGATCCTCATCATGGCTCTCTACCGGCTTCATAACGGCGACGAAGCGGTCGAGCCGCGCGATGACCTCTCGCATGCGTCCAACTACCTCTACATGCTTACCGGCGAGGTCCCCGCCCCGGAGCACGCCCGCGCCATGGAGCAGTACCTCATCGCCACGATCGACCACGGCTTCAACGCTTCGACCTTCACCGCCCGAGTGATCACCTCGACCGGCGCCGACCTGGGCTCGGCCGTCCTCGGGGCCCTCGGGGCGCTGTCGGGACCGCTCCACGGCGGGGCCCCGAGCCGCGCCCTCGACATGCTTCGGGAGATCGGCTCGGAGGAGAACGCCGAGCCGTGGCTGCGCGACGCGGTCGAGCACGGCAAGCGGCTCATGGGCTTCGGACACCGCGTCTACAAGACCGACGACCCACGCTCGGTCCTGCTGCGTGGCGTGGCGGAGAAGCTCGAGCCCGGCAGTCGCAAGGTCGAGCTCGCCAAGTACGTCGAGAAGAAGGCGGTCGAGGTCCTCAAGGAGCTCAAGCCCGGCCGCATGCTCTATCCCAACGTCGAGTTCTACTCGGGCGTGGTCATGGAGATGATCGGCATGCCCCCCGCGCTGTTCACGCCCACCTTCGGTTGCAGCCGGGTGATCGGCTGGACCGCGCACATTCTCGAGCAGGCCTCGGACAATCGGCTCATACGGCCGGCCGCCAGCTACACCGGGCCGGAACCGCCGCAGGACGTCCCCGAGATCGACTGAGAGCATCTGCCGAGTGGTGGCCAGGTGACCATATAGAGCATCTCACCACCACTCGGCACGGGGGAGCACTAGGATTCTGCTGATGAGCCGACCCCTGCGCCTGTTCACCTCCGAGTCCGTCACCGAGGGCCACCCCGACAAGATGGCGGACCAGATCTCCGACGCGGTCCTCGACGAGATCCTCAAGGACGACCCCGACGGCAGGGTGGCGTGCGAGACCCTGGTTACGACCGGGTGGGCTGTGGTGGCCGGCGAGATCACCACCTCCACCTACGTCGACATTCCCGTGGTGGTGCGTCGCACGATCACCGACATCGGCTACACCAGCTCCAAGATCGGCTTCGACGGCGCGACCTGCGGCGTGACCGTGGCACTGCAGGAGCAATCGCCGGACATCGAGGAAGGCGTGAGCCACAGCCACGAGGAACGCACCGCCGCCGGGATCTCCGATCCACTCGACACCCAGGGGGCCGGCGACCAGGGGATGATGTTCGGCTACGCGTGCCGGGACAACGACGACCTCATGCCGATGCCGCTGTGGCTGGCGCACAGGGTGGCGGAACGGCTCGCCGAGGTCCGCAAGTCGGGCCTGCTCCCGTACCTGCGGCCCGACGGGAAGGTCCAAGTCACGATCGGCTACGAGGGGGTCGTTCCCCGCACGCTCGAGACCGTGGTGTGCTCGACTCAGCACCAGCCCAACGTCGACATCGACACGCTGCTCCAGCCCGACCTCATGCAACACGTCATCGAGCCGCTGATCCCCGCGTCGCTCGACGCCGACAAGGCGCGGGTGCTGATCAACCCCACCGGCAGGTTCGAAGTGGGGGGGCCGCGCGCCGACACGGGCCTCACCGGGCGCAAGATCATCGTCGACACCTACGGGGGCATGGCCCGGCACGGAGGGGGTGCGTTTTCAGGCAAGGACCCCACGAAGGTCGACCGCTCGGCTGCCTACGCGGCCCGACACGCGGCGAAGAACGTGGTCGCCGCCGGACTCGCCGACCGTTTCGAGCTGCAGGTTGCCTACGCGATCGGTGTCGCCCATCCCGTGTCCCTGGACATGGACTCGTTCGGTACCAACAAGGTAGCTCCTGAGAAGATCGAGGCGGCCGTGCGGGCGTGCTTCGACCTGCGCCCAGCCGCGATCATCCGGGACCTCGACCTGCGGCGGCCGATCTATCAGAGGACCGCTTCTTACGGCCACTTCGGGCGGCCCCTGGACGGGTCCGGCGGGTTCACTTGGGAGCGCACGGATCGCGCCGACGATCTGCGCCGGCTCGCCGGTTAGCCGGCTCTCGGCCGCACCGGCGCGGCCCCCCACTCTCCAGCAGGTTTCGGTCATCCCTCTGGTTCCGGCGTGGCGCCTCGACCGCAGCTTCGACTACTTCGTCCCGGAGAAGCTCGCGGAGTCGGTCGAGGTGGGCTCGGTCGTCAGAGTGCGGCTGGGCCACCGCACCGTGCGCGGGGTCGTCGTGGGGGGAAGCGAGAGCCCGGCCCCCTCAGGGCTCGAGCCCCTGCTGGCGGTGATCGTGGCACCGGCGCCGGCCCGGCCCCCGCTCACCGACCTCCTCGACTGGGTGGCCCGCCGCTACGTGGCTCCCCGGGGCGCCGCCTTCACCCGCGCGGTGCCTCCCCGGGTGCGATTGAAGGTTCCCCCTCCCGAGCCCTTGGCGCCGGTCACGGCCGCGCCTCGCCTACTGCCCGGATACGTGGGCGGCGAGGATCTGCTGGCCGCGCTGCGAGCGGGGGCCGGAGGTGCCTGGTGCCTGCAGAGCGCCTGGGCGGAGGACCGCGGCGCTCTCATAGCCGAGCTGGTCGCGGCCGCCTCTCCCCGGACGGCGTTGGTGGCTGCTCCCGAGGTGCGCCACGGTTCTCTGCTTCTGGAGGAATTGGTGCGGCGGTGGCCCGAGCTGGAACGAGTCGACAGCTCCCGTTCCGAGGGGGAGCGCTCGAGGGCCTGGCTGCGCCTGGCATCAGGACATGGTGGGGGAGGGGGCGGGCGCGCGACGGTGCTGGCTCCGGCCCCCGATCTGGGGCTCATCGTGATCGACGACGAGCACAACCCCAGCTACAAGGAGGACCGCGCTCCTCGCTTCGACGCCCGGCGCGTGGCCTTGGAGCGGGCCGCGCTTCAGGGGGCCGCGTGCGTGCTGGTGAGCGGGGCGCCCTCGCTGGAGTGGTACGGGCCCGCGGCTCTGCGCTCCGTGGAGCCCGCTAGGGCGCGCCGCAGGGCCGCCCGCCCGGTCATCGAGCTGCTCGAGCCGGCCGCCGAGCGGCCCTTCTCGCACGCCTTCCATGAAGGGGTTGCCGCCGCGCTCGAACGAGGAGAGAAGGTAGGGCTGCTCGCGCCGCGGCGCGGTTACGCCCGCACCCTGTGGTGCGCGGCCTGCCGGCGGTCCCTGCGCTGTCCGGTGTGCGAGGCGGGACTGGCTTACGACCGCGCTCCACAGCGGATGCGATGCCCGCGCTGCGACTACCAGGCGCCGGTGCCGTCGCGTTGTCCCCACTGCTCGGCACCAGAGCTGCGCGCGCTCGGTACGGGCTCCGAACGTCTCGCCGAGCAGCTGGCGCGCTCGTTCCCGCGCGCGATCGTGGGCCGGGTAGACGCCGATGTGCTCGAGAGCTCTGCGGGGCAGACGGCGCAGGAACCCTGTGACATCTACGTTTCCACCTGGGTGGGGACCAAGCCCGAGCTGCGTCCCCAGGTCTCGGTGGTCGGCGTCCTCGACCTCGACGGCCTCGTCCGCAGGCCCGACTTCAGAGCCGCCGAGAACGCCTATCACGCGCTCGTGGCGATGGCCGAGTGGGCCGGCCCTTCATCTCAAGGAGGGAGGCTCCTGGTCGAGACCTCCGAGCCTGCCCATCACGCCGTCCAGGCCCTCGTGCGCGCCGACCACGGCTTCTTCGTCGAGCGCGAGCTCGCTCAGCGAGCCGAGCTCGGCTATCCGCCCTACTCCGAGCTCGTCGTGGTGAAAGCCTCCGGGCCGGAGGCCGCGGCGCTCGCAAAGGGGGCCGCGGCGGCCTGCCGCGAGGCGGGCGCAGAGGTGCTGGGGCCGATCGTCCGCTCGCCACGAGGGCGACCGGCGGAGCAGCAGCTCCTCGCCAAGTGCCGGTCGGGGGCAGGCCCGGTCGCGGAGGCCTTGCGCCCCCTGGTGTCCGCAGCTCCCAGAGGAAGCCGTCTGTGGATCGACGTCGACCCTCGCTGAGGGGTTCTTCGCGTCCCGGCGTCTCACCGGCGCAAGTTACACGGACGTGGTTTACCATCGAGTGATGGCTTCAGAATCTCTCCCCAGCGGCTCGGGAAACCTCGTCATCAGAGGAGCGCGCGAGCACAACCTCAAGAACGTCAGCCTCGAGCTGCCGCGCGAGGCGCTGATCGTCTTCACCGGCATCTCCGGCTCGGGTAAGTCCTCGCTTGCCTTCGACACGATCTATGCAGAGGGCCAGCGTCGCTACGTCGAGTCGCTGTCGTCCTACGCGCGCCAGTTCCTCGGCCAGATGGACAAGCCCGACGTCGACTTCATCGAGGGCCTCTCTCCTGCAATCTCGATAGACCAGAAGTCTGCCCCGAGAAGCCCCCGGTCCACGGTCGGGACCATCACCGAGATCTACGACTACCTGCGCCTGCTCTATGCCCGCATCGGACGTCCCCATTGCCACCAGTGCGGTCGGCCCATCGCGCGGCAGACGCCCGAGCAGATCGTCGACCAGGTCCTGCAACTTCCCGAGGGCACCCGCTTCCAGGTGCTGGCCCCGGTGGTGCGCGGGCGCAAGGGCGAGTTCGCCTCTCTCTTCGAGGACCTCATGCGGCGCGGCTTCGTGCGCGCCCGGGTCGACGGTGAGGTCAAAGAGCTGTCCGACAATCTGAAGCTCGACCGCTATTACCAGCACAACATCGACGTCATCGTCGACCGGCTCGTGATCAAGCCCGGCATAGATTCCCGCCTGGCAGACTCGTTCGAAACCGCGCTCAAGCTGGCCGAGGGAGTGGCCGCGATCGACCTCGTCGACGACGTCTCCGAAGACATCATGTTCTCCGAGCACTTCGCTTGCATCGATTGCGGGATCAGCTTCGATGAGCTCGCCCCGAGAAACTTCTCCTTCAACTCTCCATACGGCGCGTGCGAACGGTGCGACGGGCTCGGAACCCATCTCGAAGTGGACCCGGACCTGATCATCCCGAATCCGGAACTGTCTCTGGACGAGGGCGCGATCGCGCCCTGGTCTCACAAGACGCTCGAGTATTTCGACCGGCTCATGGACTCTGCGGCCAAGACGTTCGGGTTCAAGACCACGGTGCCATTCAAGAAACTCTCCAAGAAGACGCGCGACATCCTGCTCTACGGCTCGGATGAGGAGGTCCACGTCCGCTACAAGAACCGCTTCGGTCGCGTCCGTTCCTATTGGACTGCATTCGAGGGTGTTATTCCGTGGCTCGAGCGGCGGCGCTCGCAGACCGACTCGGAGTGGGCGCGCGAGCGCTACGAGCAGTACTTCCGCCAGGTGCCTTGCCCACTTTGTCAGGGCGCCCGCCTGCGGCCGGAATCGCTGGCCGTCACGGTTGCAGACAGAAACATCTTCGAGCTCTGTGAGATGTGCATCTCGGACACCGACGACTTCCTGCGTAAGCTCGAGCTGTCCGACCGTGAGACGACGATCGCAGAGCGATTGCTGAAGGAGATCCACGCCCGGCTCGGCTTTTTGCTAGATGTCGGACTCGACTACCTGAGTTTGTCGCGCGGCTCGGCAACGCTGGCCGGAGGGGAAGCCCAACGGATACGGCTGGCGACCCAAATCGGATCAGGGCTCGTCGGCGTGCTCTACGTCTTGGACGAACCCTCGATCGGTCTGCACCAGCGCGACAACAGACGACTCATCGACACCCTGGTGCGGCTCCGAGACCTCGGCAACACCCTCATTGTCGTGGAGCACGACGAAGACACGATCCGTAACTCGGATCACATCGTCGACATCGGGCCCGGCGCGGGTGACCACGGCGGCAAGATCGTGTACTCGGGTCCCTTGGAGGGCTTGAAACAACAGGCCGACTCGCTTACCGGCGACTACCTAACAGGCAGGCGCGCCATACCTCTTCCCACAGAGCGCCGCGTGTCGGAAACTCCCGACATTCTCGTGCGAGGTGCGCGCCAGCACAATCTCGACAACATCGACGTATCCTTCCCGCTCGGCCGCTTCGTGGCCGTGACCGGAGTGTCGGGATCGGGCAAGTCAACACTCGTCAACGACGTGCTCTATAGGGCGGTGCATCAGAGGTTGAACCGCAACGCGCGACTGGTTGCGGGCCGTCACAAGTCCATCCAAGGGCTCGATCAGATCGACAAGGTCATCGACATCGACCAGTCCCCCATCGGGCGCACGCCGCGCTCGAACCCTGCCACCTATACCGGAGTCTTCGATCATGTCCGCAAGCTGTTCGCCAAGACGCCCGACGCGCGCCGGCGAGGCTATCAACCGGGCCGCTTTTCATTCAATGTACGCGGCGGCCGCTGCGAAGCATGCGCGGGCGACGGAAACATCAAGATCGAGATGCACTTCCTGCCCGATGTATATGTCCCTTGCGAAGTGTGCAAAGGAAAGCGCTACAACCGCGAGACACTGCAAGTGCAGTACAAGGGCAAGAACATCTTCGAGGTGCTCAGCATGAGCGTCGAGGAGGCGTGTGAGTTCTTCGCTCCGATTCCTCCGATCGCGCGCCACATGACGACGCTGCTCGATGTGGGCCTGGGCTACGTCAAGCTGGGCCAACCGGCAACGACGTTGTCGGGAGGGGAGGCGCAACGGGTCAAGCTCGCCTCCGAGTTGTCCAAGCGTGCCACCGGCAGGACTCTCTACATCCTCGACGAGCCCACCACCGGGCTCCACTTCGACGACGTCGCCAAATTGTTGGGAGTACTGCACAGGCTCGTCGATGCCGGCAACACCGTGGTCGTGATCGAGCACAACCTCGAGGTCATCAAGACCGCCGATCACATCATCGACCTGGGTCCCGAGGGCGGCGGGGGCGGGGGCCGTGTGGTCGCAACGGGTACGCCGGAGGAGGTCGCCGCCAGCCCCGACTCCTACACCGGCCAGTACCTGCGGTCGCTGGTCAGGCCGGCGCCCCGTCGCCGTGCAGCGGCGGCCAAGCCACGCCGGAGAGCGACCGCCCGCCGCTGAGAGCCGGGGCCCGCCCGACCCTCGCCCGGCTTTGTGCCACATAAAGTACGGAACCCGGCCCCTGTGCAGCACAAAGCTACCTGGGGGCCGGGGCCGAGGGCCGGACCCGGGGAATCGGGGGCATGGGGCCTGATTGAGGTTTGGTACAAACGCGGGATATAGACTCGCCCCGTCCCAAGGTTGATACGATATCGATTCGGCGCGCGCGGTTGCTCAGCGGTAGAGCGCTGCCCTCACACGTTAGGGTGGTCACTGGTTCGGCGCGGGCGGTGTCACTGGTTCGGCGCGGGCGGTTGGCTCAGCGGTAGAGCGCTGCCTTCACACGGCAGAGGTCACTGGTTCGATCCCAGTACCGCCCACCACTGAACGGGCAGGTCAGAGTCCAGTCGTCCACTCCCTGGACATGATTAGGTCGGTCTCCCCCGGGCCTGGTCATCATGGCCAAGATCGAAGCCGAGGACGGCTATTTCATAGTGCTCCAGTGCTGAGGCTCCTACGCCCCCGCCTATCAGCGGACCCTCGAAAGTGACGGACGGACACACAAGTTTCTTCATCACCCCCGCACAGATGTCAACTCTGACCCGAGCACTTGCATGAGCACGCCGAGCGTGTTGCGCCGAACCAGATCTGGTCCTGAGGTGATCCGCCCGTGGGCCATTAGGAAGGTCTCCAGTGAATGCACCAAAATCCGCTCATCGGCGCCGCATGCGAGCGGACAAGTATCGGAAAAGTGACCGAACTTGGAAGGGACAAGGGGGCTAGTCCGGAGTTCAGCGTCGACTCTCCGAGACGCGCCTGCCCCTCCTCGGTGTCCTGGCTATCCGCCCGGAGGGCGGTAGTCCACGGTCTTGCCGGTGGCCTCGTCCAGCTCCTCTGGTGTCATCAGGACAACCGTCGTTACCTGGGCGGCCCCGCTGGAGTTGACTGCCAAAGCGACCGATGCAGCCGTGGCGTTGTCGGGCATATCGCAGACCACGTAAGCGTCATCCTCGCCGAAGGCAAAGTAGAACGACTCCATTGTCCCGCCCGTGTTCTGAGCGAGCTTAGCGATGGTGTCGCGCCGACTGGTCCCCCCCTCCTTGGCGATACCCCGAGCTCCTTCAGGCGTGTAGGACGCCTTAATGAGGTATTTCGGCATGGCAGTCTCCCTTCTCGTCAGTGCTTTGAGTCTCGCCCTGCAGCGGTTCAAGCACAACCCAGAGCGCGAATAAACATATGGCGTCGCGCCCTCAGATTTCGAGTGGCCCTCGGTGAAGCTTTCCGCTCACATCTTTCCGTGCAAGGAAGGGGAACATTGAATAGTTCCCCTTCCTTGCCGCTACGGTCCCGATCTCAGCCAGAAAGAGCTGTTTTGCCGCCTCCATTAATCGGGATCCTCTTTGGTTGTACTTCCGGTGCGTAGGGGATCGAGAGCTCGAGCACACCAACGTCGTAGCGTGCTGATATTCGGTCGACGTCGAGTCCCTTCCCCAGGGCGACCCGCTGCGTGAACTCCCCGTAGAAAGTCCCTCGACGCACGAAGCGGACGCTGTCAGCGTTGTGCCGGAAATGACGCTTGCCGTTGATCAGCAGGACGTTCTCCTGGACAGTGACCTCGACGTCATCGGGATTTACCCCCGGCAAATCCAAGCTGATGACCAGTTTGTCCTCTGTGTGGAAGACGTCGGTGGGCACCTCGTAGCCCCCTGTAGGCCATTTCGACTCTGGCCTTGAGCCCAAAAACCGCTCGACCAGCTGATCGAGATCCGATCTGCTACCGCCAAAGGCGGCCATGTTCATCGGCTACCTCCTTCAGTCGGGACCCTACCTTCCGTCCACTTTGACATGCTGTGATCCTCTTGTCAATAGAAAAGTTGAGTGTAAGACGCTCAGATTAACGTCTATGACGATGGCCCTCCCCACTCTTGAATTCCTCCCTGGCCGCGGCCAGGCCGCCGTGAGGGGTCGCAAGACTACGGACAATGACGGCAACGGTCACAAGGGCGTATACCCAGGTGGAAGGCCTTTTTCGAGCGTTGCCGCGTCGCAGACACCTGCTTGGCTTGCACGCGGCAGAGGGTCACTGGTTCGAACCCAGTGCCGCCACGATCTTGCTTCACGGCCCGTCGTGCGTTCTGGACCGCGCCTTCGAGGTGCTATCGTGTGCTACATGAAAGCTGAATGGGCACGTGTAGGAGTGCGGGAGCTGAGGCAGAACCTGAGCGTGTATCTAAGAAGGGTGCTCAAGGGGGAGTCCTTCGAGGTTACGGACAGGGGCCGTGCCGTTGCCCTCCTCGCCCCCTTACCCGAGCCATCGAGCCCCGTCGAGCAACTTGTTGCCGCCGGACGCGCTTCGAGGCCGGAGGGCGGGATTTCGGAGGTTCTCCCCCCGGCCGGGGAGTCTTCCAGCCAGTTGAGTGAGGCCTTGCAGGAGCAACGAGCCGAAAGGCTGTGATCGAGGAGTCCTTGTACCTCGACTCCTCCGCCATCGTAAAGTTGGTGCTGCCGGAGGCGGAGACGAAAGCCCTCGCAGCACGATTGCGCCACGACCCGGAAGTGATATCCAGCGCGCTTGCAAGGGTAGAGGTTCTGCGGGCCCTCAAAAGGATTCGGGCCCCGGCCACCGTCCGGCGTCAGGCAGAGCGGGTGTTGGTCCGGATAGCTCTCGTCCGCGTGGATGACGCAGTCCTGGATGCCGCCGCCGCACTCGATCCGGCCGAGCTGCGAGCGCTCGATGCCGTCCATCTCGCCACTGCTCTGAGCTTAGGCGAGCGACTCGCCGGCTTGGTGACCTACGATTCTCGACTCTTGGACGCTGCCTCGCGAGCCGGTCTGCCGGTGTTGACGCCGGTCTGAGCAGCGGGATCAGCGGGTGGGGTCTTCGCCCCCAGCCCCCTAGCCCTGAACACAGATCGCCTGGGGATCGTCGCCGATATCCGACCCCTGCGCGGCACGAGAACTACCTGAGCGCTCTGAGCGCATCTGAGACCGGGGGCCAGATGAGCGAGGGGCCGGATAGAGCGCTGCCTTCACACATTAGGGTGGGTCACTGGTTCGGCGGGCGGTTGGCTTTGCAGTAGAGCGCTGACTTCACACGGCACAGGTCACTGGTTCGGCCCCAGTACCGCCCATCACCACTCACGATGCACTATATTGCCGCGGTGGTAAGGCTAGCGAATCCCATCCTCCACCATCTCGCGCTTACCGTGACCGATCTTGATGCCAGCATGGCCTGGTATCAGGAGATTTTCGACGTGTCGCTGCGGATGGAGGTACCCCATACGGGTGGAACCGGGATGCTGTTGACGGACGAGCAGTTGACCCTCGCTATCGTTCTTCACCGCCACGACGGCAACGAGCGGGAACGATTCTCCGAGAAGCGGACGGGTTTGGATCATGCGGGTTTCACGGTCGCGAGCCGCTCCGAGCTGGTGAGCTGGCGGGACCACCTCGCGGCCCACGGCGTGGTGCCTTCTGCGGAGGCGGCGAGCCCGCTGACGCAGTCTCCTATAGTTGACGAGGTGTACGGGTCGGTTCTCGTCTTCCGAGACCCCGACAATATCCAGCTCGAGTTCGTCGCTCCTCCCGAGGAAGCCCCGTCCTAGAAATCTGACTCGCGCAGGTACTGGCTGATCAGCAATATCGACGCCGCGCCTTCGCCAACCGCCCCGGCGACCCGCTTGATGGAGCCGTGGCGCACGTCCCCGGCTGCGAAAACACCCGGTGTGCTGGTCTCCAAAAGAAGAGGGGGCCGGGAGAGCGGCCACCGCTCCCGCGAATTCTCATCTGCGAGGAGATCCGCTCCCGTGAGCACGAAGCCATGGTTGTCCCGAGCGACGGAGGGCTCCAACCAATCAGTGTGCGGCTCTGCGCCGATCATCACAAAGAGGGCATCGGACGCCACCTCCCGTGTCCTCTGTGTGGAGTGGTCGAGGACCGTCACCGCTTCGAGGGAGTGCTCTCCCACAGCCTCGGCGACCTGGCTGTGAAGGAGCACGTGGACGCGTTCGTTGGCCTCGATCTCTTTGACCAGGTAATCGGACAGGCTTCTCGTGAGGGAAGGACCTCGCACCAAGAGGGTCACGGTGGCACCCACCTGAGAAAGAAAGATCGCTAGCTGGCCCGCCGAATTACCTGCGCCTACGACACATACGTTGACCGCACCTAGTGCCCGGGCCTCTGATATGCCTGCGCCATAAAACACGCCATTACCCACGAGCCGGTCCACGCCCGGTGCTTCTAGCTGTCGATAGGAAACTCCTGTAGCAATGGTCACAGTACGGCTGTGAACCGCCCGTCCGTCCGCGAGGAGTACAGTGTTCTTTCCATCTTCTCGCCCCAGCTCTGCGACCGGAACGGTAAAGGCTATGTAGGCCCCGAACTGTTGTGCTTGTCGAGATGCCCTTTCCGCAAGATCTCTTCCGCTGATTCCCCAAGGGAAACCAAGATAGTTACGGATCATCGCGCTCGTCCCGGCCTGTCCTCCCACGGCAAAGGACTCGAGGACAAGCACGCGCAGGCCCTCCGCTGCGGCGTTCACCGCGGCTGCAAGCCCTGCGGGGCCCGCGCCCACTATGGTGACATCATAGAGCGCGTGCTGCGCGGGGAGATCTCGCCCACCCATGGCGCGTGCCACTTTCATCGTGGACAGGTCACGGATGGCCCGGCCGTCGTAGAGAATGGCCGCGGGAAGGTCGTCCTGCTGCAAGTCGTGTTCCCGCATTATTGCCGTGCCCGCAGGAGAGTCGGGCGCGTAGGCACCACTGACAACGTTGTTGAGCTCGCAGCCTCGGACCAAGGACCTTATGAGTGGCGATGTCAAGTCGCCAATGAATTTGATCTTCTCCATCCGAGGAAGGTGGGTACCCGACCACACGCGAAGTGCTTCACCCGTGGTCGGGTAGAGCTCCTCTTCCGGTGATGCCCACGGCTTGCCAAAGTAGTAGTCGATGTGGTTCAGAGTTAGGGCCCGGATGATGGGCTCCTCGGCTCGGAGGTCTCCGACGTCGATCATCAAGGCTCTCATTGCGCCAGGACTGTGCTCGCGCGATTGACTGAGAAGGTCGATCCCGGTCATCTCGGGCATCCATTGATAGGCGATGACCAGGGCTACAGTCCGCTTGTCCCTCGCCCAGCGTTGCTGCTTTCGGACGGCTTCGGACGGTGAGCTCGCCGAGCGGACAAGGTAGTGGGCGCCGTAGCGCCTCGTCATGTCTCGCTGCAGAATCTCCAACGACTTTTCATTGTCGTCGACGACCAGGATTGTTGGTTTCATCGCTCTACGGATATCACGGCGGCCTACTCGCCGCCACAATAAGGAAGCGCTGGTGCCCGTGGATCGAGTCGCCGGGTTCACCGGCGGGTGAGCCTCTGGACACCGGGCGGCTGCTAGCGACTCCTCGCAGAGGTCACCGCTCTATCCCAGTACCGCCCACCGGCACCCATGCAAACGGCGCAAAGCAGGCCGGCTTGGTCACGTACGATCCTCGGCTCCGCAACGCGGCCTCGCTAGCCGGTCTGCCGGTGTTGACGCCGGTCTGAGCACCGGGATCGGCGGGGTGTGGGTCTCCACCCCAGCCCTAGCTCTGACCACAGATCGCTTGGGGATCGTCGCCGATCTCGCTGCCGGTGGGGCACAGGTACACCGGCACCGACACCTCGAACATGCGCGACCCGTCCTCCGCCGATGACGAGTACACGTTTAGAGAGGCGAAGGTCGGCTCGGCGACCTCGAACTTCACCCGCTGGGACAGCTCCCCGCGGCATCCGCTGCCGCAGGTAGCAGTGGTGAACCCGTCGGTGATGACGTTCCCCTCCTCGCCGACCAGCTCGTAGCCGACCGTCGCCTCGAAAACGTTGGCGGTGCCCTCGAACGTCAGGCTCCCGGTGTACGACTCGGGATACTCAGCGGAGGCCGGCTGGGTGATCACGATTGGAGGAAGAAGCTCATCGAAGGAAACCTCGGTCAGGGGCGCGTCCGTCAGTGAGAAGCCGTCCTCGAGGACGGTGACGGATTCGACTTCCTCGAACTGCAGGGCCGTCGCCACGATCTGGGCCAAGGCCAAACGGCGTTCCTTGGCTGAGAGACCGTCTGAGAAGCCGGACAGGTCGACGGTGGTGAGGGGGCCGAGATCCGAGTCGATGAGGCGGGTTCCCTCGGGCAGAACGGTGCCCGCGGAAGAATCGGTGGGGCCTTCCAGCACGCGCTCCAACGTCGCTTGCATGAGGGCCTGGCGGTCGGCCGGCTTACGCTCGGTCGCGCTCACCATGGGGGTCGGGATGAGCTGGTGATCCAGATAGAGGAGGTCGCCTTGGGCGTACCAGGTCTGCATTGCGATCAGGCCGGGCGACCACTCGATGACTCCGGGGGTGTCCTCGCCGGCGGGCGGAAGCGGTGCCGCTTGCTGCTGCAGCAACGAACTCGCTCCCTGAGCGCCGGCGACGACGATCACCGCAGCGGCAAGAGCAACTCCCACCCGGCGGCGCAGTAGCCGTCCGTGCCCCCGGGCCCGGAACCCCTCCCACTCGTGCTGGGACGGCAGCTCAGCGGGCTTGTGCTCGCCCATCTCCCTCAAGCGCTCTTCGACGTTCACAGTGCAGTCACTCCTTCACCGAGCTCAGGACGCAGGCGCGCGAGCGAGCGCCGGAGGTCGGATTTGACGGTGTTGAGCGGGCGGTCGAGTATGCGAGCGATGTCGGCCTCGCTCCTGTCTTCGTAGAAACGCATGACGACCACCGCACGCTTGATCGGTGAGAGCACCGCAAGCGCCTGGGCCACTCGCATCGCTTCCGTCAGGTCGGGTTGCATCGTCGAGCCCATTGGCACCGGAGCTTTGCGCCGTTCCAGAGCCTTTCGTCGGTGGTGGCTCCGGCAGAGGTTGACAAGCGTCCGGCGCACGTAGGGACCGGGGTCGGCGTTGCGGATGCGAGGCCATGCCGTGTAAGCCTTGAGCAAGGCCTCCTGGGTAAGGTCTTCAGCATCGGCAGGGCTTGCGCTGACGAACAACGCCAAGCGCCTTAGCCCGGCCACCTGCCCGGAGTAAAAGTCCTTGAACTCGGCGTCACGCTCTTGCATCCTCATGTTGCAATTGACTCCCAAGTCCCTCGAGAAGGTTGCACCCGAACGGAGTTCTTGAGGAATGGTAGGGCCAACGGCGAAGGCGAGCGAATCCGGTGCCGAGTGGGCTCTGGGTGCGATTGAATACCGAGATGGACGATGTGACCGAGCCACTGGAAAGCGCCCGGGACGCATTCCGTCGTCGCGACTGGCCCGCCGCTCTGGAGGGTTTCAGCGTCGTGCGCCAGAACGTGGAGCTCTCGGCCGAGGATCTCTCGGCCTTGGGGGACTGCGCTTGGTGGCTCGGCGACATCGACCAAGCGATGGCCGCGTACGAGGGGGCTTATCGGCTGTACCTGCAAGGAGGGGAACAGCGCGGGGCGGCAGTCAATGCACTGGGGCTTGCGGTGGCGTTATTCTTGCGGGGAGAGATCGAGCTCGGTTCCGGCTGGATGAACCGCGCCGAGAGGTTGCTGCGCGACGAGCCCGAGGCCGCCGAACACGGTTATCTGATCTACCTCGACACCGAAGCGGCCTTCGAGCAGGTCCAGCTGGATGAGGTGATCGTCAAGGCACGCGTCCTCGGGGAGATGGGACGCCGTTACGGAGATGCGAACCTTGCCGCAGGCGGTGTCCTCTTCGAGGGACGCGCGCTCATCCGTCAGGGGCGACTAAAAGAGGGAATGGCTTTCCTCGACGAAGCGATGGTGTCCGTTCTCTCCGACGAGATGGCTCCCGAATGGGCAGGAAACGTCTATTGCCATCTCATGGCGGTGTTCCACGAGCTCATAGACATTCGCCGCGCCGCCGAATGGGTCGCTGCGACCGCGCAATGGGTGGAAACTCTCCCCGCAGCCGTCTTGTTCACCGCCATCTGTCGTGTGCACCGCTCCCAGGTGCTTCAGATCACGGGAGCCTGGAACGACGCCGAGCGTGAGGCCGAGCGCGTGTGCCTTGACCTCGCGCACATCCACGTCGCCGGGCAGGCCGAAGGCCATTACCAGGTCGGGGAGATTCAGCGCTTGCGTGGTGAGTTGGCCGCGGCCAAAGAATCCTACGAGCGCGCGCACGAGTGCGGTCGCGACCCCCAACCGGGCCTGGCGCTGCTGAGGCTTGCGGAGAGAAGGCTTCCAGCGGCGACGGCCTCGATACAGGCAGCTCTGGTGGCCGAGAGCAACAGCTCGCTCGCGCGCGCACCACTGTGCGCCGCTCAGATCGATATCGCCCTGGCCGCGGGAAACATCGACATGGCGCAGCGGGCATGCGAGGAACTGGAGGCAACCTCATCCGTCTTTCCGACCTCAGGGCTGGAGGCCATGGCGCGTCATGCTCGAGGCGCGGTCGCGCTTGCAGAAGGGCTGCCTGAATCTGCTCTGTCGATCCTGCGCGACGCATGCCGGCGGTGGCGGGAGCTCGGCGCCGACTACAACGCATCCAGGGCCTGCGTGTTGCTGGCAAGTGCCTATGAGGCACTTGGCGACGCGGATGCGGCTCGACGAGAGCTTGATGCAGCAGCATCCGTGTTCGATCGCCTCGGCGCGGTTCCCGACGCGAGAAGGGTCGAAGAGTTGAGGGGGAAATGGCCGCTGCCGGGCGGGCTCACCGAACGCGAGGCCCAAGTGCTTGGGCTCGTCGCGATCGGGCGCACAAACAAGGAGGTTGCAGAGGAGCTTTCGATCAGCCAGAAGACCGTTGCTCGACACGTCTCCAACATCTTCAACAAGCTGGGGGCGTCGAGCAGAACGGAAGCCGCCGCATACGCCTTCGAGCACGGCCTGGCAGCTTCCGCCCGTGGGTAGATCGACCCATACGGCTTCCGCCAAGTTGCACATATCGCCCGATGACCGGGCCATCGCGTCCTGCTTGACTCTCGAAAGGAGGAAGCAGAGAACAGGAGCAAGGAGAAAACAAGGTGGCGCTCGACGAACAGAAGCTGGAAGCGTTCCTCGACAGGTTCGTGGGCGACCTTGCCGCAGCGGCGCACGCGGCAACGGTCACTGTGGGTGAGAGGCTCGGTCTCTACAAGGCGCTTGCCGAGGGCGGGCCACAGACACCTGCAGAGCTTGCGGCCCGCACCGGTTGCGAGCCTCGGCTCGTAGAGGAGTGGGTGAACGCCCAAGCCGTCAGCGACTATTGCGTACACGATCCGGCCACGGATACCTACCACCTCACCCCCGAACAGGCCTTCTGCCTGGCCGACGACACGAGCCCCGCCTACGTCGCCCCGCAGATGGGAATCGCAGGAGCGTTGCACAAGGACGAAGACCATGTTCGCAGGGTGTTCACAGGTGACGGCGGTTTCGGGTGGCACCAGCACCACCACGACTTGTTCGACGGGTTGAATCGAACTTCACAAGTTGACTATTTGCCGCTTGTGCCGGAGTGGATCCCGGCGCTGGGCGGTGTTGAGTCGAAGCTGCGGTCGGGCGCTCGAGTTGCTGATGTCGGATGCGGTTACGGTGTTCCCACGATCCTGTTGGCCCAGGCATATCCAGCCTCGGTGATCGCGGGGTTCGACTACCACGCACATTCGATAGATACCGCGCGTAAGGCGGCGGTCGAGGCAGGAGTGAGCGAGCGCGTCACCTTCGAGGTTGGCACCGGAGCCGGCTTCCCCGGAGATGGTTACGACTTGATATGCACCTTCGATGCAATCCACGATATGGGCGACCCCGTCGATGTCGCCCGTCACATACGCCGCGCCCTGGGCCCGGACGGAACCTGGTTGATCGTCGAGCTGAACGCCGGCGACACCGTGGAGGACAATCGCAACCCGCTGGGCCGGCTCCTCTATTCGGCGTCGACGTTCATCTGCGTACCCAATGCGCTGTCCCAGGGGACGGGCAGGCCCTTGGGCGCCGCCGCCGGAGAAGCCAGGCTGCGAGCAATGGCTAACGATGCGGGATTCACTCGCTTCCGGCGCGCGGCCGAATCACCCTTCAATCTCGTCCTCGAAGCACGTCCCTGAGCCCTGCCTAACTGGGCAATGCTGATCGGCCACCGCCTGCCCGGTCGTCTTGCCCTTCACAGGTTAGCGTAGGGAGGTTAGGTCGCCTCGGAAAGGGAAGATCCCCATGTGTCTGCCGGGAACCGTCGAGATGGTCAAGCACAGGATCGACAAGGAGGGGCTCCCGCGCGTCAGCCGCAGAGCCGCCATCAAGGGCGGAGTTGCTGCGGTTGCCGGCGCGGCTGTGACCGGCGGGGCCAGGGCGCTCGCCGACGACGGTCACCACGGCCGTCGTCTCTCAGACCTCACCCACGTGCTCACCGAGGGGTTTCCCGTCTACACCTTTGACGCCCCCACGCGAGAGACAGTGGTGACGGTCGAGAACGACGGTTTCTACATCCAGAAATGGACCCTGGGTGAGCACTCGGGGACGCACATGGACTGCCCCGGGCACTTCGTGAGCGACGGCCGGCGCGCACCCGAGATGAGGCTCGAGGAGCTCTTGGTCCCGATCGTGGTGATCGACATCTCGAGACGCGCCGCTGAGGACCCCGATGCCTTCGTGACCGTGCGTGATCTGATGCGGGTCGAGAGCCGTCACGGACGCATCCCCAGAAAGGCCCTGGTGGCGATGTACTCGGGCTGGGAGAGCCGGGTGGACGATCCCGCGGCCTACAAGAACGCGGGCACCGACGGAAACTTCCACTTCCCCGGCTTCGGCATCGACGCGCTCGAGTGGCTGCTCGAGCGGCGCCATATCAGCGCCGTCGGAGTAGACACTTTGAGCCTGGACGTCGGAGAATCCACATCTTTCGATGTCCACCTGGCACTGCTCGGCGCCGACAGGTACGGGTTGGAGAACCTCGCCCACCTCAAGTCGATACCGGCGCGCGGCGCCCGCGCCTATGTCGGTCTGATCCCCTTGGAAGAGGGCTCGGGCGGACCCTGCCGAATTATCGCGACCTGGTAGGGAGGAGTCGCGGTGGTGCGTGACAATGATGGCGTCTGAGCACTACAGCCCATTACCTGTTCCGGGAATCGCCGCCACATCAAATCGGGGCCGCCGCATGGATGTCTTAGGGTCAGCGCACGAGGGGCTCACGCCCCCCTCGTGCGCGAATTGCGCTAAGTGCGGAGTCCAAAGCCCTTCAGGAAGAACATGGTAAACGCCGATAATGACGGCATCATGCCAGCAATCACTTGTTTCTACTGCTCCTCCTACGCCACCGAGGAGATGCCCTTGGCGGTCAACGGGAACGAGGTGCAGCTGAGGCTGTGCCGGCGCCATGCCAAGTCCCACGTCCGCCCGGCTGCACCCCAGAAGGCTCCACAGGTGCAGGCGATTCTCCCGGCCAAGCCGAAGGCGCGAAGCTTCCGTTTCCTGCGCTCCCGCCTCGATCCGGCCGACTAGCCGGCGAGAGGCAGCGCCCCGCAACCAGGGTTGGGGCGGGCTCGAAAGCGTCCTCGGCGTGAGCGCGCGCGTCGGGATCGATGTCGGAGGAACCTTTACCGATCTGGTCGCGCTGACCGGCGAAGGCATTGTGACCGCCAAGGTTCCCTCGACTCCGGGTGACCAGTCCGAGGGGGTCATGAATGTCCTGACCGCGGCCGCGGTGGAGGAAGCGGTCAAGGTCCTCGCTCACGGAACCACGGTAGGGACCAACACCTTGCTCGAGCGCAAGGGCGCGCGCACCGCTCTCGTCACCACCGAGGGCTTTCGCGACATCATTGAGATAGGCCGCCAGGACCGGCCTTCGCTCTACGACCTCACGGCCTCCCGGCCCCCTGCCCTCGTTGCCCGCGACCTCCGCTTCACGGTGCACGAGCGCATGGGTCCCGAGGGCGAGATCGAGCCCCTCGACGAGGCCGCTCTGGAGAAGGTCTCGAGCCGCATAGCAGAGTCGGGAGCAGAGGCTGTGGCGGTCTGTTTCCTGTTCGCCTTTCTCCATCCCGCCCACGAACGACGAGCCACAGAGCTCTTGCGCGCCCGGCTCCCGGAGGTGCCGGTGCTGGCGTCCTCCGAAGTCGTTGCCGAGTTCCGTGAGTTCGAGCGCTTCTCGACTACGGTCGCCGCCGCTTACCTCACACCGGCGCTGTCCTCCTATCTCGGCAGGCTGAAAGCTCGCTGCGAGGACGCCGGCCTCCCGGCCCCCCTCGTGATGCAGTCCTCCGGCGGCATCCTCGACATCGAGGAGGCGGGCGCCAACCCGGCCGGGTGCGTCCTCTCCGGCCCCGCCGGGGGAGTGGTGGCCGCCGCCCACAGCGCGGCCCGCTCCGGGTTCTCCGACGCGGTGAGCTTCGACATGGGCGGCACCAGCACCGACGTCGCCCCGATCATCGAGGGCCGCGTCGCCACCTCTACGGAGTCGGTAGTAGCGGGGGTCCCGCTCAAGCTGCCTATGGTGGACGTCCACACGGTGAGCGCCGGGGGCGGCTCGATTGCCTGGGTCGATGAAGGAGGCGGGCTGCGCGTGGGCCCCGGTTCGGCCGGCGCGGACCCCGGACCTGCGGCCTACGGCCGCGGGGGAGATAGCCCCACGGTCACCGACGCCGACCTCATCCTCGGGTATCTCGCGGACGGCGCCACGATGGGAGGCGAGGTGAAGCTCGACGGGGAGCGCTCAGCAGGGGTGCTCGCGGCCCTCGGCGATGCTCTGAAGCTTGACCTCACCGAGACCGCGCTCGGCGTCGTGCGCGTCGCCGAGGCGGAGATGGCCAGAGCCCTGCGGGTCGTCACCGTCGAACGCGGCATCGATCCTCGTGACTTCGCCCTAGTGGCCTTCGGAGGTGCAGGTCCGATGCACGCCTGCGCCCTCGCCGAGGAGCTATCGATGCGGGCGGTGCTGGTGCCGAGCGCCTCGGGAGTTCTGAGCGCACTCGGGCTCGCTCTCTCGGACATACGGCGAGACCGGGTCGTTGCAGTACACCGTCCGCTCGACCGGGAGGCCGGCCCCGTCCTCGAGGGCGCGTTCGCAGAGCTCGAACAGCAGGCCTCCGCCGAGAACTCCAGCAGTGAACGCTTCGCCGACCTGCGCTATGCGGCGCAGTCGCACGAGCTTACGGTCGAGGCTCAGGACCTTTCGGACCTCCGGACCCGCTTCGACGAACAGCACGAACGGCGCTACGGCTACGCCATGCCGGAGGAAAGCGTCGAAGTGGTCAGCGTGCGCTCGGTCGAGACGGTGGCGGCCGAGGGTCCCGGTCTGCCGGCCGCGCCCCGGAGCAACGACGGCCGATCCTCCCGGCGCCGAATCAACCTCGACGGGAACTGGATAGAGGCACCGGTGTGGCAACGGAGCGACATGGGCGCAGGGTCTGAGCTCGAGGGTCCTGCGGTAGTGGAGCTGGCAGAGGCCACCTGCGTGGTGCGCCCGCGCTGGAAGGGGCAGGTGGACGATTCTGGGACGCTGGTACTGCGAGCCTTAGATGCTTGACCCCGTGAGCCTGTCGGTGTTGCAGAGCGCACTGGCCGGCATCGCCGAGGAGATGGGCGCCCTGCTGGTGCGGACCTCCTACTCCTCGAACATCAAGGAGAGAAAGGACTGCTCGGCGGCGCTGTTCGACGCCGCAGGGACGCTGGTTGCCCAGGCCGAACACATCCCCGTACACCTCGGGGCCATGCCGGAGACGGTGGCCGCCGTCGCCTTGCGCGACCCGGGGCCGGGCGACGTGTTCATCGTCAACGACCCGTTCACCGGCGGCAGCCACCTACCCGACATCACGCTGGTATCGGTTTTGTGGCACGAGCGCGAGCGCATCGGCTACGCGGTGACTCGGGCTCACCATTCGGACGTCGGGGGCATGCAGGCGGGGTCGATGCCGGCTGATTCGAGCGAGCTGTTCCAGGAGGGCATCATCATTCCTCCCGTTCGCCTGGTGCGCGACAACGGCATCCGCGACGACGTGCTCCAGCTCATTCTCGCCAACTGCCGGACCCCGGAGCTCAGGCGCGGCGATCTCAGGGCCCAGCTCGCCGCCAACCGGCTCGCCGCCACACGTCTCGACGAGCTCATCCACCGGCGCGGCCGAGCCACGGTGCTGGCTGGGTTCGAAGAGGTCGTGGCCTACGGAGAGCGGCGAGCCCGCGAGTTCGTGTCACGGCTGGAGGACGGCGTCTACGAGGCGTCCGGCGAGATCGAGGGTGACGGGAACTCGGAGGACGACTTCCGTATCACCGCCTCCGTGGCGATCGAGGGTGAGGGCCTGACCGTCGCTTTCGACGGCTGCGCCCCCCAGGTTGCGGGCAACGTCAACTGCCCCCTGGCTGTGACTCGGGCCGCCTGCTTCTTCGCCCTGCGGGTGCTGCTACCCCCCGACATGCCCAGCAACGAAGGTGTCCATCGCGTGATGTCGGTCTCCGCGCCCGAACGAACCCTTGTGAACGCGACGCGCCCCGCGGCAGTTGTGGCGGGTAATGTCGAGACCAGCCAGCGGATCGCAGACACTGTGCTGCAGGCCCTTGCTCAGGTGGCCGACCTGCCGGCTCAGGGCCAGGGCACGATGAATAACCTCGTTATCGGCGGAGAGCGGTGGACCTACTACGAGACGCTCGGCGGGGGCCAGGGCGCATCTTCGAAGGGGCCGGGAGGTTCGGGGGTCCACGTGGGTATGACGAACACGCTGAACACTCCGATCGAAGCGATGGAGCTCGAGTACCCGCTGCACGTCGAGCGTTACGAGCTTGTCTACGGCAGCGGCGGCGAGGGGCGCCACCGGGGCGGCGACGGCCTCGTGCGAGTGGTGCGCGTAATGGAGGATGCGAGCCTCTCGCTGTTGGCCGACCGGCGCCGCCACCAACCCAAAGGATCGGCAGGGGGCGGAGACGGCAGCACCGGCGCCAACTTGGTGAACGGCAGCGAGGTCGCCCCCAAGGCCCGCGCCCGGCTAGCTGCGGGCGACGTGGTCGAGGTAAGGACGCCGGGGGGAGGGGGCTGGGGGGAGGCCTGACCAAGCCCCCAGTTGCCGAGTGTGGTAATTGGTCACACAGTAGCCTTTATCCACCACTCGGCACGAGGTCGAGGCTTACCGCTATGCGATCTCCGTCTAGCTCGGCCCGGACCTGTCGCAGGGAGGCCACGACGTGGTCGGCGGCCACGAGGAGATCGGCCCGCATGGTCGTCGTCAGTCCAACCGTCGTCATGCCCGCAGCGCGGCCCGACTCGATACCGGCGGGGGCGTCCTCGAACACGACGCATCCCTCCGGTGCCAGACCGAGCCTGGTCGCGGCTGCGAGATAGGGTTCCGGGTCGGGCTTGCCGGAAGCGACGTCCTCAGAGGTGATCACCACCTCGGGCGGCTCGAGCCCGATGGCGGCGAGGCGAGCGGCGGCCTGGGCTCTGGTTCCCGAGGTAACGACCGCCCAGCTCCCGGTCGGAAGCGAGGCCACCAGCGCGAACGCGCCCTCCACCGGAGAGACGGACGGGATCTGCGCCTCCTGGCTGCGCTCGATCTCTCGAGCCTCCTCGGTGGGATCGAGCCCGGGCGCGACGTCGTCGATGATCTCCGCAGTGGGGCGCCCGTGAACCCGGGCGGCCAGGCCGGGGTCGAGCTCCCGCGACTCGGCCCATTCGGCCCACGTCGCCTCGACCAGCGCGGTGGTGTCGGCGAGTACGCCATCCAGATCGAACAGCAGCGCTTGGCACAGGAATCGTTGTGTCATCACACCGATTGTGACCCGGCCGTCCGAGCCTTGATGAATGCTCGACAAAGGCTGCGACGGGGTCGGGCCCCACACATCTGTCACGTCGCACCCAAAAACGCGGGGGCCGTAATGTTCGGCCATGGAATCGAGCTTCACCGTCCTTCGTCTCCGAGGCATCCCGATCGGGGCCCACTGGTCGTGGTTGCTGGTCGCGGGTCTGGTCGTGTGGTCGCTGAGCCAGTCACTGTTCCCGGCCAGCTACCCCGGCCTCTCCGAGGCCACCTATCTGGCGATGGGAGTCGTCGCCGGGCTGCTGTTCTTCGCCGCGATCCTGGCCCACGAGTTGGGGCACGCCTTCGCCGCCCTCAGAGAGGGCATGGAGATCGACGGCATCACGCTGTGGTTGTTCGGGGGCGTGGCCCGGTTCCGGGGCATGTTCGCCTCGCCCGGCGCCGAGTTCCGCATCGCCATCGCCGGGCCCTTGGTCTCGGTCGTCATCGCGGTCCTTTTCTACGCCTTGGGCTCGATCGAGGGGTCCTCCGATGCGGCGCGGGCGGCGGAGGGTGTCGCCGACTACCTCGCACGCATCAACGCCATCCTGGTCGGCTTCAACCTCGTTCCGGCTCTGCCGCTGGACGGGGGCAGGGTGCTGCGGTCGTGGCTGTGGAAGCGTCAGAAGAGCTTCTCGGCGGCGACGATCTCGGCGGCGCGCGCCGGCAAGGCCTTCGGTGTCGTGCTTGCGGTGCTCGGGCTGCTCGACTTCTTCACCGGAGGTGGTGGAGGAGGAGGCCTCTGGCTGCTCTTCCTGGGCTGGTTCCTCGTCCAGGCGGCGCAGGCGGAGGCATCCGGTGCGCTGGTGCGCCAATCCCTGCGCGGCCGGCGGGTCAAGGAGCTGATGACTACCTCGGTCGAGTCCGTCCCCCCGCAGTTGACGGTGGCGACTTTCTTCGAGCATGTCGGTGCCCGCCGTTTCTCGACCTATCCCGTCGTACGCGGCGATGCTCCGTTGGGCCTGGTATCGGTGCGCCGCGCCGAGCAGGTGCCGGCCGCCGAAAGAGTCCGGCGCCGGATCGAGGACGTGATGCAGCCGTTGTCGGAGCTGACAGTTCTCAGCCCCGACGACGAGATAGTCGGGGCCCTCGACTCCCTCCAGGACGAATCGAAGCGGGCGCTCGTGATCGAGCAGGGGCGACTGGTCGGCTTGCTGTCCCTCTCGGACGTGGCGCGCCTCCTCGAGAGAGAGCCCTCGCGCACGTCACAGCCCGCGCCGGTCCGGCGCGGCGGAGGGCTGGTGTGGGCGGTGGTTGCGGTCGTAATGCTGATCGCCGCCGGAGCAATCTACCGGCCGCCCCTGGTGGTGTTCGAGCCCGGCACCACGCTTGACGTCTCTGAGGACATCACCATCACCGGCGTTCCCTCGGAGCAGCCCGAGGGGAGCTACCTGCTGACCTCCGTGCGTCTGGCCCAGCCCAACGTGCTGGGCCTGGCCTGGGCCGCGGCCTCCGGGCGGGAGGTGGCACCGCTGTCACAGCTCTTGCCCGAGGACACGGACCCAAGCGATTATTTCCGGCAACAGCGTCAGATCTTCGATCAGAGCCGGCTGGCGGCCGCGGCCGCGGCGGCCAGCTCTGCCGGGTTCGAGGTAGCCATCAAAGGAAGCGGGGCGATCGTCGAGCAGCTGGTACCGCAGTCCCCGGCGGCCGATGTGCTGCAGGAGTCTGATGTGATCGTGGCGATCGACGGACGGCCCGTGAGGACCGCTACCGATCTTCAGGGGCCCATTCGAGCGCGGCCCGCCGGCGCCACCTTCGAGCTCGAGATCAAGCGCGGCGGGCTGACCCGCTCGCTTCAGGTGCGCAGCGTGCGGCTGCCGGGAGTCACGGAGACGATCACGGGCATAGGGGTGGTCATCTCCACCCGCGATTTCGACGTCGAGCTTCCCTTCGAGATCGAATTCGCCGACCGCCGCATCGGCGGACCCTCCGCGGGGCTCGCCTATGCCCTCGCCATCGCCGACATGCTCGAGCCCGGCGACCTCACCGAGGGACGGGAGGTGGGAGCGACCGGCACCATCGACCTCGACGGGGAGGTCGGTTCGGTCGGTGGGCTCCCGGCCAAGGCCGAAGCCCTGGAGCAGGCCGGGGCCGACGTCTTCCTGGTGCCCGAGTCCGAGGTCGCAGGCGTCGATGAGACCACCCTCGAGATCCGCGGCGTATCGACCCTCGAGCAAGCGGTCGAATCCCTCACCACCTAGTGGTCATTCCGATCCGCAGGATGAGGTGAAGGCTCCCGCGCACAGCCTCGATCGCCGAGTGCTGGGCCTGTGGTGGGCCGCCTCCGCGGCCCTGGTGGCGCTGGTCGCGATCGGCTGTGGCATTGCCTGGCTGGTGGACCTCCTCCCGTTACCCCTTGCAGTAGCGATCGTGCTCGTGGCGGCAGCCCTGGGAGGGTTCGTGCCTCCGGTTCGCTACCGCCTGTGGGCCTACGAGATCCGCACCCGGGATCTCTACACCTCGCGCGGCGGGCTGTTCGTAACTCGCACGCTGATCCCCTTTGATCGCATCCAGTTCGTCGAGACTCGCCAGGGGCCGCTCGATCGCGCCTTCTCGCTGCACCAGCTTGTGGTCTACACGGCCGCCGGGCAGGCCGGGCGGATCCCCGGCCTCGGCGACGAGGAAGCCAATTCCCTGCGGGAGGAGCTGTCCCGGGTTGCAGGCACCGACAGCGTCTGAGGGCATGAAGCTTCATCCGGCCGCCATCGCGGTGTGGCTCGTAGAGGACGGCCGCCGCCTCGGTCTGGGCCTCATTCCGCTGCTGGCCATCGGCGGGCGGGTGCGGCTCCTGCTCCTCGCCGGACTCGTCTTCGCCGTCATCGGCCCGGTCGCCCGATGGCTTCGCTTCTCATATCGCACGGCTCCCGGCTCGGTCGTGGTCGAAGGGGGAGTGGTGAACCGATGGCGGCGCACGATCCCCGCGGCGCGCGTGCAGAGCATCGACATCGTCCAAAAGCTTCGGCACCGCGCTTTCGGGGTCGTCGAGCTGCGCATCGAAGTGGCAGGCGGCAGCGGCACCGAAGCCGCGCTGGTCGCCCTGACTCCCGAGGAAGCCGAACGAGTGCGGAGATCGTTGTCCCAGGAGGGGGCCGGGATCGTGTCAGAGGCCGGGTCCGTCCCGGTGCTGGTTCGCCTGACGCCGCGCGATCTCGTGCTGGCAGGGCTAACAGGGGGCCGCGTGGCAATCATCGCGGTGCTGCTCGGTTACCTGCAGCAGCTCGCCCCCGACGACTTCATCTCTTCGGCGGCCGAAAGGCTCGTGGACCTGGGCGTCGGGGGCGTGTGGCTGGTGCTCTCCTCGATTGCAGGCTTCATCGTGGTCGCTGGCGCGATTTCCCTGGGGACCACGGTGGTGACGCTGTGGGATTTCACGGTGGAGCGCTCAGAGGGCCGCCTGCTGATCACCAGGGGTCTGCTCGAGCGCAGACGGAGCCAGGTGGCGCTGCACCGGCTCCAGGCGGTGACCTTGCAGGAGAACTTGCTGCGGCGCGCTCTCGGGTTGGCATCGGTGACGGTCGTGGTCGCCGGCAGGGCCGGGCCCAAAGAGGAGCAACACGAAACGAGTCTGCTGCTGCCGACAGGAACGCGCAACACGGCCCTCGAACTCATCGCCGAGGTACTCGGCGCCGATCCTGCCCGGCTGATGGACGAGCTCGTTCCGGCCCCCCGGGCCGCGCTCTGGCGACGGTTGCCGTTCGCCGGCCTGATCGCTATTGCGGCCGGAGCTGCGGGCGTGGTGGCATTCGACGGCATCGGGGTGGCCGCCGTTGTGCTGGGAGTGCCTGCGGCTTTGCCCGCGTGGGCAGAGTGGCGAGCCCTGGGACATCGGGTGGACCGGCCGCACCTTGTCGTTCGACGCGGTGTGCTGGTGCGCCAGACCTCCTTCGTGGCCCTGTCAAACGTCCAGGACCTGAGACTCACGGTGTCTCCGCTCCAGCGCCCCGGAGACCTCGCCACGCTGGTGTTGGGCATCCCCAAGCAAAGGCTCAAGGCCGTCGATCTCGAGCGAGCTCGCGCGGAGGCGTCGTTCGAACAGGTGTCGGACCGTCTCTCGAGCACATCGGCATGAGTTCGGGGGTGGTAGGGCTCGATGTCGGCACCTCGAGTGCACGGGCGCTGGCTTTCGACGGCGACGGCCGGCTGCTCGCTTCGGCGGCGCGCACATACGAGCTCGTTCATCCCGGTCCCGGGCGGGCGGAGCTGGACCCGAGGGTCGTCGCCGACGCAGCCTGCGCTGCACTTGCGCAGGTTTGCTCCCAGACGGCAAGGGTGCGGGCGGTTGCTCTAAGCACGTTCATGCACAGTCTTGTGGCTCTCGACGATCAGGAGCGGCCCCTCACCGGCCTGGTGACGTGGGCCGACGCCCGCTCCGCCGCCCAGACCACCCGGCTTGCCCGGAGAGGGGACGCCCTTGCGCTCTACCAACGCACGGGCGTTCCCCTGCACCCCATGTCGCCGCTCACCAAGTTGCTGTGGTTCGCCGAGGAGGAACCGGACGTTTTTCGGCGGGCGGCTCGCTGGGTGTCGATCAAAGAGCTGCTGCTACATCGCCTGACCGGTGAGTGGGTCGTCGACCGGTCGGCCGCTTCGACGAGCGGGCTTTTGCAACTCGACCGCGAGGACTGGGACGAAGGCGCTCTGGCCGCAGCGGGGATCGAACGGGCTCAGCTCGCGGACCTCGTGTCGCCGGTGGAGACGCTTCGGGCAAGAGAGTCCGACCTTGTGGTGGTACCCGGCGCCGCCGACGGAGTGCTCGCCAACCTGGGCGTGGGAGCTGTGAGTCCCGAGACTCTCGTCTGCTCGATCGGCACCAGCGGCGCAGTGCGGGCGACGGTGCCCGAGATCCGCACCGACCCCTCGGGGAGAACCTTCTGCTATGCGCTCGACGAGGGTCTGTGGGTGATCGGGGGGCCGGTCAACAACGGGGGAGTGGTGCTCGACTGGTTGCTCGAGCACGTCTTCACCGAGGTGGAGGACGTTGCGGCACTGGACGACATCGCCGCCGGTGCACCAGCGGGCTGCGACGGCTTGGTGTTCCTACCGCATTTGCTGGGGGAACGAGCGCCGCACTGGGAGGCGAGGGCCCGGGGAGGCTGGTTCGGCCTCACGATCTCACACGACCGCTCCTCGCTGGTGCGCTCGGCGTTCGAGGGCGTGCTGCTGCAACTCCTCACCGTCGCTCGGACGCTGTTGCCGTTGGCCGGGGAGGCGAGAGAGCTGCGCGCCACCGGAGGCTTCGCCCACTCCGAGCTGTGGAGCCAGATGACGGCCGACATCTTCGGCCTCCCGGTCAGGGTGGCGCCGAGTGTGGAAGGCACCGCCTGGGGCGCGGCGGTGCTCGGTCTGAAGGCCCTGGGTGAGATCGACTCGCTCGTGGACGCGCCCACACCTCCGGGGGAGGGCCGCGTCTACGAGCCGCGCGCCGAGTCGAGAGAGCCTTACCAGCAAGCAGTCGACCGCTTCGAAGCTTTCTCCGGGGCCATCCGTGCCCTCAGAAGTGCGGACTAGGCTTAGTAGGAGGCTGCCGAGTGGTCGCAGGATGCTGTATATGACCATCTGACCACCACTCGGCGAAAAGAGGACGCGACATGCTCGTGCTTGTTACCGGTGCCAACGGGAAGGTTGGGTCGGCCACTGTCGCGGCCTTGCTGGAGCGCGGCCACGAAGTTCGTGCCACCGACCTCCAGCGCGGAACCTTCGAGCGGGCCGAGCCGGGCGAGCCCGACTACATGGAGGCCGACCTCACAAACGCCGGGGATGCCTATGCGGTGGTGCGGGGCGCCGACGCCGTCGTTCACACGGGCGCCATCCCGGACCCCAACCACAACCCGCCCCATGTGGTCTTCGGAAACAACCTCATGGCCACGTTCAATACGCTCGAGGCCGCGGTGCGCTGGGGCGTCCCCCGTTTCGTCAACACCTCGAGTGAGACCGTGCCGGGCTTCTTCTTTCCCGAGCGAAAGTTCCTCCCCGACTACGTGCCCGTCGACGAACAGCACCCGATCCGCCCCCAGGACCCCTATGCACTTTCCAAGCACTTCGGCGAGCAACTGATGGACGCAGCCGTCCGGCGCTCGGACATCCGCTGCATCTCGATCCGGCCGTCCTGGGTCCAGCACGAGGGCAACTACGAGCGCAACCTCGGCCCCCTGGTGCGCGACTCGGACGAGCTCACCGAAAGCTTATGGAGCTACATCGATGTCTACGACCTCGCCGACGCGATGTGCCTGGCTGCCGAGTCGGAGCTCGAAGGCCACGAGGTCTTCTACATCGCGTCGCCAGACAACGCCGGGGGCCGCGATTTCAAGGAGGCGGTACAGCGCCACTACGGCGTCCAGATCGAGGTCAGGGAGCTCGCCCGCCCCGACGCCTCCGGCATCTCTTGCGCCAAGGCAGAACGGTTGCTGGGCTACGCTCCCACGCGCTCGTGGCGAGATTACCTCGACGTCGACGGAAGGCTACGCCCCGAGCTCGCGAGCTCTGTGCAGAGCCGGCACCGCTCAGCGGGGATGCGGCTGCACTAAACGGGCCGCAACGCCCGGAGCCATCCGGCGATCTCGTCGATCAGCTCGGAGCCCGCGTCAACTGCCCCCGTCATTCGAAAAAAGCCGTGGACCATCCCCTCGTAGCGGCTGAGTGTCACCGATACGCCGGCGGCTTCCAGACGATGCGCGTAATCCTCGGCCTCGTCCCGCAGCACATCGTGCTCGGCCGAGATCACCAGAGCGGATGGCAGACCGGTCAGGTCGGCGGCCCGAGAAGGTGCCGCAAAGGGCTGGTTCCGAACCTCCATAGAGGCATAACAATCCCAGTACCAGCGCATCGACTCCCGAGTGAGCCCGAAGCCCTCTGCGTGATGCCGGTAAGACTCGGTGTCTAAATCGAAGTCCAGAACGGGATAGATCAAGACCTGCCCGGCCGGCCGCGGCCCCCGCCCATCTCTTGCCGCCAGCGCCGCGGCGGCGGCGAGATTGCCGCCTGCGCTGTCGCCGCCCACTGCGAGTCGCTCGTGGTCCGCATGCAGAGCCGGCGTCTGGTCGGCGAGCCACGACAAGGCCGCCAGGACATCCTCCAGGGGGCCGGGGAATGACGTCTCGGGAGACAGCCGGTATCCCAGCGAGCAGATCACCGCACCGGAACGGTTGGCGAGCGCCCGCAGTGGCGAATCGACGGGGTCGATCCCCCCCATCACCCAGCCTCCACCGTGAAGGTAGAGAAGTGCCGGAGTCGCGGCCACAGCTTCGGCCCCGGAACGGTAGATGCGGGCCTCGAGCATGCCTTCGGGACCGGGGATCGAGACGTCCTCGACATGTGCGACCGGCTCCGGAGGCGCCGAGAAATCGGGGAAGGAATCGTAGACGCGCCTTGCTTCGTTCGGCGTCAGCTCGTAGAAGGGCGGCCCACCCAGGGCCGCGGTCTTGTCCAGCACAGCTTGGGCCTGAGGATGAACTGTCATGTGGGCCCAAGTCTTCCACGCCCGGCCCCGGCCCCCTCCTCACGTCCTCGTCGCGTCGATGATGGCGGGAGGGGTGTGGATCGGCCCAAGGGCCTCCCCTCCTCGGCGGACTGCAACGAATGAAACGGTCCACCAAGGGGCCCGACCCCCACATCAGCCTGCCGGGCCTCAAGCTTTGATCTTCTAAGCAAACACTCGTAGAGTGATCACTCATGAGATTGAGAGTTGATGAGCTCGCCGCCCGCAGCGGGCTCAGCGTGGATACCGTCCGCTTCTACCAGTCCAAGGGACTGCTGGGCCAGCCGGAGCGCGAGGGCCGCATCGCGTGGTATTCGCACGCGCATCTCGAGCAGCTGGAGCGGGTGCGGGCGCTGAAGGAACGGGGCTTCACCCTCGACTTCATCCGGCGTCTGCTGACGGGAGAGCTCGACCCGATCGACGCTGCCCTCGCGGCCGCGGTCTCGGGCCCCGTGCCGGGTGAGGATTCCGCAGAGGGTGAGCCAATGACCCTGGAACAGCTCGCGGCCCACACGGGCGTGTCCGGGACCCTTCTCGAGGCGATAGCCCGCACCGGGCTGCTGCTGTCCGACGCCGCAGAGGGCGGCTACACGTCCGCCGATGCCGACGCCGTCGGTGCCGGGTTGAAGCTGCTCGAGGCGGGGCTTCCACTCAGCGAGCTCCTCGACCTCGCCCGGCGCCACGACGCCGCCATGACGGCAATTGCCGAGCAGGCGGTGGACGTCTTCGTGCGTTTCGTGCGCGACCCGCTCCGGGCCTCGGCGGATGCCGATAACTCTGCGGCGGAGCGGATCGTGGAGTCCTTCAACGCGATGCTGCCGGCCACGGCCACCCTGGTGGCCCATCACTTCCGGCGGCGGCTGCTCCAGATCGCGCGCGATCGCATGGAGCGGGAGGGCGTCGAGGGGCTGCAGGCCGCCTCCGGCCCCACCTCGTGAGCCCCCTCCCTCCGCTCCAGGACAAGGCCGCTGCGGTGCGCTCGATGTTCGATGCGATAGCGCCCCGCTACGATCTCGTTAACCGGCTCATGACCTTTGGTCTCGACCGTTACTGGCGGCGGGCCGCCGTGCAGGCCCTGGGACAGCCGCGCGGCTCGACGATCGTGGACGTCGCCTGCGGTACGGGGGACTTCTGCCGAGAGCTGTCCTCGGCCGGCTATCGCGCCGTAGGCATCGACTTCTCCTGGGGCATGTTGGCCTCGGCCCGAACGGACTCTCCTCTGGTGCAGGGGGACGCGCTGCGCCTTCCCTTTCGTGACCGCGCCGCCGCGGGCGTCACCTGTGGCTTCGCCTTGCGCAACGTGACCGACATCGCCGCCTTGTTGGCAGAGCTGGCCCGCGTTCTCGAGCTCGGAGGGCGGCTTGCCCTGCTCGAAGTCGCACGTCCCGAGGGCACCTTGCTGCGGACCGGCCACTCTCTCTATTTCAACCGCATCGTCCCTCTGCTCGGAGGCGCCCTCTCCGACAAGGCCGCCTACCGCTACCTGCCCGAGTCGGCCGCCTACCTCCCCGAGCCGCGAGCGCTCCACCACCTGCTTGAGGAGGCGGGGTTCGGGCGTATCCGGCGGCGGCCGTTCGCGCTGGGAGCGGCGCAGCTCCTTACCGCGACCAGAATCGTGTGAGATCGCCATGACCGCGCACTTGGTGCGCAGCACGGCCGCCGAGGAGCCCTTCGATCTCCTCGGCAGTGTCCCCGGCGGCTCCGGGCCCGTGTGGCTGCACCAGGGGGGTGGCCTCGTCGGCATCGGTGAGGCGGCGCGCTTCGAGATTGCGCCGGGGCCGGGACGGTTCGAGCGCGCCCAAGCCGTGCTGGCGAGCTTCTTCTCCTCCTGCAAGGTCCATGACGAAGTCCGTCGGCTGGGCTCAGGACCGGTTGCATTCGGTGCTTTCACCTTCGATAGGGACGCGCCCGGCTCGGCACTGGTCGTGCCGCAGGTCGTGCTTGGCCTGCGAGAGGGCCGAGCCTGGGTCACGAGGATTGACGGTGCCGCGGCCGCCCGTGTCAAAGTCCCCGCGCCGCCTGCAGCGGCTGCCGAGCGCATCCGTTATGCAGGCTCGACCATGTCCGAGCTGAGGTGGCTCGAAATAGTGGACGAGGCGGTAAGCGCCATCGCCGCGGGCAGGCTCGACAAGGTGGTCCTGGCGCGCGACCTGCTGGTGTGGTCCAAGTCCGACTTCGACCTGCGCTTGCTGGCCGGCAGGCTGGCTGCCCGCTACCCGCAGTGCTTCACCTTTGCTTTCGATGGGCTGATCGGCGCCACCCCGGAGCTGTTGGTGCGGCGATGGGGGACCGACATCGAATCTCTAGTGCTGGCCGGATCAGCGGCGCGGGGACATGACGAAGAAGCCGACCGGGCACTCGGTGGGGACCTGCTCCACTCCCTGAAGGACCTGGATGAACACCGTCCCGCGGTGGAGTCCGTGCGCTCGATCCTGAATGAGGTGTGCACTGATCTGCGGTCAGATCCCGAGCCGCATCTGCTCAAGCTCGCCAACGTGCAGCACCTCGCCACCCGGCTGCAGGGACGCCTGGCGTCCCCGGCCTCTGCGCTCGAGCTGGCCGGCCGCCTGCACCCGACCGCCGCCATCTGCGGGACCCCGACATCTGCGGCGCTGGAGTTGATCCACTCGCTCGAGGGGATGGAGCGCGCCCGCTACAGCGGGCCGGTGGGCTGGGTGTCGGCCTCGGGCGACGGCGAGTGGGGGATCGCCTTGAGATGCGCCGAGCTCAATGGGGGCCGCGGGCGCCTCTTCGCCGGCTCGGGGATCGTAAGAGAGTCCCTGCCGGAGGCCGAGCTCGAAGAAACGCGGCTCAAGCTGCGGGCGATGCAGGCCGCGCTGGAGGGTTAGGGACCGAGTGCCGAACCCACGCCGGCCCACAGGCGCTCGTGCAACTGAGCGTTCTCGCTGCGCTCGGTGCGAACCTCGACCAGAGTCAGGCCGGCGCCCGAGGTGGCCGCGCCGAGTTCGGAAGCCCGTTCCAAGCGGCGGTAGTCGACGCCGTAGAGGCGCGCCAGCGCGGCCAGCTCGAGTCCGTGGGGAGTGCCGAACAGCTCTTCGAATCCAGCCTTGAGCCCTGCCTGCGGCAGCAGCGAGAAGATGCCTCCGCCGTCGTTGTTGAGCACGACCAGGGCCAGATCCGTGTCGGCACGACCGATGAGCCCGTTCTGGTCGTGCAACAACGAGAGGTCGCCGGCGAGGGCATAAGTCCGGCCCGACGACGCGAGTGCCACTCCGACAGCGCTCGAGACGAACCCGTCGATCCCGCTGGCGCCGCGGTTGCCGAGCACCCTCAACCCGGGACGAGCCGCCATGAACGAGTTCAGGTCGCGGATGGGCATGCTCGAGGCGGCCACGAGCACGCCGTCGTCGGGCACCAGGGCGGCGAGGTCGCGCGCCACCCGCGGCTCGGTGGGGAAATCGTCGAAGTCGAGCACCTGGTCGATGACCGCGCGCGCCGTCTCCTCCGCCTTCCGCCACGATCGCAGCCAGGTGGATTCCTCCCGAGGCTCCAGTCGCTCACAGAGCGCCTCGCACAGCAGGGCACCGTCGACGGCGACGATGCGGCTCACCGCCCGCTCGGGGTCGAGGCGGGCGCCGTTGCGCTCGATTACCACCTGCGGCACCTCTGCCGAGAGGAGCCTCGCCAGCGCACGCGAGAGCGCAGGCTTGCCGAAGCGCAGGACGAGCTCGGGCCGATGGGCCGCAGCGAAAGGGCGGTGGCGCAGGAGAGCATCGAAAGTCGTGATCGCTTGTCTTCCACGGCGGGCTCCCGAGGTCGGCTCGGCCAGCAGTGGCCACCCGATCGTTTCCGCCAGCTCCACCACGGGTTGCGGATCGAGATAGCAGTCGCCGGCGACGATGAGGCCGCGTTCGGTTGCGGCGATCTCCTCGGCGAGTTCCGCCACGAGATCGCTCGAAGGGTGCCGCGCCTCCACTACGACCTCGGTCCAGGCTCTCCCTCCCGGCCGTCCCTCGAGCGAAGGATCTGCCGGTTCGCTTCCCATCTCGACCAGTGGTTCCCTGAAAGAGACGTTGAGTTGGACGGGGCCCGAAGGCGAGCCGGCGGCGGCGGCGAATGTCTGCCCGGCTAGGGAACGCCAGCGCGACGCCGCTCCTTCCGAGTAGTCGTGGGTCGCGGCGACCTCGGAGAAGAAGCGGACGGCCCCCCCATAGAGCCGGACCTGGTCGATGGTCTGGTTTGATCCGGTCGCCCGCAGCTCCTCTGGCCTATCGGCGGTGATCACCAGCAGCGGGACCTGGGCCCGGTCGGCCTCGATCACGGCGGGGTGGAAGTTGGCGGCGGCGGTCCCGGAGGTGCAGAGGACGAGGGTCGGGACCCGGGTGACGCGGGCAATGCCCAGTGCCACAAACGCAGCCGAGCGCTCGTCGATCACGACGTGGACGGCGATGCCCTCTTCGGCGTGGAGAGCGAGGGCGAGGGGGGCAGAGCGTGAGCCGGGGGCAACCACCGCGTGCTCGAGCCCGGCCCGGCGGAGCTCGTCTACGAGTACCGCGGCCAGAACCGCGGAGGGGATCGCGGGAGCCGCGGACGGGATCAGGAAGCCTCCTCAGCCGCACGAGCGCGTTGCAACCAGGCCCTCGGCTGCGTTTCCCAGCGCCTGAGAGACTCCTCGGAAACCTCGGGCCGGCGCAACTCGATGACGCCTCTGTCCGGCAGGAGCGGGTCGGTCACCACGTCGCCCGCCAGCAACGCCACGGTGGCGAGCCCGCAGGCGTAGGGCAGCTCGTCGAGGGCAGCCGCCAGCGCCAGCCCAGCGGCGATGCCCACCGAAGTCTCGAGCGCACTCGATACCACCGCCGGCAGACC
>JALZJN010000003.1 GCA_030859735.1 Actinomycetota bacterium
AAAAAGGCTCAGCTCGACCGGCACCGTCCGGCTCTAATGTCGCCACACAGCGTCCTCGACTCTGCGATGAGCTGGCTGAGCTGGAACCTGGCAGCCGAGGCGCTCCGCAAGCGTGCGGGGGCGAAGAACTTCAGACTGGTGCGCTACGAGGATTTCGTGGCGCGGCCGCATGAAGTGCTCGAGGGAATTCTCCGTCTCGTGGGGGAAGCGGGGTCAAGCGTGCCTCTCTCCGACGACGGTACCGCCCAGCTGTCACCCAACCACACCGTGTCGGGCAACCCCGACCGCTTCTCCACGAGCAGAGTGAAGCTCCGCGAGGACCGCGAGTGGCGCTCCAAGCAGGCAATGACCGACCGCCTTCTGACAACGCTCGTGGCCCTGCCGCTTCTACATCGCTACCATTACGCGGTGCGCGGCTAACTTCGAACAAGCTGAGTGGTGGTCGTAGCGATGACATCACGGCTTCTGACGACCTCTCGATCGCCAACGCTCTCAGGTCACAGTAGAGATCAATCGGCATCAGCCGGTTACGTACATTGACTTCTCACACTGTTCACTCGTTGGGATCGGTTAACTCTCCTGTACGCATTCATCAAGTCGCCTGCGAGGGTGCCGAAAACAAGACGGTGACAACAAGATGGCCCGGCTAAAAGTGAAGACGGCCAAGAGCTAAGTCCTCACACGACGAGGTTCGCCACCGTCGAATCGGAGGAACAGCAATGTCTACGCGAACGATCTTGCGCGCCCTGTGCTTGCTTACGGCGATCAGCGTTATGGGAACGCTCTCCTCGAGCAGAATCGAACCCCAGCCCGCGGCTACCGCCGCGGCCCTCTACCGGGTCGACGCCGGAGGGACCGGCGTGGTCGGCGCACAGCTGTGGGAGGGCGACACCGAAGTCACTCCGTCGCCGTTCGTGGCGAGCGCGAGCAAGGTCATCACCACCACACCGTCGATCGACATGACACATGCTTCAGTGCCAGCGGGCACCCCTCAGAGCATCTTCAAGTCCGAGCGTTACGGTCGCTCGGACAGCGGCCGGACCAATCTTCGCTGGAAGTTCCCGGTACCTGCGGGCAACTACCATGTCCGTCTCTACTTCGCCGAGACCTTCCCGAAAGCGCAAGCGGTCGGGGCGCGCGTCTTTGACGTGGTCGTTGAGAACCGCCTGGTGAGCGACAACCTCGATGTCTTCGAGGAGGTGGGCGGCTACAAGGCGCTGGTCAAGAAGTATCTCGTAGCTTCCGACTCCGAGCTCGACGTCAACCTGAAGCTCGTCGCCGGTGCTCCTCAGATCAAGGGCATCGAAGTGGCCCCTGCGCCGGCCGGGAGCATCCCCCCGCCTCCGGCACCGAACCCGTCTCCGGCACCCGATCCTGAGCCCCTCCCCGAGCCGGAGCCCCCGCCTGCGCCCGATCCCGAGCCTCTTCCCGACCCGCAGCCATCGCCCAAGCCCGACCCGGCTCCTTCACCAGACCCGCAGCCTTCACCGGCGCCGGATCCTCAGCCGACCCCCGATCCTGAGCCGCCCAAAGACGGCGGATCATGCAAGGGCAAGTTCGTCAACTCGGTTACCGACCTGATGGCCGTGAATGGCGCCTCCAACACCACCTTCTGCATCGCAGCAGGCACCTACGAGATCGGCAACAAGACTTTGACGCCCGGCGCTAACGTGTCCCTCATCGGTGCTCCCGTCACGATGCGCCCAGACGGTTACGGAAGCAACTTCGCGGTCGATGCCCCCACCAAGATCCACGGGACGGCATCCGCCATCATCGACCTGTTCGACAAGTACACGATCACGATCAAGAACCTGGATCTATCGGGTGCCTCGGGTAGTTGTAGTGACACCAAGCTCGGCACGATCGTTACGAACGGTGTCGACATGAAGATCAGCTATTCGCGCTTGCACCATGGCTTCAACCAGGCCATCGGCCACTCAGCAGGCGGCACCTTCGACCACGTTGAGATCGACCACAACGGCTCGGCCTGCCTCGGTGGCCGCAACACGGGCGGCATCAAGACCGGCAGCTCCAAGGGCTACACGATTACGAACAGCTATGTGCACGACAACATCGGCCCCGGCATCTGGTGCGACGCCCACTGCGACAACTTCAACGTGCGTGGCAACGTCAGCGCTCGCAATTCGGGCCAGGGGGTGCGCTTCGAGCACGGCGCCCACGTGCCCGCGTGCTCCTCATGTGAGGCGGTGATCACGAACAACGTCCTGATGGATAACGGCAACTGCTCTTGTGACCTCGACCGCACCAACGCAGGCGTGGGCATCAACTCTGCCGAGAACGCCCAGATCGCCTTCAACACCTTCGGTGGCAATTTCAACAACAACGGCGTCTACATCCAGAACGGACGTCACCCGGTCGCCAACATCGCCATTCACGATAACAAGATGAACGGCGACGTGATCAAGGGGGCCGACAAGGCGAGCTCGATCACGGTGACCAACAACCGCTAGAGCCCGCCCGCAGCTTCTAAGAAAGAGGGACCCCTGCAGGGGCCCCTCTTTGCGTGCCCTCAATCGCTCATTACGCTCGATCCATCACCAATGCGGTCGCTCATCGTTCGTTACGAGCGATTGTACCTTTGATCGAACTCGCAGTTCGTGAGGATGTCCCTGGGATCAGCGTGGCACTCATCGGCGCCGCGCCTCAAGGGATTCCATACCAATAACGACGGTCGGCTGGCTCTAGAAGAGCTCGCAGCTCCTCAAGATGTCATCGGGATTCGTGTCGCAGGTGTCGGTGCCTCGGTTGCAGTCGAACAAATCGCGATCTGCTCGGTCCCGCCGCCCCCAGAAGGTCCGGGCCCCTCCCCCGAGGAGCCGATCTACTCCGGGGCCTGAGGTCCCTACAACGGTCTTCCGAAAACCGCCCGTGGCTCGCTCGCCGAGGCGGTGGTTGATCTTCTCCTATGAGCGGGACTTTATCGACGAGAGCACCGGTGAGCGGGGCTGCTGTTGAAAAGATGGGACCACCGGCTCATCTCTCCTCGGCGATGGGGACCAAGCGCAAGCCGGCAACCCTCTCGAAGTGGCGAACGTTGCCCGTGCACAGCGGGATGTCAAACCGTCGGCATACCCCAGCTTGCAGAGAATCCTTGATGCCGATCTCAAGACCAGAGGCTCGAAGCCGAGAGTAGATATCGCCCGCATGAATGCCCGCAAGAAGATCCATAGGAAGGGTCTTGCCCCGCAGCAGCGCCATGATGCGATGCTCCCGGTCGAGGAAATCTGCGCCGAGCCGAAGTTCGAAGGCAGTGACTGCGGTGATGCGTAGGTGACCTCGGGCGATCAATTTCCTCACAGTCCCCGATCCCGGATCTCTTCCACGCAGGAAGCCGATGATTACATCCGTGTCCGTTACTAGAACTTCGTCGGCCACGACGACCAGGCTTCCTCGATCCGACGTTCGAGCTCGTCGGCTTCCTGATCGCTAAGGGCTCCCTCGAGTGCGAGAGCCGCCTCCGCGGCGGCCGAGCCCTCCTCGGCTAAGTAGAGGTCGATGGCCTCCTGAACCAGCAAGGAGAAGCCCCGGATCCGGCGGCGAGAAGCAAGCTCGGTGAGGGCGCGATGCTGCTGGTCGCTTATCTCAACAGTCGTGCGCATGCATGCACTTTAGCATGCTACGGCAATCGCGGACGCGTCGGCCGACTCAGATCATGCCGTGGTACGCAGCAGCAAGTCGAGGGCGAGTGGAGCTTCGTCGAAGCGGGCAAGCACCCGTCAAACCACTCAGCACAGCAGCCTCCACCCGCACGTCACGATGGCAAGGGAGACAGATGAGCGCAAATAGGACTCGCGTCGAGGTCGAGCCGCACGACTACAGCTACGTGTTCAACCCTTATCGGGACCCGATCGCTGAGGTCAATCCAGGCGACCAGGTCGTTATTCACTGCAACGATGCCTTCGAGAGCCGAATTCAGTCAGAGAGCGACATCCCCAGCGAGGCATTGGCCACCGCAAAGTTCCTCAATCCCCAGACCGGCCCTATCTACGTCGCAGGCGCAGAGCCGGGCGATACCCTGGCGGTCCACATCAAGGAGATCGAGGCCACCCGCGACTTCGCCGTGAGCTGTCTCATCCCTTACTTCGGAGGACTCACCTCGACCATATTCACACGCACGCTTCAGGAGCCTCTGCCCGAGAGGGTTTGGGTGTGGCGCTTGAGCGACGGCAAGCTGCACAACGACAGACTCGGTGTCGAGATCCCCTGGCAACCGTTCATGGGAACGCTGGCGGTGGCACCAGACCTGGAGGCAATCACCGCGCTGGCTCCGGGACCTTTCGGAGGCAACATGGACGTTCCCGACGTAAAGCCTGGGAACACCGTTTATCTGCCTGTGTGGAACGAGGGTGGCCTGTTTTACACGGGAGATACGCATGCGAATCAAGGCGAAGGTGAGCTGTGTGGCGTGGGTCTCGAAATCACCTCCAAGGTGACCATCGAATTCGAGGTCATCAAGAATCGAACGATCGAGTGGCCGCGCATCGAGTCGCCGGACAAGATCATGACCGTGGGGAGCGCCCGCCCGATGGAAGACGCCGCCCGGATCGCGTATGCGGAACTCGTCCTGTGGCTCGAAGCCGACTTCGGCTATGAGCGTTGGGACGCCTACCAGCTTCTGACGCAGCTGGGAAGCCTCTACGTCGGCAACATGGTCGATACGACCTATTCGTTGGTGGCAGGCATCGACAAGCAGTATCTACACCGCGCGTCGAGAGGTCACTGATGTATTCTTGCGACCGCTTTCGACTTTTCAACAACAGCCTCGGTGAGCGGGGGCTGTAGTTGAAAAGATAGACAATCAGCTGTTGTTCTCGCACAAGACCGAGCGCCCACAGCCCTCGAGCTCGTCCCCGCTCAACTCGTTGTCCTCCACCACGATGTCTCTGGAGTTGCCTCTCGGGGTGTCCCTGATCACTATGCCCGCGTCCTCGTTGTCGTCGAAGAAGTTCCCCACGATCCGAGCGTTGTCCGAGGCGATGATGCCGATACCTCCATGGCCACCGGGGGGATCCGAGGTGTTGTTGCCATAGATCCTGTTGCCCTCGATGACGGCACCGTCGTCCGAGACCTCGTAGCGGATACCACTGCGGGAGTTGTCGTAGATCTCGCTGTCATAGACTTCGAAGCCACCCCCACAGCCGGAATCGCACCACACACCGTTGCCGGTGTTGGCATAAATCTCCGAGTTTCTGATCGTGAAACCGGCGCCTCCCTTTATTCCTCCGGCGCAGCAGCCCAGAAACCCGCGTGAGCCGTTGTTGTCCAGCACCGAGTCGATCACCACCAGCCCCTGCTCGGACCCCCCGATGCCGTGGTTCTCATTGTCGTGCAAGCGCACCGACTCCACTCGGTTGTTGAGCCCGCCGCGAAAGCCGCTGCCGCACATCGGTTTGCACACGACCCGCCCCCGGCCCCCAGAAATGTCAAGCCCATGGAGAAGCACATCGTCTGCACCTTGCGCATCAAGGACGATCTTGGCGCCGGTGCCCTCGAGGAAGGTCTCCTCCATACCCGCTCCGATGATGCGATCGCCATCCTGCAGGTCGATGTCGTTGGGCACCTCGTAAGTGCCGGCCGCCAGGCAAAGGGTCAGGCCCTCGTCGCGCTCAGTCTCGATCACGGCTGCAAGATCGTCGCCGGGCGACAGCCGCATTCCCTTGCAGTCACGCTCTCCGACGCCTCCTGGAAGCGACTCTTCGATGGCCGGCGGCAACTCATCCCTGATATCGGAGGGAAGAAAGAAGATGCCGGCTCCCACGACGAGGAGAACGAGCACCACAAACAAGAAGACTTTCTTCATGTCAGATGACTTCTCGGCGTCGCCGGAGCACTAAGATGCTCGTCATGTGCATGACGATTGCGTGGAACATCTTGTGAGGATTCTGATCACCCACTGCTTCTATCGCCAGCCCGGCGGAGAGGACCGCTACGTCGAACAGCAAATGGAGTTGCTCGGTTCCGCTCACACCGTCGAGTTGCTGGCTCGTCGCAACGAGGACCTCGGCAGCAACCTCGACACCGCGCGGCGCATGCTGCGAAGCAGCAGAGAGACGCGCGCAGTCGAGGAGACGATCGCCCGATTCAGGCCCGACGTCATTCATCTCCACAACTCCTATCCCTCCTTGGGACCGGCTGTGCAGCTCGCCGCGAAGCGCAGGAATGTTCCGCTGGTGATGACCGTGCACAACTTTCGCCTGCGTTGTCCCAACGGCTACATGTTCACTGAAGGGAAGCCCTGCTATAGATGCGAGGGCGGTCTCTACCACAACGCTCTGCTGCATCACTGCTTTCCCTCTCAAGGCCAAGCCGCGACCTATGCGGCCGCGTTGTGGCTGCACCGCTTCGTCCTTCGCGTGGAGGACAAGGTCACCCTGTTTCTGACTCCGAGCCGTTACGTTTCCGAGCGCCTTCTGTCGTGGGGCGTCGAGCCGCAACGAGTAAAGGTCGTACGCAACTTCACCGATATCGGGGCGCGCCCGGAGTCCACCGGAACCTACGGCATCTATGTGGGCCGGCTCTCGAGCGAGAAGGGCCTCGACGTCATGGTGCGGGCGCTGGCTCGGGCCGGCGACCCGCCCTTTCGGATCGTCGGCGACGGCTCCGTGCGTCCAGAGCTCGAAGCGCTTGCCCGAGAGCTCGGCCTCTCCAACACATTCTTTGTGGGACATGTCGCGCATCAGCGAGTCGCGGACCTGCTTGCCGACGCCCGCTACGTGGCGTTCTCGTCGCTGTGGGACGAGAACGCCCCCATCGCCGCCTTGGAGGCAATGGCATTGGGACGTCCGCTGCTGGTGAGCGAGAAGGGAGGCCTTCCCGAGCTCACCGAGAACGGCGAGGGGTTGCTCGTCCGAGCCGGCGACATCGAAGACACGGCCGCCAAGATCAGGATCATGATGGAGGATGACTCTTCCTGGCGCCAGATGAGCGGGCGGGCGCTGGCGCGCGCTGAGGCCGAGTTCACGGCCGATGCCCACGCCCTCCAGCTCGAGCGTGCCTACGATCACGCGCTCTCCCTCGGCCGCTGATTTGGAGGGGGTTGCTCGTTCTTGGTAGATCCATCTACCTTGCGTATGGGTAGATCTCCGAAGAACGCCCAGCACGGGGCAGACACCAGCACACGCGGCTCAGAGCCGGGCGGGGACGTCATAGCCCAGGCGCTCCATAGTCGGAGCTATGCGGTCCATTACCGGAGCGATCTCTGATGCGCGCTCACGCCACTTGTCGGGGCGCGGCGGGCTGTTGGTCTGCACCGGGTGAGCTCCGAGGTTTTTGGCCATAGCCGCCACGCCGGGAGAGGGCTTTAGCCCGAGAGCCTCGAGAAGCCGTTCGCTGTGCGTCACGGGTTCGGCAAGAAGCTCCTCGAAGCTCAGCTCGATGACCCTTTCTTGCTCCAGCAGCGCAAGGTCGTTCAGCGCCGTCTCGTAAGAGGAAGCGTACTGAAGCGCCGCGACCTCTGCGATCGAGGTGTGAGCCACCTCGCGCCAACCGGGCGGCAGAAGGTAGCTCCAGAAACTGCCTTGATACTCATCGAGCGCGAGCGGCTCGGGGAGCCGGTAGGAGATGCCGTGGCGCACCTTCCAGCCTTCGATCAAGGAGCTCACGGTGTCTAGACCGGACCGCTTCAATAGGATGTATTTCGCATCCGGGAAGAGGGCATTGAGATAGGGAATGCGCAGGCAGTTGCGAGGCGTCTTCTCCAGAAATCGCCCTCCGCCCGTGGTCTCGCGGATGGCACTGTAGATGTAACGACTCTCGCCCGGTTTGATATGGGCTTCAGTCGCTCTGTCGGAGGACCATCCATAGCGCCGCGGGTGTTGATAGGTGTTCCAGAAGATGTGGCCCTCTCCCCGAACCGAGCCGAGGTTCTCGTGCCGGCTCAACAGCCGAAACAACAGCGTTGTGCCCGAGCGAGGACAGCCGATGATGAAGATCGGATCCTCGGGAGCCTCCTCGGTACCCCGGATCGCCGTCATTGCGCGCAGGTAGGCTCGCTGCCCGTGAAGCAAGCGCCGCCGCACAAATATCTCCGCCTCGAGGTAGAAGTCGTCGGCCACATTCCCATCGGGTCGATGCGAGGCCGAGCGGCCTCGCCACGCGCTCTTGGCTCTCTTGAGAACCGTCATCTAGACCGCCTCTGTTATCACACGGCCGCGCGCAGGCCGCAGCGAGTATCCGTAACGCAGCAGCAGGGGCCAGGTCAGTGCTGTGGTCGTGAGCCTGTCCTTGACGCGCTGGGCGCCCAGCCACTCGTCATCGCTCCGCAGAGATACCGAGCCTGTTTCGAAACGGCTGGGGTTTCCCGACACGCTGTGGTTGGGGTGAAGTATTGCGGTCTTGGCATCAACAAAGGGAAGTGCGCCGGGCTTCTCACCGACCGCGCGGACAATCTCCTGCAAGGTGCGCTGTGGATGGGCCACAAAATCCTCGTAGCGCACCAATAGCGAGTTCACGGATGGATGGCGCCTACGCACCGCCTCAGAATGGAGGTTGCGGCGCATCCAACCTATTGCGTTTGATGCCGGACCTTCGACATGCAGGTCTTTGTCCACGTTGTGCTTGAGGCGGGCGCGAGAGAACGCGACCGCCCGCGCGTCTCGAACAAGTTGCACAAAATAGGGGGTTATCCCCGGTACCAGATGCATGTAGGCGCCGTGGGGCGGCCGCTTGGAAGAGTCCACGATCACGCGCTCACCTGTCTGTTCTGCGAGCGCTGCATACACGCGTCCCAACACTGAGACGTAGGAGCCGAGCGCCGCCGAGCCCTCCTCTGCGGAGCGAACCTTCAGGAGCTTGTGAGTGTCGGCCGCCGCTCCGGCGACCTGCTGCTGCCACTCGACGACTTGTTCGGGCGCAAGAGAACCTTCTGGAGTAGACAGGGCCGTGGCCATCACCCTCGACCACAGCGGGCAAGAAGCCACCGGCTGCCCGCAGCCGCACGTGTGACCCATCACGAGGCCTCTCTTGAAGACGTTGAAAAGCTCGCCGGCCGAGAAGTAACCGTCAAGCTCACCGAGGACGTTGTCGAGGATCGTGCTTCCGCTCCGGCCCCGTCCGATTATCAGCAGCACCTTGATCTCCGCCATCGTCACCCTCAGCCCAGCAGGCGCTCGGCGCCAGGAGCCACGCCCGAGCCACGCCGTTCTGCGTCGCTCAAATGGGTCCTCGCGGCCCCGTAGAGTAGACGCACGAGCATGGGTGCGGGGTCGGTGAGCGACTCGGTGCTGTGGGCCGTCCCGGCACGGGGACGCAGGGCAGCCAGGGCACCGAAGGCGCTCATTCGGTGAGAGCTCCACGCGTTGAGGACATGACGGACATCCCCCTCGAGCCAGCGGTAGAAGTGGCCCGGGCGGGCTCGCAGCTCGGCGACGCGAGCACCTCTCAACAGGTCGCAGTAGATCGCCACCAGGTTGGCCCCGGCCGTCACCGCCAGCGAATGCGAGGAGTGGATCCGAAGGTTCAAATCGAAGAGGTGGCCACCCACCAGCTGGGCACAGAAAATGCCCTCATAGCCCTCGAGCAGACGCTCCAGCGATGCTTCAAGATCGGGGTCGGGCGCGGTGGTCACCGCCGCGCACGCCAGGCCCGCCGGCCACGGCCATACTCGCAGCCAGCGCTCGTGGCAGGAAGCGATCAGCCGCCCCTTCCACATGACACCCGAAAGCGCCCGGAGCTCTCCCTCGATCCACGGCTGGACCATCACGGGCCCAGATGAAGCGCTCAGTCTGTGGAAGTCCTTGGCCGAGTTCGCCTTGTAGGCGGTAAAAGTCCGCACCAAAGGCTTCACGGCAACCGGATAGTCGAGGCTCGAAGTCACGCTCAGCAGCTCAGCTGCTGAAGCAAAGGTCCGCGATTTGGGGACCGGTAGCCCCGCCTTCGAAGCCGCCGCGGCGAGCCCGTCCTTGTCGCCCAGCTCGGCAACGAGCGGAATGTGGGAACTCAAGGCCATCAGCGAAGCCTCGCTGACCGGGAGGACCATGACATAGCCACCCGAGGCGGCGAGCCTTTCCACTCGAGAGGGATAGGAGGGATCGTTGACGCCGGGAATTGCGTGGCGGGCCCGCACAAAGCGCGATAGAGCCTGGCGCGAGGTGCCTTCTGAGACCGTCACGTCTACCTCGTAGGAAGCGGCGTGCAGGGCGCGTACTGCGGCGAGGCAATCGCGGCTGCCGGCCGCACCTCCGTCCGTGACGAGCACGGCCCCCTTTTTCTCCCCCACGTCGCCCTAATTCTCCGTCGCCTGAGTGGTTGACGGTAGACAGTCGCACACCAGCCAGCGATTCCAGTGGTTGACGGTAGACGGTCGCACTTCAGCCACCGCCGCTGGATGGAACCGCACCTTAGGCCCCCAGCTCTGCCAGTAGCGCCCGGCGGGCCTCGATCCCCCGGCGCCCGTCGGCAGCCTCCTCATCCAGGAGGTCCATGCTCTGCTTGAGGTAGGCGGGCAGATGATCGAGCGCTCTGGCCCCGCTCAGTCCGGCCCTATCGGCATAGGCGGCCAGCGCACGCCCGATGAAACCCCTGCCGCCCAAGCCGTTCATCAACTCCCTGCGCCTCGGGCGACCGAGCAGAGCATGTCCCTGCACCAGGAAATGGAGCGGGTCGAGGTACGGCGTCGGGTCGCGCCGGGCCTCCTCCCAGTCCAGCAGCGCCCAGCCCGAATGAGTTCGATAGAGATTCCAGGGAGCGAAGTCTCCGTGCTCGACGCCGGCGGCGAACAGGCCGCCAACCGCGGCAGCCACCTCCGGAGGCAGATACCACGGCCGCAGCCGAGGCTTCCACGCCACGCCGGCGAGCAGCAGCAAACCAGGCGCCTCGTGTAACAACCGCGGCGGCGACAGCGGGGCGGGGGCGAGCCCGGCCAGCTCTCGCACTGCGAGCGCCTCTGTTTGCAAGGCACGCTCACCGCCTGCGCCGGAGGCAATCTTGGCGACCCATTCGCAGCCACCCGCGGCATCCAGCCCCAGGGCCACATAACGGCCCTCGTGATTGGTGGTAGCAACCGCCAGGCGCATGCCTTCACGGAGGTGGGGGCTCAGCGCCCGACCTACCTCATCGGGCACAGAGCTTCCGACCGAACCGCTCGCTAACCGCTCGACCGGCAGCAGACGGACGAGCCCCACCGCAGCAAGCGCACGTGCTCCGCTCCAGCCGGCGAGACCACGCGGGGTCATCGGATGATAGATACGCAGCCCCGCTCGGGCCGCCGAGGGCGGTGCCGAGGGCAACACGAAACGGGGAGCGGCAGGACTTTCGCTCTCGGTCCGGCCCTCCAGCTCGTTCCTCAGCCGCTCGACCTCGGCCTCGCCGGCGCGCACGACCTCGACCGCCGGCTGCACCGCATCGATGAACACGCGCTTCTGCTTGGAGGGGAGATGCTTGCGCCAGGCTCGCATCTGACGATCGAGCTCCTCCATCGGGAGCTCCTGCTTGCGAGCGTGGACGACTTCGGCGGGGGCCTCGAGGATCAGCAGGAGATCCGGCACGGGCTGCAGGCGCCCCAAGTTCCACAGAAGTCGCGACGGAGTGCTCATCCGATAGCGCTTGGGATCGACCGCGATGTCCCACCAGCCACGCTCGACGATCACCCAGCCCCCGGCCCTCACGAAGGGACGGATCCTCAGCCACCACCCCAGAAAGTAGTCGCAGAAGACATAAGCGGTCTTGAGGAAGGAGAGCCCGAAAGGATAGGGAGGATTCTTGTGCGGCTCGGTGACCGTGATGCCCGCCATGGTGCGCCGAGGCAGCGTCCCCACCTTGCGAATCCGCATGATCGGTCTGCCCGCGAGCGCCCCTTGAAGCAAGCCGTCGATAAGCGTGGTCTTGCCCGAGCCGTCGGGTCCGACCACGGACAGCACGGCCCCGGGCCCGCTCCGGACCGCAGGGGTTCCCTCGTCATTTCTGTACACGGCGTGGGTCTCCGCAACCAGATCGACCCAGCCGTCGACGTCCTCGGGCACACGCCGGCGTGCTCGCAAACTCTGGATGATCACCGGGCAGGTCTTCTTTGCCCTGCGGGCCACGAGGCGCGAGAACGCTATCCGCGGCTCGGTGCCTGCCTTGGCCAGATAGTAGGACTCGACGCTCGCCATGGCCCTTCGGTTCCAACCGCCGGCGGCCGTCGCCTGGGCCCCCTTGGCGGCGGCCTTTCCGACGGGGCCCAGCAACCCGGCGGCACGCCGATAGCCCTCCTCGTCGGCCCCGAGCAACTCCGCCACCCGCTCTTTTGCCAGGTTCTTGTCATCGGGACGTCCCCCAGAGGAGATCCCGTTGATGACGAGCTTGAAGAGACCCTCCGCCCCCGGCCGCAGTCGCCGAAAACCGCGTCCGTCGGTCTCTGAAACATCCTCCAAGGCCTCGGGCTCGAACACGGTCGCACCCCGGAACGTGGCCCGATCCTTTACGTCGAGTTGGAGGAAGGCGCGCTCTGTGGGATCGACGGCGATGAGATACATGGTGCCGGGGATGTGAGTGCACACCGCAACCGCGCCGAGATCGTGATCTGTAGCCCAGCTCCGAAAGGACCTTTCGATCTCCTGCCAGGCAGAGCGCGGCGCCATGACGTCGAGATCGCCCTCTCCCGAGAGCGCCGCCTCAACGTTCTTCCACACCACAGCCGGTCCCTCCTTCGACGCGATGCGGGCCAGGAGGTCGATCCATTGCTCGGTGTGAGCGGCGGTCTGAGTCACCGGCCGTACCCCTCGTAGTGGACCTCGTGTTTCTTGGCCACCTCGGCGATCCACTTGTCGGGGTCACCGTAGATCGCGCGGTCGTGGGTGAAGATCGCGGTGAGAAGCGGGCAGTCCTTCTTGACCTGCTTGGCCTGAAATCTCGTCCACAAGACCTGCGGCTCGGCGACCGCTCCCAGCACGGCGCGCGCCTCGACGGTAATCATCGCCCGCCGGTCCCAGCTCCCGCGCATCGCGGCCTCGGCCCCCTTCACGAGCGAGCCGCGTGCGAAGCCGAACAGGGACGCCGCCTTGCGTACACCTTCGGGGTCGCTCTGCAGCACCTCCCGGATCCGCCTCTTCCTCAGTCCCGCCTCGTTCGCCGCGCCGCCCCATTTGAGGCCGTTCTGGGTCAGCAGAATGACCCCTTCCGCCCCCGGGCGCACCCGCCGGAAGCCCTTCTCGTCGAGCTCCATGAGTGGCGAGATGTCCTGAGGCTCGAAGCAGGTCCAGCCTCGAAAGTACTTGCGAGCGTTGACGTCGAGCTCCAAGAAGGTGGCGTTCTCCTTGTCCAGGGCGATGAGAAACAAGACTCCGGGAACCTCCCGGCAGGCGGCCACCGGCCCGAAACCGTGCGCAATGGCCCACTCGGCGAACTCGCGCGTTATCTGATCCCAGCGGGCCGCAGGAGCCATCGAGTCGAAGTCCCCCTCCCCCGAGAGCGCCGCGCTCGCGTTCTTCCACAGGCCCCAGTCCGGCAGAGTTTCGGTCAGGCGGTTGAGCAGCGGCACCCACAGCGCGGTGAGCTCCTCGGCGGTGCGCGTCATCCGGGCAGAGCCTTTGCCGTGTGGGTCATCCGGGCAGTGCCTTAGCTTGCTCGAGCCAGAGACCGGCGACGTGGTCCCAGCCGAGCTCCTCTCGCGCCACGCGCGCCCCCTGTGCGCCGAGCCCGGGCGCCTCGTCCGAGACGAGGCGACGCAGACCGGCGGCGATGCTCCGTGCATCGGGCTGCACTAGGACCGCCCCACCTCTGCGAGCGAGGTAGGTACCCAAGGGGTAAGGAGTGGCCAGCGTCGGTATTCCAAGCGAGACTGCCTCGAGTGTCGAGTTCGGGCAGGCATCCCAGCGTGACGGATAGACAAAGCCCGCGGCTTCCACTAAAAGCTCGCGCTTCGCGGGTCCGTAGGCTGCGTCCCCCACAGTAATCCACTCACCAAGGCCTCGGTCTGCGATCCATTGAGCCACCTTCTGCTTGCGCCCACGCCAATCAGGGCCATGAAGCTTCACTTGCGGGCGTTCGAACACGGACAGCGAGGCCACCGCATCGATGAGGATATCGAGGCTCTTGTGTTGCGGGTCGAAGCGCCCCAGCCACAGCACGTAGGAGTCACGTTGGCCTCGCCACAGAGGCTCGTTGGGAACATCGACTCCGTTCGAGACGGTAATGACCGCGCCTCGATAGCCGAGGGCGTCGAGATGCGCCTTCTCCTCGTCGAAGAAAACGTGGATGGCGTGCGCGCCCATCACAAGCTCTCTTTCCCACGCCGCCCACCAGCTCTTCTTCAGCAGCTTCTTTCTGGCGACGATATGGGGGTCGTAGGCACCGCGCGGCTCGAGCACATAGCGCACACCCATTCGCTTGCCTACAGCGGCCGCGCGCACGTTGCGGTAAGTCCAACCGGAATGGAGCACGAGGATGTCGTCGGGCACCAGGATTTCTTCCAACCCGATGGGGACCTTAAGTGCGCGCTTGCCGGCATGGCGGACGGGAAGCCACTGGACGCCGCCGTCCGACGGAGGGTCGACGCCCTCGTCGAAGGCGATAACGGCCTCGGCGCCGCAGTTCACCATTCCCTGCGACCAGCGCTTGACCGCGCTCGTCATGCCGCCGTCGCCCACAAGCGCGCGGGGGTAGTAGCGCACTACTCGCAAGGTCGGACCCTTCCGTACTCGGCAGCGCTCGACGCTGCGAAACTTGAAAAGGCCGACAACCTAGTGCCCGGAGTCGGCGGCGAAGTGCTCGGCGAACCACGCCACCGTCTGCTCCAGTCCCTGCCTCACAGTGGTCTGCGGTTTGTAGCCGAGGAGCTCGGTGGAGCGACTTAGATCGGCGTGCGTCAGCCGCACATCCCCGGGCCGAGGGTCGGTGAATATGGGGTCGGGACGCGTTCCGGTCAGCTCTGCAATCATGGCGAGAATCTCGTTCACCGAAGTGGGGTCTTGGCCCCCTCCGATGTTGACTGCTTCCCCAAAAGCAGCCTCTGAAGCACGCGCGGCCGCCAAATTCCCCTCGACGGCGTCGTCGATATAGGTGAAGTCGCGCGCCTGCTCACCATCCGAATGAATGACCGGACGGTCTCCTTTCATGCAGGCGAGAACGAATCGAGGGACCAAAGTCGCGTACTCACTCGAGGGGTCCTGCCGCGGTCCGAAGACGTTAAAGTAGCGCAGCGAGATCGCGGGGACCGAGTAGGCGCTCCACCAAGTCTTGCAGTAGACCTCGCCCACCAGTTTCGAGGCGGCATAGGGAGAGCGAGGCTCGGGTCTCATGCCCTCGTGCAGCGGGAACTCCGTCTGGTCACCGTAGACAGAAGACGACGAGGCGCTGACCACTCGAGCTCCGTTGTCGCGCGCAGCCAGGAGCACGTTAAGGGTTCCCCGGACATTCACGTCGGAGGTGAGCCCCGGCATTTGCATCGAGCGAGGTACGGATCTCATCGCGCCTTGGTGGAAGATGACATCACAGCCTTTGGCCGCAGCGGCCACTGCTGCTTCGTCCCTGAGATCTGCCTCGACTAGATTCAGCTCGGGGCAGTCCGACAGGTTGTCGACGGAGCCTTCGGAGAGATCGTCGAGGCCCACGACTTGCTCACCCTCGGCAATCAAGCGCGCGCCGAGACGCGACCCTATGAATCCGGCCGCCCCTGTGACTAGACACCTCATGTGCTCACCTTGTCCTTTGAGTTCTGCTTGACTGAGTTCTCTAGATTTGAGTCTGATTGAGTCCTGTGGGTGTATCGAAAGGGATTCCGGTCCACCGTCACCACGAGCTGCGCGCCCATTCGATGGTTCGCCTGAGCCCGTCCTCGAGGGTGACCTGCGGCTCCCAGCCCATGGTGGAGCGAGCCAGGGAGATATCGGGACAACGGACCTCGGGATCGTCAACCGGCCTGTCGGTGAACACCACCTCTGAGTCGCTGCCCGCCAAGGACGCAATCATCTCTGCGAGCTGGCGTACGGTGATCTCGCGTGGGTTGCCGAGATTCATTGGTCCGGGGATATCGGCGTGAATGAAGCGCCAGATTCCTTCGACGAGGTCGTCGACATAGCACAATGACCGAGTCTGCTCGCCGTCGCCGTGCACGGTCAGCTTCTCGCCCGCAAGGGCCTGCTGGATGAAGGTGGGCACCGCCCGGCCGTCGCCCTTACGCAGACGCGGGCCGAAGGTATTGAAGATGCGGATGATCCTCACCGGCATGCCATGGGTGCGGTGATAGGCCATCACCATCGCTTCCGCGAAGCGCTTGGCTTCGTCGTAGACGCCGCGTGGCCCCACCGGATTGACGTTGCCCCAATAGCTCTCCGGCTGGGGATGAACCTTGGGATCACCGTAGACCTCAGAGGTAGAGGCCATAAAGAATCCGGCCGACTTCGCCTTGGCGAGACCCAGCGCATGCAACGAACCGAGTGCGCCTACCTTCAGCGTATGAATCGGATGGTCGAGATAGTCGCGCGGTGAGGCAGGGGAGGCGAAGTGCAATACCCAGTCGACCTCACCCTCCACGAACATGTAGTTCGTGACATCGTAACGCTCGAACCGGAATCTCTCGTGCGAAATGATGCGGCCGAGGTTACCGGAGTCGCCGGTGAGGAAGGAGTCAAAACAGACTACCTCCCAGCCCTCGTGCAACAACCGTTCGCAGAGATGGGACCCGACGAAGCCCGCGCCTCCGGTAACTACTGCTCGTGGCAACCCAGCGCCCTTCTAGACGACGTGAGGACGGCCGGTGGGATAGTAGCTAAACCCAGCGTTCCTCATCTCTTGGGGATCGAAAAGGTTGCGGCCGTCGATGACCACAGGATAGGCCATCAGGGAATGCAGCTTCTCGAGATCGAGTGCCTTGAACTCGTCCCACTCGGTGCACAGCACCATGCAGTGGGCGTCGTTCAGCGCGTCGTACATGTCATGGCAGACCTCGAGCTCTGCAAGCTCGGCCTTGGCGTTCGAACCGCCTTGTGGGTCGTATCCGACCACATGCGCGCCTTCGCGCAGCAGCAGACGCGCAAGCGCAAGTGCAGGGGCGGAGCGAACATCGTCGGTGCCCGGCTTGAACGACAATCCAAGCAGCGCGATCTTCTTGCCTTCCACATTCCACAGGGCCTCGATGACCTTGTCGACGGCCGATTCGACGGCTTGGTCGTTTATCCGGGCGACCTCACGTAGCAGAGGAAACTCGGCACCGACACGGGCGGCGAGGCGCTCGAACGCCTGTATGTCCTTGGGGAAGCAGTAGCCACCGTAGCCGAGGCCGGCATTGAGGAAGGGGCGGCCGATACGCTCGTCGGAGCCCATGACCTCCGCAACGGCCACGACATCCCCGCCGGAGCGCTCGCAGAGACGAGAGAGGGCGTTGGCATAGGAGATCTTGAGCGCAAGAAAGGCGTTGCATGCGTGCTTGGCGAGCTCGGCTGTGGCGATGTCCGTCTCGATGACCTTGGTTCCGCCTTGAATCAGCGGACCGTAGAGCTCACGCATCCTGGTAAAAGCCTGGGGCGACTCCGCTCCCACCAAGATGCGATCGGGGTGCAGGGAATCTTCGACCGCAGTTCCCTCTTTGAGGAACTCGGGGTTCGAAACGACCTCGGCGGAGCCGGCAAAGTCTGCGCGCTCGCGCGCCAGCGTCCTCTTGACTCGCTGCGCGGTGCCGGCCGGCACCGTGGACTTCTCGACCACCACGACATCTGGCCGTCCGTGGCGGGCGACGTCACGAGCCACCTGCTCGACGGCGATGAGGTTTGCCTCACCCGAGGCTCTCGGGGGCGTGCCGACACAGATGAAGACGACGTCCGCGCCCGAGATGGCCTCTGCCGAGTCGGTAGTGAACGACAGCTTGCCCGACTCCATCGTTTCGTCCAAGAGTTCTTGCAACCCGGGCTCGTAGAACCAAGGAACGCGACGCCGCAGCATCGCAATCTTCTCCTCGTCGAGGTCGTTACCGACGACGTCGTGACCGAGTTTCGCCATCGTGCCGCATGTGACCAGACCAACGTGCCCGGCGCCTATGACACCTACTTTCAAGATTTCCGTCCTCCAAGATCTGGGGCGGGCCCGCACAACGGCCGCCCTACCGGGCTACTTAGAAGCTACGGCCTCTGAGGGCTGCTTTGCCAACTGGGCGGAGATCCACTCGTAGGTCGACTTGAGGCCGTCCTCGAGAATGGTCTGCGGCTCCCAACCGAGAACCTCACGCAGCCGGGTGTTGTCGCTGTTGCGGCCGCGTACTCCCTGCGGCTTGCTGAGATCGTTGCGCTTGGTTACCTGCTTGCCGGCGACCTTGGCCACGAGATCGACGAGATCATTGATCCCGATGAGCACATCGGTGCCGAGGTTTAGGGGCGAGGAGTGGTCGGAGTGCATGATCCGGTAGATGCCCTCGACGCAGTCGTCCACGTAGGTGAACGAGCGTGTCTGGAGACCGTCGCCCCAGACCTCGATCTCCCCGCCGTCTTCAACCAGAGCAACCTTGCGGCTGATGGCGGCGGGCGCCTTCTCGCGGCCCCCGTCATACGTGCCCAGCGGCCCGTAGATGTTGTGGAAGCGAGCGACCCGAGTTGGCAGCCTGCCCTCCTCGTCGTAATACTGGCAGAGCTTCTCGGCGTAAAGCTTCTCCCAGCCATAACCTTCTTCGGGATCGGCAGGATAAGCATCTTCTTCACGAAGGCCGCCGATGTCCGGCGAGTTCTGACGATACAAGGGATAAATGCAGGCTGAGGACGAGTAGAAGTATCGGCTCGCCCCGTTCTGGTGGGCGGCGTCGAGCATGTGGGCGTTGATGAGGATGTTGTTGCGAGCGACATCGGCATGGTTGCCGGTGATGTATCCGATACCGCCCATGTCGGCGGCGAGCTGGTAGACCTCGGCGATGTTCTCAGTGGCCTCGAGGCAGTTCTCCCAACGTCTCAAGTCCAGGACTTTGAAATCATCCGCGACGGTCGCTTCGTACTCGGGCTCCTTGATATCTACCCCGCGCACCCAGTAGCCACGGTCCTTCAGATACTTGATCATGTGGTGACCGATGAAGCCGCCACCTCCGGCAACGAGCGCAGTCTTGGAACTCGCTCCGTTCTCAACCATGGAGAACTCTCCCTTCCGAGATCGGTTCATTTTCGTATCGGCAGATGCTCGGGTGAACTTCAGTTGCCCCGAGTCAATTTTTGCGCAATCAGCTGCCCCGCAAACAGAACCGCAAAGCGCGGGTTTCCCAGCAGGTAACGGCGCCACAGCCGCTTGGGCTCGGTCACGAGTCTGAAGAGCCACTCCAGCCCCGCTTGCTGCATCCACGGGGGCGATTGTCGCTTCTTGCCGGCCAGAAAGTCGAATGCCGCGCCGACTCCGACCATTGTAGCTGCGATCTCGCCGCGCAGGCGCGCCATCAGCTGCTCCTGCTTGGGCGCCCCCAGTCCCACCAGCAGGACGCCGGTGTCCGACTCGTTGACGGCCCTGATGAACTCCGCCTCCTCCTCACCTGTCAGCGGTCGAAACGGAGGTGCCCAGCGATAAGTGACCCGGAGGGCGGGAAACCTCGTCGTGAGGCTGGCGACCAGATCCTCGAGAATCTCGGGGGTTCCGCCGTAGAAGCCCACGCCGACCCCCGCTCGAGCCGCATGTTCGCAGATGACCGGAGTCAAATCGGGGCCGTAGACGCGCGTGGCTTCGGGGATGCCGAGCTGGCGCAGACCCCAAACCAACGGCATGCCATCCGAGGTGGTGAAATCGGACTGGTTCATTAGCTCTCGGTACTCAGGCCGCTTGTGCGCCTCGACCACGTTGTTCACCGCGGCTATACAGACGTAGCGGGACTCCCTGCAGCGGCCCCATTCAACGATTCGCCGGGCCGCCTTGTCGTAGTTCGATGCATCGACGCGCATACCTAGGATGTAGCGGGACCCAAAGGTGTGGTCCCTCTCGAGCTCCCGCTGAGGCGGTGAGCTCTCGGAGACGGCTTCGGACAGGCTCAATACGCACCTCTTCTGGCCATGAGGACCCCGAACGTCTTGAGCATGATGTAGAGGTCCAGGGACAGCGACCAGTTCTCGATGTAGAAGAGATCGAGCCGCAGTGCCTCTTCGGGCGCCACACTGCTGCGCCCGTTCACCTGCCACCATCCCGTAACGCCAGTGGGAACCTCATGGCGAGGCCCCAGCAACTCGAGGTTGGCTGCGACCTGATCGGTCGGCAGGGGCCGGGGCCCCACCAGGCTCATGTCGCCCTTTATGACGTTGAGAAGCTGCGGGAGCTCGTCGAGACTGAGCTTGCGCAGGATCCGCCCGACACCGGTAAGACGGGGGTCATCCTCGATCTTGAAGAACGGAGAGTCCGTGCTGATCCCCCGCTCCCTAAGCACTCGGTCGCCGTCCACCAGCATGGTCCGAAACTTGTAGACGGTAAAGGCGCGGCCCCCCTTGGTGATCCGCTCCTGGCGGAAGAGAACCGGGCCTTTGGACGTCAACCGAATTGCTAGAGCAATGACGCTCAGGACGGGCAAGGACACGAGCAGCCCAATGCTGGATACTGCGAAATCGAAGACTCGCTTGACCAAAGTCTGTGTTCCGCTCAGGCGTACCGGCTTCAGAGAGATCGCCATGACTTCGGGCCCGACGGGCTGCACCGACAGCCGCGAGGCCAGTATCTGAGGAAGGTTCGCGGACACTCTCACCTCCATGCCGGTGCGGCGAGACACCTGCATGATCTTGAGTGCATCCTGAGAGGTGACCGCAGTCGAGGCCACGAACACGCACTCTGCCCCGTACTCTTCGACCAGCTCGGAGAGACCCGCCAGCCGACCCAGCACCGGGTGACCGGCGGGCGAGCCGTGCCCCTCCGTGGTCGCCACGAACCCGATCGGCTCGAAACCAAGCCGCGGGGTGCGGAGCGCCGCGGCAAGCCTCCCTGCTTCCTCGTTGGTGCCGACGATGAGGGTGCGAACCGACAGCCGCCCCTCGCTCCGGAGGTGATAGACACGCGAGCGCCACAGTCGGCGGGTGGTTAGCTCGAGTACTACGGCAAACGCCCAGGTCAGAGCGACCCACTCGCGCGAGAGCTCGGACTTGGACCAGTAGCTGACCAGAACGACGAGCAGAGCCCCGGTGCTGGCGGCGCTGATAACGCGGCGGAACTCTTCCGCCGCCGAGAGGTGGCGGACGCCGTAGAGACCGTAGGCGTGGAAGACGGGAATCCACAGAGCGGCACCAAGTCCCAGAGCCAGCACGTAGCCGGTCGTGAGGGGGATGAATCCGAAGCGGACCGTCCAGGCCACCAGCAGCGCGCTGATGAGGCACAGCACGTCGGTGGCGGCAAGTCCCCCGGCGATACGGCTGTAAAGGCGCCCCACCCCGCCGCTGCGCTCGACCCCGGGAATGTCAAGCTGAGGGTCGAGGCGAATCTCCGTGTCTCGCTCCGGAGAATCGACGTCGACCAGCTTGAGGTCGGCCTCGCTCGTGACCAGCTTCAGCGTATCGAGGTTGTCCAGAGACGCCTGTGCGCGAACGGGATTCACAAAAGCACCTTCGAGCATCTTTTTGGGTCTGATCGGTTACACCCCCATCTATCCTTCTGTGGTTCGACCCCCGGTCGCACAAGGAGAAGTGCAGTGAGGCCGCCCTTCTTCACGGGCAGGTCCTCCTCGAACCAGCTTAACAAGCCTTTGCCATTTCCTGCCAACCGCGGGATTGAGGTCAGTCCCTCCCGAGGCAGCTTCTTTCTTCGCATTGTCTCCGACACCGCCCTCTAGTCCCATACGCACAGGTACGTAACTTCGGATTGGCCGCCGCAAGGGGACTCGAGCGATTGATGGTTTATCGCTCTTGGCGATATATGGAAGCAGGCTACAACGCCCGACTTATAGCTCTAGTCAGACGTGCATCGACTGCTACGAGCCCATTCGCGCGGCCCGGTAACTATGGAGGGCAGGATCTCTTGTGAAGGTGGTCAGAGATGCAAACGTCGGGGCGGAGCCAGAGAAAGGCCGGCCACCATCAGGGATGGGCACGAAAGTATTCGAGTGTACGTGCCAGGCCGACATCGAGCCCGACCGCAGGCTTCCAGCTCAGGACCGCCGCAGCTTTGGAGGGATCGACGACGATTCGCTGCAGCTCTCCGGGGCGGGCTTCGGCATGGGCCGGCTCGAGACCAACCCCGGCGGTTGCCTTCAGGCGGTCGTAGAGCTCGTTGATCGACAGCTCCGAGCCCGAGCCGATGTTGATCAGCTCCCCCGACCCGGCCGCCCGGGCGGACACGAACGCGGCCGCCACATCTGAGACGTAGACGAAGTCCCTGGTCTGAGTTCCGTCCCCGTAGATCGTGCAGGGCTTTCCGCCCAGGAGCCTGCGGCTGAAGATGGCCACGACCTGGCCCTCGAGGCCGACCTCGCTGGCCGGCTCCTGGCGGGGGCCGTAGACGTTCGATAACGCCAGAGCGGTGTAGTCGAGGCCCTTGACGGCTCGAAAGTAGCGCAGGTAGTCCAACATCACCTTCTTGGAGACCCCGTAGGGAGACTCCGGCATCGCCTCCACCGAGTAAACCTGGTCCTCGCCGACGGGCAGTCGGCCGGCGTCGGGCTCACCGTAGATGCATCCTCCGGAGGAGGTGAAGACGACCTTGGCCGTTCCCGACTCGGACGCCGCCTGCAGGACACGCAACGTGCCGATGATGTTGACCATCGCATCGTGCACGGGGTCCGCCACCGACTTGCGCACGTCCACTTGGGCGGCCAGGTGGAAGATCACCTCGGGCCTGGTTCTGGCGATCGCTTCGGCCACCGCCTCAGAGGTGATGTCGAGGCGGTGAAAGCTGAGCTTTCCCACCACCGAGCTGCGTGCTCCGGCAAGGTTGTCCAGCGAGCCCGACGACAGGTCGTCGATCCCGACGACTTCCTCCCCTTGGGCAAGGAGAGCATCGACTACATGGGAGCCGATGAAGCCCGAGGCCCCGGTCACAAGCGCACTCACGTCTCCATCCCTTCGTTGGCCATTCGTCTGAGGTTAGCGCCCGGCCCATCTCGGCGCTGGTTGCTCCGCTCGGTGCGCGAGTCGGCGGGAGGCAAATGGCCACGGTGTGCGTTTACCCGCCTTTTCCCGTGGGTGCGTGTCCACCGTGTGCAAATGCCACCAAGAATCCTGCCACCCGGACTGGGGGTAGGCCCCAACTGGGGGTAGGCCGCCCTCAGAGGGGCGGGGCCGCCAGCGCCAGGCGCGCCCGTCGAGCGGCGCTGGGTACAGGGAACGGCCCCCAGATGGCGAACGTTATCCCCGGATCTTGGAAGCAGACGAACATCGTCTGGCCGTCCGGGGAGAAGCAGGGGCCGGTGAGCTCCGAGCCGTTGAGTCGGTTGACGGCGAACTCGTAGACCTCTCCCTCCGGAGTCAGGCCCATGATGCGATTGTCGTCCCGCCAGTCTTCGACGAAGAAATAGTCGCCCCACGCGGTCACGTGAGCGTTGTCGGGCGCCTTCATGGCGCCGAGCTCGGAACTCTCGTAGAACAGCTCGAGGGACTCGTCGGCGGGATGGTAGCGGAAGGTCTGTCCCAGGCCCTCGGCGCCCCCCTTGGTGTCGTTGAACCACAGCACCCCGTCCGAGAACCACGCCCCCTCGAGCCGCGTGAATTGGACCGCCCCGACAGTGGCCGCAGAGTCGTTGGCGTCCTCCGGGTCGACGTCGACCCAGCTCTCGGGGTAAGCGCGCCCCTGCTCGAGATCCGAGCCGTCGGCGCCCTCGTCGTCGGCCAGCGCCAGGGCCTGCAGCCTCCCCCCTTCGGCGAGTGAGCCCGGCCGTCCCGAAGTGTCGTCCGGTAAGAAGCGGTAGAGGAAGCTCCGGGGCCCGTCGTCCTCGGTGAGATAAACGATGCCGGAGTCGGGGTCGACGCCTCCGGCCTCGTGGGAGAAGCGCCCCATGTCCCGTAGCGGGGTGCGAGAGAGATCGTTCTCAGGATCCGCGGGGTCGATCTCGAAGACATAGCCGTGGTCGTCCGAGTGAGTCTCCTCGCAGGTAAGCCAGGTCCCCCACGGCGTGGCTGCCCCCGCGCAGTTGCTGTCGGTGCCGGAGGAGGAGACGTAGCCGTCCCTGACCCGGCGGTCGGGGTCGACCACCAGGACGGTGGTTCCTCCGGCGGCATCGGAATCGAAGGGGCTCTCCCCCTCGACCCGAGGGCCCTCATCGTTCTCCAGCTCGTGGTTGCGAATGAGAAGCGTGGCGCCGCCGGGACCCTCGAACGCGGCCATCCCGTCCGGGTGACCGGGGTTGGGAGCCCCGTTCGCCAGAGCCGTGTCGGGATCCGACAGGACGCGGTACTGGAAGCCGCTCGGGAGGTCCAGCATCCCGCCCGAATCTTCGAGCGGGCGTCCCAGCGCGCCGGGAGGGGGCCGCTTCCCTATAGGAGGGCCCGCTTCGTCCACCGAGCAGGCCACGAGGAGCGCTCCGGCGGAGGCCGCGCTCAGGCGCAAGAAACGCCGGCGGTCCATGTTTCGGGGGGTCCACAGCTCGCTCATGAATCCAGAATAGAGACTTTGCCCGGTTTTGAGATCGGTTTGATCTTTTAGGGGCGTCAGAGTGCAGAAAACTGCACCGAGAAGCGCTCAAAACGCGACAAGCGATCCGCCGGGCAATCGCGAGAACAAGATGGGTCAGCCGGAAGCGGGGAGCACCTCGTGGTCGGCGACCGTGACGTCCACGGCCTCGGCCCCCGCCTCCACGAGCACGCCTTCGCCCAGCACGGCCCCCCTGACGACGGCCCGCTCCTCCACTGTGACACCGGGCAAGAGCACCGAGCGTTCGACCGTGGCCTCGCAGATGCGGGTGTCGGCTCCCAAGCAAGCCTCGGAGATCATGGCGTCGGAGTGAACGTAGACATCCTCGCCCGCGACCACGCTTCCGACCCCCGGCTCCGGCACGGCATCGGTGACGAAGCGGCCGGCGAGGGCGTCGAGGTTGGCCTCGAGATACTTCTGGGGCGTTCCGATGTCCATCCAGTAGGCGTCACCGCCGAGGGCATAGAGGGCCGCACCCTCCTCGACGAGCTGCGGAAAGAGCTGCCGCTCCGCCGACCACACCTCGCCCGCCGGGATGCGATCGAGAATCGAGGGCTCGAATACATAGATCCCGGCGTTGATGAGGTTGGTGGGGGCGATGCCGGCGGGGGGTTTCTCGATGAAGCCCAGGACCCTTCCGTCGGGCTCGGTGGGCACTACTCCGAAGGCCGAGGGGTCCTCGACCGGGGTGAGCAGGATGGTGGCCTCGGCGGCTCTGCTGCGGTGCCACTCGACCACCGTGGAGAGGTCGATGTCGGTCAGGATGTCCCCGTTGAAGACCAGAAGCGCCTCCTCTGAAACCAGGCTCTGGGCGTTCTTGATCGCTCCGGCGGTACCCAAGGGCTCCTCTTCGTGGGTGACCTCGACGCGAAGCCCCATCTGTCGCCCACGCTCGATGGCGGGCGCGAAGGCATCGGCCAGATAAGAGGTCAGGAGCACGACCTCTGAGATGCCTTGCCTCACCAAGAGGTCGAAGACATGTTCGACGTGCGGCCGGTTGGCGATCGGGAGCAGGTGTTTGGGCCGAGTCTCGGTGAGTGGCCGGAGACGAGTCCCGAAGCCGCCCGTGAGGATGAGTGCCTTCACCCCTCCAGACCCTCGCGCACCCGTTGCCGCCAGTAGTCGAGCACCTCGGCGAGCGTGTCCTCGAGACGGTACTTGGGCGCCCATCCGGTGACGTGCTCGAGCTTTCGGGCGTCGCCCTGCAGGATCGGAGGGTCGGCCGGGCGGATGCGGGCGGGGTCTTGTTTGATCGAGAACTCGGTCTCGGACATGCCGGTGAGTAGCGAGAGCGCCTCCTCGAGCGTGGGGGCCTCGCCGGTCGCGACGTTGTAGGCCTCGCCCGCCGCCCCGAAGTCGAGCGCGGTCCGGTAGGCGGCGGCCACGTCGCGCACGTCGCCGAGCTCTCGCCGCAGCTGCAGGTTTCCGGTGGTGATCACCGGAGCGGCTTTGTTCGCCTCCGCCAGCGCGATGCGCCGCGCCCAATCCGCGGTCGCGAAACGCGGAGGCTGGCCGGGCCCGATGTGCATGAACGCACGCGTTGCCACCACCGCCATCCCAAAGGCCGAGAAGAACATCCGTCCGAGCCACTCCTCGGCGACCTTGCTGACCGCATAGGGCGAGAGCGGGCGCAGAGGCGTCTCCTCGTCGATGGGGCAGTCCTCGGGGGCGACGGCGCCGTACTCGTCGGAGGTGCAGGCGAGGAGCACCCGAGCTCTTGGGGTGCGGAGCCTCAGCTCCTCCAGAAGGTGATGGGTCCCGGTGACGTTCACCTCGTAGGTAAGGGACGGTTCGGTCCAGGAGCGGGCCGCACTGGCCTGGGCGGCGAGGTGAAAGACCTGGTCGGGAGCGCTCGTCTTTACCGCGCGAGCGACCGCCTGAGGGTCGGTGAGGTCGGCCTCGAGCATCCCCGGGGAGCCCCGTCGCGACAGGGCGAAGACCTCGTGACCGTCGGCCCTCAGGGAGGCGGCCAGGAGCCCGCCCACAAAGCCCTCGGCGCCGGTGACCAGGATGCGCAAAGACTAGCCCGGGGACCGGTTGAAAGAGAGGCCGACCATGACTATTCCGATCACCACTACGCCGGCGCCGAGCCAGCGGAGCGGCGGCACGTGCTCGTGAAGCCACAGACGGGAGAACAGCACCACGAAGACGTAGGACATCCCCACCGAGGGATAGGCGACCGACAGGGGAACCCGCGACAGCACGACGAGCCAGAACAGGGCGGACACGCCGAACAGGACGAGGCCGGTCCACAGCCTCGGCTCGCGCGCCGCGCGTGCGACGGTTCTCGCCGGCGATCCCAGCTCTTGGGCGCCGATGTGGCCGATCTCGTTCATGGCCGCCTTGAGCATGAGCTGCCCCCCAAAGGCAAAGGCAACGCTCACGAACAGGATCAGCAGAGTGCTCCAGAAACCGGTCGCGCGGACTGCCAAGCCGACGGGTGACATGGAGGGGGAGTCTAGTGGGGCGCTAGGAGTTGCGCACCAGCACTCTGAGAGCGCCGGACGCACTTCGGGAAACCACGCCGCGCTCGAACCTCTGGAGCCGCTGCTTGGGCAGGGGGTCGGCTACGGGTAGACCGAGCTCACCGGAGGGACCGCCGTGGCGACGATAGGCCGGAACAAGGGCCGCGGGAACGGCATGAGCTCCCGTGGCACGCGACCACAGGAGCATCCCGCCCTCGTAGCCGGCGGCGAGATAGGAACCCCGGCCCCATATTCCGGTGACCGGCAGACCCAGCTCACCGCGGGCGCCGCCCCGCTCTAGATAGGCCTCGAGAAGTGGGCCGTGCTGCCAGACCACCCTGTCCCGCAGTCGGTTGAACGTGAGCCTGCCATCCGGCAGATCCTGCACCAGGTCGCCCGAGCCCATGTGTCGGACGGGTCCTGCGGCGAAGTCCGCCCCGCTCGCCTCGAGGGCATGACTGCCCTCGAACTCCTTCGCCACGTCGTAGGCTACCTTCACCCGGAAGAGCGTGTCCTTGAGGGCCAGCGCAGAGCGAATCGACCAGCCGCTGGTCCGCACCTTGCGGACGCCGCCGACGATCTTGACCCCGCCCCCCCCAGCCTTGGGAACCGTGACGCGCCCCGAAACTCCGAACGGCTTGAGCAGGGAGAAGCGCTCGAGCTTCCCGACTCCGTAGTAAGAGTTGAGCCGGGCGGAGAAGGTCTTCCACGGCATCGTGAATCTCCAGCGGTGATTGGGGTTGTCGGCGACGGCATCGGCCCGATCACGCACGCCGCGCAGGTAGGGGAAGGCAGATCCACCCCAGACGTTCTCGTTGTGCTCGGTGTGGCCGCCGGAGGAGGAGGAGTAGAGGGCCTGTATCGACCGTCCGCCGTAGGTGACAATCTTGCCCTTGGTGGAGTTGACCGCCCCCTTCCACTCGTCCCAGTACGCACCCGAGCCGGTGCGCTTGGCGTCTCCGATATAGGCCTGATCCAGAGTCGAGTCATAGACTGCGCAGTCGCACGGATAGCGGTCCTGACCGTCGGTCACCACCCTGCGATAAGCGTAGGTTCGCCCCGCTATCGCCTGCGTCCGGAGCGCCTGTGAGGGCCACGAAGAGGGCACTTCGCCGAGCCCATAGAGGTAGTGCTGCATCGATAGGGAGGCGACCAGCCTCAGGCAGTTGCCGGAGGGGCAGTTGTCCGAGGCGAACCAGCCCGCCTTGAGGCGGCCGAGCGCGTAATCGTAGGGCTTGCCCGCAACGCTCAGGGCGGTTCCGAATTTCTTGTAGACCACGATCAGGGCTCTGCTACGAGCGAACACGGTCCTGCCGCTGCGCACGACCTGCTCGCCGTCCTTGTAGATGCGCATTCCGCCCGCAGGGCTCGCCTCCAGGCGCCAATGGGTGCCGGCCGGCCCTCCCGCAAAGGACCCCGACGATCCTCGCAGCTGAAGCTCGACGCGGCCCCCTCCCTGCCTCTTCGCGTAGCTCCTGAACTTGATGGAGCTCCGGTACTGGAGCAGGCCGACACGGATCCGGCGAGGCATGTGCGCCCCACCTACTTTGGCGCCGGAGTAGTAGTGGGTCAGAATCTGGCGAGCGCTCTTGCCCTTCTTGGCGCGTCCCAGTGCGCCGTACTGCGACATCCCGATGCCGTGGCCCCAGCCGCCCCCGGTGATGATCACGGTGCGCGAGGCGTGGGCCGGGGCGAGGAGGAGCGACAGGACGACGAGGGCCGCAGCGAGCAGAGCCACCGAACTGTGACCGACAAACGCCCTCCGCGGTCGTTTTTGGGCCCCACCTCGAGCAGGGCCAGTCGGGTGAGAGCTCATGAGCCGCCCAGACAACCACATCCCGGAAGCATCGGAAACCGGCTCCCCCGGCTGAAGCGGTGCGACCCTGGGCGGGGAGGCCCTGGGCTGGAGCGATTGGCGCGGTGGCAAACGCACACTGTGTCCTTCTGCACTCCGAAAACCGTGGGTAGACGGACACCGTGTTCATTCGCCCCCGTTTTTTGCGGCCGGCAAGGGTGGCCGGTGGTCTTGGCGAGGCAGGAGTCGGCGGCCCTCGTGCGAGAATCCCGCCCGTGGGTTCAACGGCCGGCTTGCGGGCGGCGATCACTCTGGAGCAATCGTGGCACCGCGTCCCCGGGGGGACGGCGGTCGCGGCCCTAGGCCTGGTGCGGGCGTTGGCGGAGAGGCCGGGGCTCGAGCTCGTCGGTGTCGCCGCCCGGCACACCGAGCCCCCGCCGGAGCCGTGGAGGCCTTCGGTCCCGGTGCGCCATCTAAGCCTGCCGCGCCTCGCCCTCTACGAGTCGTGGCACCGACTGCGGAGGCCGCGAGTCCAGAAGGCCACCGGGACCGTGGACGTGATACATGCCACGTCGATGGCGATTCCTCCGCGCTCGGCCCCCTTGCTGGTGACGATTCACGACCTTGCGTGGCGGCGATTTCCGCAGATGTTCACGAAGAGGGGGGTGTCGTTCTTTCGCCGCGGACTCGCCCTCGCCATAAAGGAGGCAGACCTCGTGCTGTGCTCCTCGGAGGCGACCCTGCGCGACTGCATCGAGGCCGGATTCGATGAGTCAAGGCTCCGCGTGGTGCCGTTGGGAGTCGAGATGGCTCCTGCGGACGAGGCCGGCGTGCACCGTGTACGCGCGGCCTACGGTCTCGAGCGTCCCTACGTGCTGTGGACCGGGACGGTCGAGCCGAGAAAGAACCTCTCAAGGCTGCTGGACGCGTTCGTGCGGCTCGACCAGGAGCGTGGCCTCGACCTCGTCCTCGTCGGCCCGCGGGGCTGGAACGAGGACCTCGGCGGGATCGCGTTCAGCGTGCGGGACAGGGTCAGAATGCTCGGCTTCGTTCCCGCCTCGGACCTCGGCCCCCTCTATGCGGGGGCCGAGGTCTTCTGCTTCCCCAGTCTGCTCGAGGGCTTCGGCTTCCCCGTACTCGAGGCCATGTCCCAGGGCACCACGGTCGTGACTTCGCGCGGCACCTCCACCGAGGAGCTGGCCGACGGGGCGGGAGTGCTGGTCGATCCGCTCGACGTCTCCTCGATCGCCCAAGGCCTCGAGCAGGCGCTGGACCCCTCCCTGAGGGCCCGGCTCGAGCCTCTGGGCCGGGCCCGGGCCGCCTCCTTCACCTGGGCGCGCTCCGCCGAGCTGGTCGCCTCCGCTTATGAGGAGGTGGCGTAGTCAAGCGCGTCGGGATCAACCTCTTGTGGATGCTGCCGGGAGTGGTGGGCGGCTCCGAGACCTACATGACGAGGCTGCTGTCGGGCATCGCAGAACGCCCCTCGAACCTCGAGTACACGATCTTCGCCCTGCCGCAGCTCGCCTCCTCGCACCCCGAGCTCGAGAGAAGCTTCAAGGTCTCCTACGCGCCCCTAAGCGGTCAGTGGAAGTCCTTTCGCATTGCCGGTGAGAACACCTGGCTGGCCGCACAGTGCCGCAGGCGCAGGATCGACCTCGTCCACCACGCCGGCGGTGTCGTGCCCTTCGTGCACCGGTCCCGCCCGTTGCTCACGATCCACGACCTCCAGTACCTCTTCTATCCCGAATACTTCACCCGTACGAAGCTGTCCTATCTGCGAGCGATGGTTCCTCGCTCGGCAGAGGCAGCCCGCTTGGTGCTGACTCCCTCAGAGTTCTCCCGCCGGTGCGTCATCGAGCGGCTCGGGATCGACCCCAGCATCGTGAGAGTCGTCCCGCACGGGATCTCCCGGCGCACCACCAGAGTCACTTCCGGCGACATCCGTGCCCGCTACTCGCTCGACGGTCCTTTCTTTCTCTATCCGGCGGCCAGCTACCCGCACAAGAACCACCTCATTCTTCTGGAGGCGTTCGCTCGTCTGCGCGCGGCCCGGCCCGATGCGCTGCTCGTCCTCACCGGCGCCAAGGCATGGATGGAATGGAGCGTGGCGCGCGAAATGGGCCAGCGCATCGAAGGAGAGATCTCCAAGCTGAGGCTGAACGACTCGGTGAGGCGACTCGGCTACGTCTCGAGCGAGGACCTTGCCGCTCTCTACTCGGAGGCGACCGCGCTGACGTTCCCGTCCCGCTTCGAGGGATTCGGAGCCCCCGTGTTGGAGGCCATGGCGCGCGGCTGCCCGGTCATCGCGTCAAACGCGACCGCGGTCCCCGAGGTTCTGGGAGTCGCCGGGATCCTGGTCTCTCCGGACAACGCCTCCCACTGGACCGAGGCCATGCGCGACATGCTCGAGAGCCCGGAGCTCGCAGGTTCGTTCAGGAAGGCCGGCCTCGACCGAGCGAGCGAGTTCGGTTGGGACCGCTCGGCGTCCATCCTCGAAGACGCCTATCGTCACAGCCTCGAGACCACCCTGTGAGGCTCGGCGTCATCGCTCCCCATTTCGAGCCCGACCTCGCTCCGACCGGGGAAGTCATCACCCGCATAGTTCACGAGCTCGGACGCAGGGGCCACGAAATACACGTGGTGACGGCCTTTCCCTTCTACAAAGAGCACCGCGTCGAGAGCGCCTACGCCGGGAGGCTGGTGCGCACTGAGGACACGCCGTGGGGGCGGATCGTCCGGGTGCATGCTTTCCCCGGGAGCGACAAGTCGGACCTCGTGCGGCGGGCGGCGTCGTTCCTCGGCTTCAGTGCGCTGGCCACGAGCAGGGCCTTGCTCACCGGACGCTTCGACTGCGTGCTGGCGCTGTCGCCCCCGCTGACGCTGGGAGTGGCGGGATGGCTGGTGGCCAAGAGGAGCTCGTGCCCGTTCGTGTTCACAATCCACGATGTCTATCCGGACGTGGTCGTCGAGCTCGGCCGGCTCACCAACCCGGGGCTGATCAAGGCCGCCTCCGCGCTCGAGCGTTTCTGTTACGAGCGAGCCGATGCCGTGACCGTGTTGTCGGAGGAGCTGAGGGACAACGTCGCGCTGAAGACCAGCAGGCCCGCCAAGGTGAAGGTCATCACCAACTTCGTCGACACCGACTGGATCACCCCCGCCGAGAGACACAACGCCTATCGCAAGGAGAACCAACTCGACTCTAAGACGGTGGTCATGTACGCGGGCAACGTGGGCCTGTCGCAGTCGCTCGACCTGGTCCTGGACGCGGCTCGGGCACTCGCCTCGAACAAGGATGTCTGCTTCGTGATCAACGGGCAGGGCTCGGCCCGGGCTCAGCTCGAGACAGCCGCGCGCCCACTTCCCAACGTGCGCTTCGTCGACATGCAACCGGTCGAGCGCCTCCCCGAGCTGCTCAGCGCCGCCGACATCCACCTCGTCCCCCTCAAGAGGGGGCTGGCTCGCAGCAGCGTGCCGTCCAAGACCTACTCGATCCTAGCCTCGGGGCGGGCGCTGATCGCCAGCGTCGATCAGGCCTCGGAGGTGGCCCGCCTGGTCGAGCGCTCGGGCGGCGGTGTGGTGGTGGCGCCGGAGGACTCGGGCGCCTTCGTGGCGGCGGTCACCAAGCTGGTTTCGGATGCGGGCCTGCGCGCGAAGATGGGGGCGGCGGGTCGGCGCTACGTGGAAGGCCAGGCGTCCCCGGCGGTCATCGCCCAGGCTTACGAGAGCTTGTTCGAGGAGCTGCGCCGGGCCTGACCCGCTCTCAAAACCGTTGGGCGAGCCAAGCCCTCAGCTCGTCGAAATAAGCCGGGTCGATCGTGTGGCCCATCGCGCTCTCCCGATAGGTGACCTCGGCCCCCGCTTTGGCGAGGGTCGCCTGCGCCCGGCGAGAGAAGGACACCGCGATGACCGGGTCCCGGGTGCCGTGGCCGATGGCGACGGGAAGGCCTGCGGCTTTGGCGAGGTCGAGCTCGAA
>JALZJN010000009.1 GCA_030859735.1 Actinomycetota bacterium
CGCGGCTGGTAGTAGCGGTCAGGATCGAGGATGAGCTCCCTGAGCAACTCGCCTTGCTGATCGAGGACCCGGATGTGTCTGCCGGCCACGAGCAGGATCACGCGCCTTCCGTTGAGGGCTCTGCCCATGCCGATGTGATGCAGCCGCCTCTGGTAGGGGATCGTGACCGTGCCGTGCTGATCGATCTTGTCGTGGCGGACGCAGCTCTCTCGTATAGACGTGACCGAGCTCGCGCGGCAGCGCCTTGGCGCGAATCGAAGGCGGCGCGCGGTGTCATGCAGCTGGCGCGACGGGGTGGGATGTCGTTGTAGGGGCATGAAGATACCCAGGAAAGCCAGGTTCCGTGACCGGCACGGCGGTAGCGTGAGCGTCACCGGGCCGGGGGCTTTCGGGAGAACGCAGGACGGGTAGGCCGTTCGAATGCTATGGGCTGCGAGCCCGACGTTGTAACTGGCCGCCCCTGCGACTGACCCGGTTGTGCTGCGAGCACGCATCCGTAGTTGTCGTTCACCCGCCTGGTCTCCCAACGTTCGCAGATCGGAAGGAAGGAGGGCAGGTGAGATTCATCGCAATGGATGTTCACCGCGACTTCTGTGAGGTCGCGATCTCCGAAGGCGGCAAGATCCGCGGCCACCCGCGCATCCCCACTGACGTCGAACACCTTCAGGTGTTCGCCCAGAGCCTTGCCCCGGATGATCACGTATGTCTGGAGGTCACCGGCAACGCGCTGGCCATCGTCCGCATCCTCGAGCCTTTTGTGGAGCGGGTCGTGCTGGCGAACGCCAAGGCGGTAAGAGCGATCACCAGCGCCAAGGTCAAGACCGACAAGATCGACGCTCGAACTCTCGTCAAGCTTCTCGCTGCGGGCTTTCTCCCCGAGGTGTGGGCGGGCGACGAGCCGACCCGAGTGCTAAGGCGCCGAATCTCGAGAAGAGCTCAGCTCGTCAAGCAGCGCACCCAGACCAAGAACGAGATCCACGCAGTTCTGCACCGCAACCTCAAGGGCCGTCCCCCGGCGACGGATCTCTTCGGCAGAAAGGGTCGCAGGTGGCTGTCGCAGCTGGAGCTCACCATCGACGAACGCCAGACGGTCGATGCCTGCCTCAGGCAGGTCGACTTCTTGAACACGGAGCTGGAGCTCGTCGAGCGGGACATCGCGGCCCACGCTCTTGGCTCCGAGGACATCCTGCGACTCATGACCATCCCGGGGATCAGCGTCACGACTGCGGCCACGTTCATGGCGGCCATCGGTGACATCGGCCGATTCCCGACGCCGCGGCACCTCGTCGGCTATCTCGGGTTGGACCCCAAGGTACGTCAGTCGGGCTCGGCGCTGGCTCGCCACGGCCGTATCTCCAAGCAGGGCTCCAGTGAAGCTCGACATGTGCTCGTCGAGGCTGCGTGGACTGCGTCCCGGGCGCCTGGACCGCTCAAAGCTTTCGCCGAACGGGTACGTGCTCGGCGAGGTGCCAACATCGCCACCGTGGCGGTCGCCCGCAAGCTTGCGGTGCTCTGCTGGCATCTCTTGGTGCGGGGCGAGGACTACGCGTTCACGAGGCCGTCTCTGAATCGAGAGAAGGTTCGCCGCCTCGAGCTAATCGCTGGAGCGGAACAGAGGCGGGGACGTCCTCACAAGGTCCCGATCTTCGTCAGCCCAGAGCAGCATCGCCGCGAGCAACAAATCGCCGCTCAAGCCGAGACCGCCTATCGACGCCTGATGAAGGATTGGGTGCCGAGGTCGAAGAAGGGTGCGGGTGCCACCACTGGGGCGCGCATCTCCAAGTCAGCCGAAGCGACAACAGCGCGGCAGGGGCCAGCCCCGAGCCCTGCGCTTTAGTTCGGGGTCACCCGCACCCCCGCCATGGTCTCACACAGAGCAAGAGGGCCGCCCCCGACTTGACTTTCATCCGTAGTAGGCGATGAAGCGATCGACCTGGGTCTGCAGCCCGGCGATCGAGCGAGGTACCGGCCATGCCACCGGCGTCGAGGTGGCTACCCGCGAATCAGCCCTTCACCGCACCCATGGTGAAGTCGGCTATGAAGCGTTGGAGGAGAAGGTTGAAGACCAAGGCGATGGGCAGCGCGACGACCACGACTGCCGCCTGCAACGACTGCCAGTAGAAGACATCGCCCCGAATCAACTCGGTCGGAACCCCGATGCTTATCGTCTTTTCCGTGGTCGAGGAGACGAAAGCGAGCGCGTAGATGAACTCGTGAGCAGACAGGGTGAAAGCGAAGACGATGACGGCAACGATTCCGGGGAAGGTGAGCGGGATCACGATGTGGAGGAACGCACCGAGCCGACTGTAGCCGTCGACCATGGCTTGTTCCTCGATATCCTTCGGGATGCCCTTTAGGTAGCCGATGAGCAGCCACACGGACACGGGAATCGTGATCGTCGGATAGATAAGCACCAACGACCATGTGTTGTTCAGAAGCCCGAAGTTACCCACGACCCGGGTCAGAGGGATGAACAGCAAGGTCGGCGGGATCAGATACACGAAGAAGATGGCGATGCCGAGAGGAGCGCTCCATTTCATATCAAGACGGGCGAGAGCGTAGGCGCTTGGCAGCCCGATGAGGAGTGTGATCGCGACGACGAGAAGCCCCACCCAGAGCGTGTTCCACACGAACGTGAGGAACTCTGTGTCGTAGAACAACAGCCTCCAGTGCTCGAGGGTTGGAGACAGGTTGTAGATAAACGGGTTGTTCTCCTTCGCGTAAAGATCCGGGTGAGCCTTGAACGAGGTAATCGCGCTCCAGATGAGCGGCCCCGCCCCGGCCAGCGCCGCCATGACGGCGGTGAAGTAGAGCGCGTTGCGCCCACCGACCGTGCGACGACGCTGCCGCCGGCGATGGCGGTCGACCTCGTCCTTGTTGGTGAGGTCGGTGCGCCCACCGGTAAACCTCTCCGCACGTTCATCAGTATCGATCGCCATCGGCTACATCACCTCCCTGCGTCGGACTGCTCGAAGGATCGCGATCGCCGCCGCCAACAACAGCGGCAACAGGAAGAGGGCAACGGCGGCGCCTTGGGCGAGGTCACCGCCCTCTATACCTTTGAAGAACGCCCAGCTGGACAAGACCTGAGTCGACTGCGTGGGACCGCCCCGGGTCAGAATAAAGACGACCGTCATATCTGCAAAGGTGAGGATCGCGCCGAAGAGCACGGCCACCGCTGTGATCGGTAGCGTGAGCGGGATGCTGATCTCCCATAGCTTGCGCCAGAAGCCGGCGCCGTCCACCTCCACTGCGTCGTTGATGTCGGAGGGAATCGCCGTTAGCCCCGCCATGATGATGACGGTGGCGACCGGGACGATCCGCCAGACGTGGACGGCGATGATCGACCCCATCGCGAGGATCGGTCGCCCCAGGTAGTACATGTTCGCCTCGATGAATCCGAACCATCGCAGCACCCAGTCGATGGGGCTAAAGATCGAGTTGAGCAACCACAGCCACGAGACCGCCGCCAGCGACACCGGAGTCGTCCATGGCAGCAGTACGCAGAAGCGAACGATCCACTTCCCCTTGAAGTCCTTGACGAGGACTGTCGCGAGGATGTGCGCTATCACGACGATGAGCACCATGGAGATCCCGGTGAAGATGATGGTGTTCCAGAAGGAGGTCCAGAAGACACTCGACGACAGGATCGTTCGCCACTGGCGGAGTCCTACGAAATCGAGGCTCGGGTTCCCGGTTGTCACGTCGCTGAAGCTGAAGAGGATGGCGAGGAAGAACGGGAACGCGACGAGGCCGATGATGTAAACGGCCGTCGGCAACAGGAAGAGCCTCGCCAACAGATCCTCCCGGTCGGCCAGTTTCCGCTTCACGCCTGCCGTCCGATGCCTTTGGTCCCATGCGGGCGCCTTTACGCTCACGGTTCTAGCCCACTCCGCGTATGCGCCGTCGTCACAAGCGCACCGGCCTCGGCTCGGCTCGCTCCCCGTTCCTGCTGTCGAAGAAGCGCAGGTCTCTCTCGTGGATCGCGAAGCGCTGGTCTCGATCCTCGAAGACGGGCACATCAACGGTTGCCGGGATCCGGGAGATGATGGGGGCGTCGTCCTGGCCCAGACCCGGAACGGTCGCATAGACGTGCCGGTCGCCCGACAAGTATTCGATGCGATACACGCGCACGTCGACTTCAAGCACGTTGTCACCTTTGCTGTTGATCGCGTCGACCGGTAGGAACTTCTCCGGCCGAAATCCGAGAAGGTGATCCCCTCGGTCGACGAGGTTCATTGGTGGCGATCCAATGAAGGTCGCAACGAAGGTGTCGGCAGGATCGGAGTAGACGTCTCTTGGGGGGCCGATCTGGCGAACCTTACCTTTGAAGATGACGGCGATCCGATCGCCTAAACCCATGGCCTCGATCTGATCGTGAGTCACATAGATCGTGGTCGTGCCCAGCCGTTCCTGAAACCGCTTGAGCTCGTCGCGGGCACTCGTGCGCAACTTCGCGTCGAGATTGCTGAGCGGCTCGTCGAGGAGGAACACGCTTGGGTCGCGGACGATCGCCCGCGCCAGCGCCACACGTTGTCGCTCACCACCGGACAGGTTACGAGGCTTGCGATCGAGCAGCCGATCTATCCCTAGCAACTCCGCGGCCCACTCCACCTTCTTCCGCCGCGCGTCTGCGTCGAGTCCTGTCGCCTTCAGCGGGAAGTCGATGTTGTCCAGGACGCTCTTGTGCGGATAGAGCGCGTAGCTCTGGAAGACCATAGCGATGCCGCGGGCTCGGGGTGGGAGGCCGTTCACTACGTTCCCGCCGATCAGGACCTCACCCTCTGTTGGGTCCTCGAGCCCGGCGATAATTCGCAACAGGGTAGTTTTTCCGCAGCCAGATGGTCCGAGCAGGACGAGGTACTCGCCCGCGCGGGTTGAGATGTCGACGCCGTCCACCGCTCTGACATCCCCGGTCCGGAAGTGCTTCTTCAGACCCCGTACTTCGACGACGTGCGCCAATGATTACTCCCCCATCGTCCCGGGCGGCTCAGTCCCTAAGCGCCGTCCTGGGTTGGCGTGTTCAGTTCTCCTAATCAGTCTCCGCCTATAAGACCCTGGCGCCGCCACTTCGTGAAGATCTGCTCGCAATCTTCGTGCGCCTGCGCGACCGACTGCTCGGGTTCTTGCTCGCCTCGTGCAACGCGCGCGAGCATGTTGGGCAGGACGAACGTGCCGTTGATCTCGCCGATGGCCGGGTTTGCCGGGCCGGGGTGGCCGAGGTTCGTGGACCAGTCCAGCGCCGTCTTGAGCGGCTGAAGCTTGGTCGCGTCATCGCCCTCGATCGCGAACGGATCCTCGTCGAGCCACCCATCCAACTGCTTAACTTGGTCGGGATAGCCCGGAAAGTCATACATTTTCGACTCATAGGAGACCCGCGCCAGGTTCGCCGTGTAGTGAAGCAGGAACTCCTGTGCCGCGTCGAAGTTGGTGGAGAACTTCGGAGCGATCCAATTGTACATCACGTGCTGTGCCGCCATCTGATCCTTAGGTCCCTCGAGCGCCGGCACGAAGAAGATGTCCTTCGCTATGTCTGGGATGCTCTCCTGCGCGGTTCGCCAAGCCGAGATCGAGTTGAGGATGTAACTCAACTGACCGGAGATGAGTCCTTCGTTGTTCGACGCCGGGTTCCACGCGAACACTTCCTGAGTCATAGCGGCGTCGAAGAGCTCCTTCGCATACTGGACCGCCGCTATGGTGTCGTCGGACATCAGAGTTACGTTCTCGTTCTCGTCCTGCACAAAGCCGCCGTACGACCAGATCAAGGCTCGCGCGTACATGTTTGAGTCGAGCTCTTGGGACAGACCCAGACCCATCTGAATCTTCTGGTCGCGGAAGATCTGTCCGCCCCCCTCGAGGAGCTCATCCCAAGTCGACGGCCCATCGGGCAGATCGACCTCTTCCCACAGAGACTTGCGGTAGTCGCCGGGATCGGGCGACCACGCCGGTGCGTATGCATAGTAGTTCTCGGTCGTGGGGTTGAAACTCGACTTCTGGCAGAGGCCCAGCTGCTTGCCGAAGCGACTGTTGGCCTCGTCCATCAGGTCGTTCATGGGGTGAACGCTGGGTTCGAACTGCGACAGTGTCGCGATGAACTGGATGAGGTCGTGCCCCTCACTTGCGGAGATCTCGGATGAGATGCGCGCGGGGATGCCGGTGACGTCGATGTGATCGACCGTAACGTTGACGCCGACCTCTTCGCCCCACTCCTTCGCCCAGTCGTCGAACCACACATCGTGCTGCGGAACGAAGTGGCTCCATAGCAAGATGCGGAGGTCGCCGGACAGCTGGCTGGAAGGCTCCGAGAAGACGACCGACGGCGCCGAGCTCGAGGGGGTTTGCTCGCTCGGGACATCCTGCCCTCTTCCGCACGCAGCCGCCAGCGCCGCAGCGCTTACCCCCTGGATGAAGCTCCGTCGCGAGATCTGGTAACGGCCGTTCCGCGGGTTCATGCAGCCTCCTTCATCCCACCCCCGGGCCTGTTCGATCGGCCCCGCCCCGTTACGGAGGATCCGTACGCTCCTCCCTTGAACGACCTTAACACTTTCTAGAGCCGGTGATGTGTCGGTCATCTGCCACTGCAACTGCACTACGGCGGGGGCTGCGGCAATGTCACCGAAGCACCGCGACGTGACGTCTACTTGCTCCCAGGCTTGGATCTCGGGCCCCGAATCGATACTTTCCAGAGCTGCAGGATCCGCAATCGCCTCGGTTGCATCCTCGTCTCATATGACCTCGCCCGCTCGTCGTCGCGGAAGCATGGACCCCGCGGCTTTGTGGGGTGATCCGCCAACGTCAACCCCGCCAGCACAGTGGGCCATCTACCCCGACATACCGGGCCCGAACTCGCATCGGTAGATCAACGCTCCATTATTTGTCGACATCAACATCTATGCCAGTCCCAGCACATGGAGCCGAAGTCTGGAGCCATCATCCTCCCGTTGCCATCGTCGGGTCATCGTGTGTCGTCATTGCGAGTGCCCCAGAAGCGCCTTCCTTCGTGGAGGCATGAACCGCGAACCATGGCCGTCTCGTGGTGCGACGAATTGCCCTCGGCCTTCCCGATGGACCACACAACCGAGTTCTATTTTGAAACGAGTTGTCCACGAGTGCCATCTTGCGGCGACCGATCGTCCTAGGACCGTGAGGGAGATGTCCGACTGGTGATTTGTCAACGGATTGTCGACGTACGGAGCGGGACGAGCCGGGAACGCGCAGAACCACCCCGGAGTACGCTATCTGGAATTGTTCACACAGCTGTGGGCAACGCCAACGACCGGGACCGAGAGCGCGTAGCGCTTGCTGCGTTCCAGGCCGGTAGGTCGAGGAGGCTGACGCTATAGCGCGAGATGAAGCCTGAGTGCCTCGTCAAGCTTGGCCATGAGCGGCGGAGGCAAGGCACCTAAACGGCGCCCAAGGCGTTCGACGGCGATGGAACGAACCTGTTCAGCCTGAGCCTTGGAGTCGAGGTCGAGACCGGTGTCGGGAGCCTCAAGAAGGACCTGAAAAGGGTAGAGGCGCGCGATGTTCGACGTGACCGGCACTACGGTAACGACGCCGTGGCCGAGTCGCGTAGCCGTGATATTTGCTCCGTCGTTGCTCACGATTACCGCCGGCCGACGTTTCGCGGCTTCCGCTCCAGGTGTCGGCTCAAGGGCAACGATTCGTATTTCGCCACGGCGCATCAGGACTGAAGTCCGTCGGCTGTCGTCGCTTCCCAGGCGTCGCCTTCACCAGCCGCGGCCCATTCAGTCCACGCGTCTTCGTATGCGGCGCCCAACTCCGAAGCCCTAAGGAGCCGAACGGCCCTATGGACAACCGCCGAGCGGGAGGGGAACCCTTGCGCAGCAGCGTACGCATCCAGAAACTCCACATCCTCTTCAGGCAAACTCACACTGAGTTTCATACTAATATACTACCAGATATCCTCCCCAAGTAGGAAGCACCTTCCCTTTCTGTGGGACCTGGAGCATTGATACGATTTCGAGGACACCGTCGCGCAAGATCACGCGCCGCACGCCCAGGCGCGACCGCGGCGTGACTAGGTCATGAAGTCGACGGAGGAGGAACCACGTACTGCAACCGGTGGGCAGGATGAGGTGCCGTCTGCGGGCGGATCGAGCTCGCGCCGCACTCGCATGAAGATCTTGGTTACAGGCGGCACAGGTTTCGTAGGCTCCCACGCGGTTCGTGCGTTGCGGCAGGCGGCCACGAAGCCCGCGCCTCACACGGTGACGGCGACCTTGCCTCGAGCGTGTCCCTCTTCCAGGTGACGGATGGCCTCGGGGACCTTGCTCAGCGGATACGTTGTATCGATAACCGGAGTCACCTTGCCGGCCTCGATGAGCTCCTTGAGAGCCACCAGGTCGTCTTTGTTCTCCTTCGAGATGAACGTGCCCAGCTTCTGGCCTACGAACGGTGACAACATGTGCGCCCGCAGCTGGCGATCGATGCCTCCGAACCACCGTCCGCCTCCTTCGGCTCCGACGATGACGAGGGTTCCTCGGGGGGCGAGGGCTCGCCGGAGGTGTGACAAGGAACGTTTCCCGGCGGTGTCGAGGATGAGGTCATAGCGTCGCCCCTTCTCCGCGAAGTCGTCACGTGTGTAGTCAATGACCTCGTCCGCGCCAATCGATCGGACCAGGTCCACCTTCGTCGTGCTGCAGACTCCGGTGACGTGTGCTTCGAACGCCTTGGCGATCTGCACGGCGAATGACCCTACGCCCCCCGCCGCACCGATGATCAGCACCTTTAGCCCCGGCTTGACCTTTCCGATATCGCGGAGGCCTTGGAGGGCGGTGCAGCCCGAGGTGGGAACGGTCGCCGCTTGCTCGAAGGTGAGTTCAGCGGGCTTGTGCGCAAGCTTGTCCGTTCGAGCAGTCGCGTACTCGGCGAATGAGCCGTCGCAGGTGCCGAACACCTCATCGCCCGGTTGGAACTGCGTCACGTCCTTACCGACAGCCTCGACGCGACCTGCCACATCCATGCCCCTGACGCGGGCCTTGGGCGCGCGGAGTCCGATGCCCGCGATGCGGATCAGGTACGGCAGACCCGTGATGACGTGCCAGTCCCCGATGTGCGCGCTCGCCGCATGAACGTGCAGCAGCACGACTTCGTCCTTGACCGCCGGCTTCTCGATATCCTGAAGTTCCAGGACATCACCGGGTGGCCCGTACTTGTATTGCACGATCGCCTTCATCGCGTTCTCCCTAATTTTCGCCGCCGCTTTGGGGAGAAATCCTATGTCACTTCGCGTAGGGAGGCGACGTGACGGCACATTTGGTGAAGTTTCCCCATTATCCGATGCGTGAGGAACCCGTTTCTAAAAAGGAATCTCCGCGCACTAGTTGGAGATGCTCTCAAAGAGGGGAGAGACAACAGCGGTCTTGGCTGCGCTGGATCTAGCTCTCGTCCCAGAAGTCCCGTTCCCAACGTGGGATGGAATAATCGGTAGCGTCGGCCTTGTTCTTGACCGTCTTCGCCTTCCGCTGATCTCGCTTGGCACTGGTTACGACCACGGCCGCGAGGCCGGTTGTAATCGGCACAGACGCAACTAGCCCGATACTGCCGACGAGCGTACGCACGATTTCCTCTGCGAGAGTCTCCGTGTTCAGCACTTGACTCAAGGCGCGGTTCGAAACCGAGAACAGTATCAACAATGGCAAGGACGCTCCTGCATAGGCCAGAACTAGGGTGTTCACCGTTGATGCGATGTGGTCCCGTCCAATGCGAATCGCCGCACTGTAGAGGTTGCGAATCCCATACTCAGGGTTAGCCTTTTGAAGCTCCCAAACGGCTGATGCCTGCGTCACGGTGACGTCGTCCAGCACTCCGAGCGTTCCAATGATGATGCTCGCGAGCAGCAAGCCTTGGAGGTTTACCTGCTGCTGGGTGATCTGGAGGAACGCAGCCTCCTCCGACCCTGCGCCGGTGAAGATCGAAACGTTTACGAAGAACAACGCCAAGGCGCCGGTCAAGAACAGAGCCGCTAGAGTTCCCAGAACCGCCGTTGTAGTCGCCGCATTGAATCCATGGGCCAAGTAGAGAGCCAGGAACATGATCACGGCTCCCCCGACTATTGCAACGGAAAGAGGATCACTACCCTGGAGGATGGCGGGAAGGATGAACTTGATGATAACGAGGAGGGAAATCGCAAGCCCAGCGAGCGCAGCCAGTCCCCGCCACCGACTGAGTGCGATGACTACCACCGAGAAGAAGAGTCCCAACCAGACGAGAGGGACGCGGCGGTCAAAGTCGAGGAAGAAGTATTTTGGCGGAGGTGGTTGACCAGCAATTCCCTCCTGAGGTTGGTCGCTTGTTCCGACGATGACGACGTCGCCTTGCTCGATCACGCGGGTCCGACGTCCGGTGCTGTAGTCGAAGCTGAACGTCTCGCCGGCGTCGCTCCCTTCGGCGAGCTCAACAGTGACTCGTGCGCAGGTGAAGCTTTCTTGGCCGGGAACGCCGGGGCACTCCTGCTGGGCTACTCGAGCGACCGAGGCCTTCAATTCCTTGGTCCCGAATCCGCTCTGCCTCAGATCCAGCTTCTTGCCGCCCGGCCACAGAACGACCAACCCGATCAGGGTCGCGACAAAGAAGGGGGAGAGGGCGGCAAGAAGCAACCGCTGCGTGCGCGGCGGAACCCGTATCGACTCATGCAAATCATGTCCGTGGCCCATCCAAGGAGTATGTCAGCAGACCCTAGGAATCGGCGGAACAAGTCTCGCATACTCCAAAGAGCTCGAGATCGTGAGTAACCTCGGTGTAACCGTGGCGCCGAGCGGCTCGCAGTGCCCACCGCTCCACATCGTCGTTCTCGATCTCGACGGAAAACCCACAGCTCCGACAGATGATGTGGTGATGATGCTCCCTGGTCTCGCACTTGCGGAACAACGCTTCCCCATCGCCGCGGCGCACGACGTCCACCTCACCCCGCTCGGCCATCGTCTGAAGGTTGCGGTAAACGGTCGTCAGGCCAACCGCAGCTCCGCTCTCACGAAGGCGCGCGTGGATCTCCTGCGCGCTGAGGAATGACTCGAGATCGTCCATCATGCGGGCGAGAGCCGCTCGCTGGCGTGTCGTTCCGGTGGTGAAAGTTAGCTCCATACCGGGAACTCTAGGTCACTCGTAGCAGCGTTCGGGCGGCGGAGGTGATCACGAACAGAGCTATCCCCATGAGCACGATCGTGGCCGCAGGAAAGAGGTCGGCGTAGAACGCGACCACCAGTCCCGAAGTGGTCAGTAAGGCACCAGCGAGGAGGCTTCCATAGAACGTCGAGCGAAAACTAGTGGTCACCTGCTGTATCGCGGCCACCGGAAGAACGAGAAGCGCAGACACAAGCAACACGCCGAGTACCTTTGCAGTCACCGCCACCGTTGTCGCTGCGACGACCGCGATGAGCATGTTGAGCGCCGTTACGGGAAGGCCGGAAACGCGAGCGATCTCCTCGTCGTAGGCTACCGCGAAGAGATGCTTACGAAGCGAAAGTGTCAACACTGTTGTGGACACCGCAACTGCTCCCACGATCCACAGATCCATACTATTGACTGTCAGCACCGATCCGAACAAGTAGGCGTTGAGTTGGATGCTCGAAGTGTTGCCGAGTCCGAGCAACAGCACCCCTCCCGCGATCCCCAGGTAGAAGATGAGCGCGAGCGCGACATCCCCCGAGGTCTTGCCCCTCTGGCGCAGCATTTCGATCGCCGCTGCGCCACCCGACGCAAACAGCAATGCCGTCACGATCGGTGAGGTCCCCAGCAGAAGGCCGGCCGCCACTCCCATGAAGACGACGTGTCCGATGCCGTCTCCCATCAAAGACAGCCGCCGCTGCACCAGAAAGATCCCGATCGATGGGGCGGCACAGCCGACCAGCAGACCTGCGAGGAGCGCCCTCTGCATGAAGTCATATGCCAAGAAGTCCATCCTCAGAGGCCCGCCGCCGCATCAGGGTGATGCGGGTGGGGGTGGCCGATCAGATTAGCCTGATCGACGGATCCATCGTGGACCACCACCCCGTGCTCAATGACGACCGCGCGCTGGGCCAATGGTTTCATGGCTCCGAGTGAGTGCGCCACGAGCAATACCGACGTGCCTGCGGCGTGAAGCTGCCGCAGAGTTCCCGCAAAGCTCTCTTGATGTGCAAGATCGATGCTGGCCACCGGCTCGTCCATGACTAGCACCGCCGGATCGGTTGCCAGGGCGCGCGCGATCAGAACCCTCTGCTGTTGACCTGCCGACAAGGTCTCCACCCGGGACCGCGCCAGCTCGGCGATGTCGGCGAGATCAAGGGCACGGGCTGCCGCAGCGTGATCAGATGCGCGGTAGCGGCCCAAGAGGCCGAGCTTCGCTGCTCTGCCCGACAGCACGACCTCGTTGACGGTTGCAGGCACGCCCGAGGCAGCGGCGATCCTCTGCGGCACATAACCGATGAGGTGCCAGCGCTTGAACGCTTCGGGCTGCTGGCCGAAGACCGCTCGACTGCCGCGAGTGAGTTGGACGACACCGAGCAGTGCCTTTACGAGCGTGGTCTTTCCCGACCCGTTCGGCCCCAGAAGCACGACGAACTCCCCGCTCCCGAGAGCGAAGTCGACTCCGCGCAAAGCGTCGGTGCTCCCAAGCCGCACCCAAACGTTGCGGGCCTCGAAGATGGAGGCGGAATCAGTCACAGTCAAGAGCCGAGCGGAGGCTCTCAAGATTGGATCGCATCACGCCCAGGTAGTCGCCCTGCTCCGGCGGTGTCTCGAGCGGCGAGAGGGTGTCGGTTTCGGCACCCGTCTCTCGAGCGAGCGTCTCGGCGAGATCTGGCGGCGCGAGCTCCTCGAAGAAGATCGTCCTGACGTCATGTTGCTCAACGAAACGAGCGATCTGAGCCAGCCGCTGGGGCGACGGTTCTGCTTCTGGGTCGATGCCGGCGACGCTCACTTGCTCCAAACGGTAGCGGGCGGCGAGGTACCCGAACGCAGCGTGGCTGGTGACGAATTCACGTGTGCTGCACTGCTCGAGGCCCTGAGAGTAGTCACGATCCAGTCGCATGAGCTCTTCTTGAAGTCCTTCGGCATTCTCTCGATAACCGCCGGGACCGTTTGAGTCGAGGTCGGCGAGTCGCGCCGCAAGCTGATCTGCGATCGTGGCCATAAGCGAGGGGTCGAGCCAAATGTGAGGGTCGACGGCCATCTCGTCCTCACCTTCGAGGCCCTGCATCAGCTCCTTGCCTTCGAGGGCGTCGAAGCGCTGCGACTCGTCCAAACCTGCGACGGCATCTTCGACTGCGGGCTGGAAGCCCTGCCCAAGGTAGACGACGAGATCAGCAGAGGCGATGTCTCGGATCTGATCCGACGAGAGCTCGAGATCGTGAGGCTCGACTCCGCTCGGGGTCAGGCTCTCGAGCACCACGGCCTTCCCCCCGACGCGCTCCGCGGCGAACTCGAGGGGGTAGAACGCGGTCACGATCCGCGGAGACTCATCGGCGCCCCCAGTGCGAGGTGTGCCTCCACAAGCGCCCAATGCGAGCAGGGCGAGGGCTGCGGCGACCCAGGGTGGTGTCATGGCCGTGAGGCTAGACGGAAATGATAACGGTTGTCAAACTCGGCCGCGACGAAGGGGGAGTGGCTCTTGCTGGGCCTGTAAGTCGCCTCTTGTTCAGGCCCGCGGCGGAAGCCAGTGTCTTTCTGTCCCGGCCTTGAGGACCTAAGTGCGATCCAGGCCCGAAGTTTCGCCTGACTCGTTACCTCGGGAACTTAGGCTTTGCTCCACGGCAATCGCTGGTTTAGCGGTGCATTCCAGTAGTCTGATCCGTATGCTTCACGCTGCCGAGCCGTATGTACGCGCCGCACTCGTCGGTCTCGCCGCTTCGGCGGTCGTGGTGGCTCACGGATTCACACATGAACTGACGCTCGGCCCGCTCAGTAGTCGCCCGGCGCTCCTCGGCGAAACGGCCCCCTTCCTCTGGATGCTCTTGGTGGCGCTTGCACTCGGAACTTTGGTTGTTGGATTCGCCCTTCTCGTCTTGAGACAGCTGCGGATGGCCTCCCCGATCCTCGATGCAGGCAAACTCTATCCACGAACGGCACTGCGGCTCGCCGGGTTTCAAGTCGCCGCGTTCGTCGGTCTCGAAGCCGTAGAGATGTGGCTGGAAGGCGGCTCGCTCATGGCTCTCCCTTCCGAGCCGATCGTGGTTATCGGCTTGATGTTGCAATTGCTCGCCGCCTCTGCGGGAGCCGCCCTGTTCGTCATCTTTGCCAAGACACTCGAGCATCTCAACAAACGGATAACGCGTCGGCAAGCGGACTGTGCCGGCGCGGGCTTCAGCCCAATCTTGGCTTCCCTGCTGCCGAGATTCGAAATGGCGAGTGGTGGCCCCACTCTTCGAGGCCCGCCTCCTCGCTGCTAGCCCCCGCTCCGAAGGCGTTTTCTAGAAGCATCCGGTTCCTCACGTTGGAGTGGCGAGCAGACTAAAAGTCGTCTTCCATTGTCTGTATGGGGCCATTTCCTGCATTTCAACATCGTCAGACGAGCAGATGAATACTCCGCGGCGAGCACTCGAGGAGACGATGTATTGAAGGGTATCAAGTTCATTAAGAACTTCTGCGCCAGAAGGCGGTCCGTCACATTCTTTGTTGTGGCAGCACTTGTGGGCGTTCCCGCCGGAACGGTTCGTGTGCTGTGCTTGGACAACTCGTGTGAAGCGCAGACATCATTTTCGTCCAAGACTCCCTTTTGTTCACTACCAGTCAAGTTGCGGCGGCTGGTCGAACGGGGGTTTTACGACGGAAGGTCTCCCGACATCATGGCGGTCACGGGATCGACTCTTGTTGCTGGTGGAGGCGGATTCGACGGCGTTAACTTCACGCCAGTGTGGCCGTCGACGGCGCTGCCCGACGGCGGCAGGGTGCCGCTTGTCTTCGCCGGCACCGGAGTGGCACGAGACGCAGAGGTTCCCAACGGCACCGGGCTTGACGATGTCTCAGAGACGATCGCCGACATCATCGATCTGCGACGGCCTCATCCCGCGGTCCGCTCAGGCGATCCCGTTGGGAGAGTCGCTTCCGGAGAGGTGCCCCGTGTCGTCATGGAAGTCGTGTGGAAGGGGATCGGGAGCGACGACCTCGAGCGGCACCGTCAAGACTGGCCGCGACTGAGGCGCCTGATGCGTCGTGGTGCGGCGACCTTGGATGCGGAGGTGGGTTCTCTTCCGCTTGATCCCGCCGCCACGATTGCGACGATCGGCACGGGTGGAGTGCCGAACCGGCACGGGATCATCGGGGCGCTTCTGCGTTCCGACCAAGTGACCTACAGCCTGACTGAGGACCACAGGGCGGACAGCCGGGTTGTAAGAGCCTGGCAAGGACGGGCTCCCAGTGCCGTCATCGCCTCCCTGGGCGACGATCTCGACGAGGAGCGAAAGCAAAGACCGGTCGTTGGTGTCGTCGGCACCGATCGAGCCGATCGGAGCCTCATCGGAGGGAGCTGGTACCCGGACGGGGACCGGGATAAGGCCGTAATCCTCGGCCGGAGGGCATCCGTCGGCGAGCAGATCGACGCTGCCCGAAGACTCCTCACCCAGGGGGCGTTCGGACGCGATCCGAACACAGATTTGGTGGGAGTGGTGTTGTCTGGAACGATAGCTGAGCTTGATAGAGCGCTGGGGCAGCTCGTCGAGGTCACCAACCGAGTGTCCCGGGGTTCGTCCGCGATCGTGGTGACGGCAACGGGTGCAAGTAGCCCGAGCAAGACAGAGGCTACCGTGGACGCCGAAGCCTTGCGCCGAAGACTCACTCGGTCGCTTCCGGGCTCACCACCTCTGATTGAGGCACTCGTGCCGGGCGGACTGTACCTCGACCAGAAGGCGCTCGCTCGACTGAAACTGTCCGACGACGTCGTACTCGGGGAGCTGCTGGCTATGCGCGGCCCCACAGGCGACCTTCTGATGGCGGACGCGTTCCCGGCGATTGCCGTCACTTTCGCGAGGTACTGCTGATGTCGGACACGGCGATATCCATAGCCCCGGCTCAGACCGAGGCGCCGGCGCCGGCCGGCGATCATGGAGTGCGGAGGCCCGCACTGTGGCTCTTATCGGCAATCTGTGGATTCGGGCTTTCCCTTTATCTAACCGGCGCGCTCACAATCGCCGCGCTGACCAATTTCCGTATCATTTTCAGCTCGTTGCTTTTGCAGGCAATTCCGCTCGTGATGTTGGGTGCCTTCGTCGCGGCGATCATCGGAACGTTCGTTCCCTCTTCAGTCTTCGCTCGTCTGTCGAGGCTTCCGGAGCCGCTGCAGATTCCGGCGGCCGGCCTGGCCGGCTTTGCCTTTCCTGTGTGCGAGTGTGGCTCGGTGCCGGTCGCTCGTCGACTGGTCGCGAGGGGACTGATCCCCTCCGCTGCGGTGACCTTCATGCTTGCCGCTCCGATCCTCAACCCATTGGTCGTCGTGTCGACCTCGATCGCATATCGGGGCAGAGACATCTTCTGGCCCATGGTGCTCGGGCGCACTGGTCTGGGACTGCTCGCGGCCATGGCTGTGGGGTGGGTGGTCGGCGACCGCAACCGCGAGAGCTTTCTCCGTCAAGTCGCCAGCGATGATCTGTCCAGCTGCGATCGCCACGACGAGGATTGTGATGGCACAGGTCACGACGAGCATGACTGCGACCAGCACGATCACGAGCCCAGTTGGAAGAGGTTCTGTGGCTATCTCGCCGGCGACTTCGTCTACATGGGTCGGTTCCTGATTCTCGGGGCTGCCGTAGCGGCCGCTCTACAGACTCTGGTGCCGCAGTCGGTGCTGGGATCGGTTGCCAACACACCGATCGTCAGCCTTATCACGATGATGGCTCTTGCCTTCGCTCTTTCTCTTTGCTCTGAGTCCGATGCCTTTGTGGCCGCTTCGTTTGTGCAGTTCGGTGTGGGCCCCCAGCTCGCGTTCTTGGTGTTCGGGCCGATGGTGGATGCCAAACTTGCCTTTCTCTACAGCGCCACTTTCAGCAAAGGCTTCTTCAGGACCGTGCTTACTGTTGCTGCACTGGTTACGCTGATCGGGACCCTATGGATCGAGGTGTTGATCGGATGACCGCTCGATGGAGTAGCTCCAGACTGGGCACAGGGTTTGCTCTCGCGGTGTGGGCCATCGCGTTCTGGTTCCTCATCGCCACGGACAGGGTTGCACTCTATTTCTCTTCGCGCACAACCTGGCTTGCGCCGATGGGGGCAATGGCACTTACCGTTGCCATGATTGGCCGGTTTCTATCGTCACGGGTCTCCAAACCCGAGCCCCTCACGCGAAGGCACCTGGGAACCCTATCGGTCCTGGTCATCCCTGCGCTAATCGTTATTGCCTTTCCGCCAGTGGCTCTCGGATCTTTCGCGGTATCGCGTAGGTCCGCCGCGGTCAAGGGGACCTATGTCGCAACTTCGAGTGATGAGCTGAGCAAAGGCGACCTCTCACTGTTGGACATCTTCGGACTCAGCTATCGGGACGAGCTGGGAAAACTCGCCGCGAGGGCCGGCAGCACTTCTTCGTTCACCGGTTTCGTCACGAAAGATCCCAACGACAGAGCAGACGAGTTTCGTCTCAATCGGTTCATGATCAGCTGCTGTCCAGGAGATGCCGTGCCGGTCCAACTGCGGGTTGTGGGTGCGCCTCCGGGCAAGGTCGAGGCGGACGACTGGGTGCGCATCACCGGCAGCATCTATCCTGTCGGTACCGAAGTGGTAGTAGACGCTTCAGGCGTGGAGAGAGTTCCGCGTCCCGAACACCCCTATCTCACTTCCAACTGACGATGTCCAAGGTCCGTAAGGGGATGGCTCCTGCGGCGGTGCTCCAGCTTCGGAGTCCTATACCGGTCATATCGTGGAGCCTGCTCGCGTTGGTGTCGGGAGCGCTTGTCTTCGCCGTCCGAGTGTTCGAACTCCAGAACCACTCCAGCGTCCAAACGTTCGCGATCGTCTTCACGGCAATAGCGGTCGAGGCGCTGCCGTTCGTGCTGCTGGGCGCCTTCGTCTCAGCGCTCATGGAAGTGTATGTGCCCGACCGTGCGTTCGCGCGATGGGGCAGGCTTCCAGTCGGTCTCCAGCTCCCTGCCGCAGCGGCCGGCGGATTTTTCTTTCCCGTCTGCGAGTGCGGTTCCGTCCCCGTCGCCCGCAGGCTCATTGCCAAGGGAATGCACCCGTCGGCCGGACTCGCGTTCATGATCGCAGCACCCATCTTCAACCCCGTCGTCCTCGGCTCGACCTGGGTGGCTTACGAGGCCAGAGGCCTCGGCTTGGAGATGGTGCTTGGAAGAGGGGCTCTTGGCCTGGTCGTGGCGTTAGTGGCGGGATGGGCCATCGGGGCGGATAGGGGAGCGCGACTGCTCAAGTCGGGATCCGAGGACGGTAGTCACGAACCCGTGACCTCGGAACGTGGCCCGAGTGGACAGAGGATGCAATCCTTGGCCGCTAATTTGACCAGCGACTTCTTGTACATGGGAAGATTCCTGATCCTCGGAGCGGCCGTGGCGGCGGCCATGCAGGCACTGGTGCCACAGAATGTCTTGTCCGGGGCCGCTTCTTCTCCTTTGATCGCCACGGCCGCACTCATGGTCGTGGCATTCGCCTCCTCCCTGTGCTCGGAAGCAGACGCGTTTGTTGCGGTTTCGTTCACACCCTTCCCGCTTGGCTCCCAACTGGCGTTCCTGGTGTTTGGACCGGTGCTCGATCTAAAGCTCCTCTTTCTCTACGGGGCTGTCTTCCAGAGGAAGTTGATTGTTTCCTTGGCTATGGTGGCAATCCCGGTGACGGTGGCAGGCTCCCTGTGGTTCGAGGTGCTGCTGAGATGAGAACGTTTACGACAAGATTGTTTCGATTGGCCACCTTGGTGGTCTGGTCGGGGTTCCTCGCTTGGCTAATCGCCAGCGGCGAGGTTTACCGCTATATCGGTCCGAGAACGCGCTGGGTCGTGGTTCTGGGAGCGGTGGCGCTTGCACTTGCCGCCTTGATGCAGGCACGGACCATGTTGCCGTCTGGTTCCGACACCGCCGATAAACAGGGCTCTCGCGCCGAGAATCTTGGGATGGCCATATTGCTTACCCCGATTGCAATCGTGATGCTGATTCCCAAGCCCAGCCTGGGTTCGGAAGCCGCGTCGAGGAGGGCGAACCCAACCTTCGTCAGTGCGGCGAGCTCGTTCGCGCCCGTTCCTCAACCAGAGACAGACGTGTCTTTTCCAGAAATCCACTACGCATCCAGTTCCGATGAGTATGCGGCGACTGTGGGGATCGTTGATGGATATGAGGTCAAGCTTACTGGTTTCGTGACCCATCCGGACGACGGGCCCGAGGGAACCTTTGCTCTGACCCGCTTCCAGACCTTTTGCTGCGCGGCCGATGCGGTTCCCTATTCGGTGACGATCGATCCACACCATGCGAAGAGCTACCCGGAGGATACCTGGCTCAAGATCTCAGGCTTCCTCCGTGATGAAGACGCCGGGTTCGTGCTGCAGGCTGAGCGCATTACGGTGACGACAGAACCGGTAAACCCCTATATCTGAGTTCGCAATCGGGAAATGTCGGCGGGAATACTTTTCTTCTGCCTGGGCAGTGCCCCGCATCTCTCTCCAGAAGATCTCATTGAGCGCCGTCACCGACCGGCGCTACTGCCGTGGCGCGAACACGCGGCTCCGAGGTTTCGTCGCGGACGACCAACGTGTGAGCGAGCTTCTCGACCGCGCGCTGGCGACGGGGGTCGAACAACGCCCACACCCAGTCGATGATCTGGAGGGGACCGGAGAAAACGCGGGTCAGATTGCGCACTACGGCCTGTCCGAACGAAAGGGCGATGCCCTCCTCCGTCACGACGCGAAGCCCCATGAGTGCTTTTCCGGGGGTGCGCCCGTAGCGCCACTCCGTAACGGCGAGACCGACGATCCACCACAGCCATGCGACTCCCTCCGAAGATCGCGGCTCCATTCCAATAGCGTTCTTCCAGATCACATTCTCTTTCAGCGTTCGTCCTTCTTTGCTTTCCTTCCGGAGACCGGCCGGCCCTTGAGAAACTCGATGAGCGTGGTGAGATGGTTCGCGTCTTTCTCTCGGCCCGTGGCCCTTTTCATCGAGATCAGGTCTTCTACGTTCGCCACGCGAATGACTACCCCGAAGCGCGTGAGCTCGATCGCGCGCTCCCTCAGTCGCTCATAAGGTGGCGCGCCGGCAGGAGCGAACAGCACATCGAATGGCCCGAAGCTAGTCACGAATGTCATGACCTCGACGCGCGCGAGCATGCGAGCGTCGAGTGGGATCTGCACAGCGTCCTCCGGATCTGTAACCCTTAGTCGCGCCTTCATCTCATTCAGGGCCGCTGCAAGCCGCTCGCGGTTCTTGCCTGAGCTTGCGACGGTGACGTCCACATCGAGAGTCATGGTCAGACCCGCACCCTGCAGCGTTGCTGCCATGGCTCCGATGACCACGTAGTCCACGTCGTGACGGGCGAGAGCTTGAAAGATCCGCTCAGGCTCGAACTTGGGCGAGCTCACTTGTCTGCTGGAACCCGCTCGCGCTGGGCTTGATCGATTAGTTCTTTCTCACGGGCACGCCAGTTAGAGAGCTGATCGGGCGGCAGGCTCGCTTCATATGCAGCGGCCCATTCATCGTGATCGTCGAGCCGTTCCAGCCGGATGCGGAGGTCCTGACCCGCGGCCCGCACGATTCGGCTGAGCGTCTCGAGACTGGGTGACTTGCGCCCCGTCTCGTAGGCCGACATCGTGGCCTGAGAGGTTCCGGCGCGGCGTGCGAGTTCACGTTGGGACAGCCCGCCTTCTAGGCGGGCGAGCTTGATGAGGTTGCCCGCCCAGGTACTCATGACAGCACGATATCCGTTAGAGTGTCAGATGTCAATATCCTATCGGGTGTCACCTCATAGGGAAAGTGCCCTCTGCATGTGATGATCCGCATCGCGACGGCGGCGAAGCGATGCCATTCGTGTGGAGCCTCATGGCATCGCCGGCGACGTTAGCCGCCCACTCGACGGCGACCTCCTGTGCTCACTCCGGCGGCGGCATCAGCCGAGTCCGCTCCAGGGCTAACCTGGGCCCCTGGGGCTGGTTCAGTACCGCGTGATCAGGTGAGCGGACCGACCCGTCGATTGCGTCGCTCTCTGACTTGGTGGGATGGATGAGGTGATGAGCACCAAAGAGGTACGGGGCGGAGTGTCGCTAACCAATCTCGACCAACCATTGTTCGAGGGAGCGGACGCGACCAAGCGAGACTTGGTGGACTATCTGGACGCCATCGCCGACCGCCTTGTTCCGGAGTTAGCCGGCCGCCCGCTGTCGGTAGTTCGGGCGGTTCGCAGCCAAGCGCCGTTCATGCAAAAGAACGTTCCGAAGTACACACCGTCGTGGGTGCAGACTGTTCCGATATGGGCGGATGCCTCGAAGCGCATGGTGCACTACGCGTTGTGCAACGACCGGCGGACGTTGCTGTGGTTCGCCAACCAGCGTGCGGTCGAGTATCACCCGACCCTGATGCGCGCCGACCATTGGGATCACCCCACTCACCTTGTGCTCGATCTCGATCCGCCGCACACGGACGCGTTCCCGCAGGCCGTCCGTGCTGCCCAGTTGGTCCGTCAGACCTTAGCCGATGCAGGGTTGGAGAGTGCAGTCAAGACCAGCGGCGCAAAAGGCTTGCATGTGTTCGTAGCGCTGGAAGCACAGGCGACGATCGAAGACATAGCTGCGGCCACGCGCGCGATTGCTGCACGTGCTGAGCGTCTCGACTCCACCCTCGCAACGACGGCCTACGTTCGAGAGGAGCGAGGAGGTAAGGTGTTCGTCGATTCCACGCGAGCCGGTGGGGCAACGGTAGTGTCGGCCTACAGCCCGCGCGTTCGGCCGGGCGTACCGGTGTCGTTCCCGCTGAGTTGGGATGAGCTCGAGGGCGTCAGACCATCCGACTTCACGGTGCACACTGCTGCGCGTTTGCTCGCCGAGGGTCATCCGTGGGGCGAGCGGATGCCTCAGCCGCAGCAACTGGGCTCCGATCTGATCGAGGAAGGCCGTGCAATCCCGGTCGCCCGAGTGCAGGCGATGCACGAGGGGAAACGGCGAGCTCGCACTCGCCACCCCTAGCTACCGCGTATATCTCGGGCCGTCCCGGTCGCGCGCTGAGTTCTCAAATGTTCGAGTTGAGATCTTTAGGTGATCGTTTCCCCTTCACCTCGAGCGAAGCGCCAAGATGCCTCTACGAGGAGGGCGACGATATCGACCTCCTCCGAACGGCGGGGGGCATAGACCATCACCGCGGTTTCGGGTATCAGTCCTTGCAGCGCGACGGGATGGAGCTCCGCCCAGCCCAGCTCGATCGCTTTCCGAACGACGTCGGGAGGCAGCGCCATATGCAGACTGTGATCGGGTGAAGGATGAAGATGTGCGAACTCGCGTCCTATCATGAACGCCTCACGCGGCCCAGCAGGTAGACCGTCCCTCAAGCACAGCGCGCGGGCGCCCGGAACCGAGATGATGCTTGGGCGTTCCTCGACTCCTTCTAGGGCGAACACTCTCTGAGCCAGCGCGGCGCTCGTCGAAGGCTCCTCTGGCTGCTGGTCAAGCTGGCTGTGCGGATTCGTCGGTGTCGTCGACGGCCGAGGCCCTTGTCGGCGGGGAAGCGCGATGCTCACCGGTTGGCTCCGTTCAGCTGATTAGAAGCGATTTCCCAGCATTCTAAGCCGCCTCTTATTCGTCGGACAGGGCCCCCTCCTTCCCGATGAGGGCTCCGGTGTTGTCGGCCGAGCGCCGACAGCGGTCATGGAGGTGACTGCCACCCACCCCCTTGACCGCGCGCTCTGCCTGTGCTACTTTACCGGATAGTTATTTAACTGGAGGGTTTAGAATGTCCACGGCGACCGATCGGCTGGACCTCACCTTTGGGGCCCTCGCGGACCCTACGCGGCGGGCGATCCTCGGTCGGCTCAGAACGGGAGAGGCCTCCGTGACCGAGCTGGCAGAGCCTTTCGAGATGAGCCTGCCGGCGGTCTCCAAGCACCTGAAGGTGCTCGAGCGGGCGGGCCTCATCGCACGGGGACGGGAGCGACAGTGGCGACCCGCCCGGCTCGAGGCGGAACCGCTCAAAGAGGTCGCCGAGTGGACCGAGCCGTACAGACGTTTCTGGGAGGAAAGCTACGACCGGTTGGACGAGTACCTGGAGGAGCTCCAGGCTCGAGGAAAGGAGCAGGACGATGGGCAACAGCGGTAGCAACGCACTCAAGGTGACGACGCCGTCGGACCGAGAGATCGTCATGACCCGGGTTTTCGACGCACCCCGGGACCTCGTTTTCGAGGCCCAT
>JALZJN010000030.1 GCA_030859735.1 Actinomycetota bacterium
CCGTTGCCTGCCTCGTTGCAGGGGCGGCGCTGCTCGGCGTTGGAGTCGCTGCGAGTGCGCAGGAGCTTTCCATTCCCGTGATGGTCCAGACCAGGCCAGAGATACCGGGAGTCCGTTTTGCTCTGGACGGGAAGGAATTCGTCGCCAACCAGCATGGGCTCGCGGTGACGACTGTCCCGTCGTCGGGGACCTATGAGCTCGCTGTCCTATCCCCGAGAATCGAGGGTGAGGGCGCCTCCCACTCCTTCACTCTATGGTCGGAAGGCGAACGCATCCCTTCACGCGCACTCGACGTCAGCTCCTTTACGTTGCTCGAAGCGGGTTTCGATACGACTCGCCATGTCACATTTTCATTCACCGACCAAAGCGGCGAGGCCATAGAGCCGGACCGCATCGGCCAAGCAACGATTGCGGAGGTTGACAGAGACAACCGCTATCGGATCGACGCCGGGCGACCCACTTCGTTGATTGCCAGCCGGGCGATGGCTAATGAGAACGGAGTTGCCTTGGAGCCGGTGTCATATCGCTTGATCGAAGCCGCGGTCGACGGGAAGAACGTATACAACTTGGAGTCGAATATCGAGATAGGTATCGATTCCGCCGCCGGTATCCCGGTCGCTCTCTCGCAAGGAGCGCGTGGGGATCCAGTTGAGTCCGCTCCCTCGGCTACGCCAAGCTCGGAGGACGGCAGGAGGGGCCTGGAGTGGACGGTGTCGGCTGCCCTCATGGGACTCCTCTTTGCGATAGTGACGGGCGTTTGGTTGTGGCGCAATCTGGGGGGCCGAGGACTGCTGCAGGGTTCATTCCATGCTAGCTGGGAGATCACAAGGTGGGGGGGCGGGCCCACGGCCGTGGAAGCGAATGATGCCGGAGGACGAGTACCCGGATGGGCCGGGAAGAAAGACTCAGGGCGATCTGGAGTCGACCACCTACTTCGGGTGCACATGAAGAACGGCCGCATCATCGACGGCTGGTCGAGATCGGCTTCGCAGACTTCCGAAGATGAGGCTTTGACCCTCTTTCGCGTCGAACAAGTCTACGACCAAGACGGCAACGAGGTTGTCAGCTCGCCGCTAGACGTGTTCCTGCCGCGTTCCCAAGTGGCTCGCATCGAGCACATCGATGCCTGGACCGATCCTCCACCAAGCATAGGCCCCTCCGCCGACGTGGTCAGGCTTGAAGAGAACCACATGAGAAAGCCAAAGCCATCGGCCAAGGAGACCGTCGATCTCCGCTCTGCCACATCCAAGAAGACCGGAAAACCCCAGAGGTCGAAGAACCGGTCGGCGTAGAGGAGAGGGCCACTGCCTGGCAGATGGCCACAGAGCCGACCAGAGTCAGACATTGCTTGGGTGTCGGCCCAACCCCCAGGATATGGTTAACGGTGGGTGCATCGCCGAAATGGGGAGGCAATGAAAAAGGCAGGGCGGCAACTCGGCGCGCTCGTGCCCGACACCGGGTGGGTGAGCCGTCGGATTCGCTCGACCAGCGATGTGGACGGCGTGATCTCCTTGTTTCTCCTCAACTACCAGCGGGTGGCCGGGCGCCGCAGGGTCTCCTCTTCAGAATCGGAGTCCTCCTAACCAGGAGAGCGTCCGTGTTCGGGCCAGAATGGCCATTCCTCGAAAGCAGCGCATCTCCCCTCGGCATCGAACCGGAGTATCCACACGTCGAGATACTCCTGACCAACCGGGTCGCCGTACTCGACCCGAACTCGCACCACAGCGGTGCCCTCTTCCACGGCAAGGATGTCGCTCGTCATTGTGAACACCTCATCTGGGCCCTCTCGCTCTTCCTCCCACATGGAAGCGATGCCGGTCAAACCGACAACAGGCGCGTCAAATGGACCTTGCCTATAGGAAGCATCGTCGGTAAAGAGTTCTCGCAATAGCGCGGTCCCCTGGGTACGCCAGGCTCGCTCATAATCGGCGATCCATCTCGCGACCTCGCTGCGGGCGACCATCAGCGCAAACCTACATCGCTACTGCACTCAGCATTCCCGCGTTATTGCCTTCTGGTGACGGTCGCTCTTCTCTGCCTTGACTCACTCGGCAGACTCGTCGGACCCGGCGTCCTCTGAGAGAGACCCGGCATGGTCGCTGGACCGCCCCGGTCTTTCGAGTCGAGGCTCGGAAGATACCTGGCGACGCCTGCTGCTGCTACTACTGCGACCGCCGCGGCGACGAGGTAGGCCAGGCCCATAGCATCCACGAACGCTGCGCCTGCCGCATCGGCGAGGTCTGCGCCGGAGCGCCAGGCAGAGTGTCTGAGACCTGCATGGCTCCGCCTACCGACGCCTCGGCCGCACGCGTCACGTTTCCGGGCAACCGGGATATCGATCCTCTCAGGCTCGAGACGTACTGAGATGCAGCGACGCTCCCGAGCACCGCGACACCCAAGGCGCCGCCGAGCTCCCTTGTCGTGTCGTTCCACGCCGACCCGACGCCCGCTTTTCGAAGTGGCAGCGAGGACATGATGGATCCGGTCGCGGGAGCCATTGTCGCAGACATGCCGCCGGCCAAGATGACCAGGACCGCTGCGAGCCACACATATGCAGTGCCCTCATCGATCAATGACATGAGTATCAGGCCGACCGCTACGATCACAAGGGCCGGCGACACCACGCGTCTGGCCCCGTGGCGTTCGGTCAGCCGAGCCGAAAGTGGGGACCCGATCATCATGGTGAGCGCCATCGGAAGCGTTCTCAGGCCCGCCTCCAAAGGAGAGTAGCCTCGCACGACCTGCAGGAACTGAGTGAGAAGGAAGAACGTTCCAAACATCGCGAAGAAAACAAAAGACATGGCCAGGCTGGCGGCCGAGAATCGAGGATCCCTGAAAAAACCGAGATCGAGCATGGGGTTATCGATTCGCAGCTCCCAGATGGCGAAACCAATCAGGAACACCAGTGAGGCGCCAAGCGCTGCTAGCGGGCGCGGGTCGGTCCATCCGTAGGTTGGTGCTTCGATGATGCCGTAGAGAAGGGCTCCCATACCAACAATCGAGAGCCCTGCCCCGATGAAATCCAGCGCGGCCCGCTGTGGGTCCCGCGACGATGGAACCAGCCAATGTCCGGCGATCAGCGCCAGCAGCACAACCGGGACGTTGAGGAAGAAAAACAGAACCCCAGTAGTAGCGCTCCAGAAGCCAGCCCCCGGCTATCGGCCCGATGGCTGCACCGGCTCCGGCAAAGCCGGCCCAGACTCCGATGGCTCGCCCCCTGAGCTCGGGTGGAAAGACCGAAGTGAGGATCGATAGCGTGGCCGGCATGACGAACGCCGAACCGAGGCCCATCACTGCACGGGTGGCGATCAGCTGGTCGGCCGAGGTGGCGAACGTCGACGCCAATGATGCGCCTCCGAAAATCGTCAAACCAACGACCATCGCCCCCTTTCTACCGAAGCGATCGCCAAGAGCGCCGGCCGTGAGCAGCAAACCTGCGAACACCAATGCGTAAGAGTCGACCATCCATTGGAGCTCTGAGGACGTGGCGTCAAGATCTCGAACCAGCGTCGGGAGAGCAATGTTCAAGACGGTGTTACCAAGCACGATGATCACGAGACTCAGGCACAGCACTGCGACCGTCCACCAAGGGTTGACTGTTACGGGCGGTCGCTCCCCATCGTCGCCCGGCCGAGGAACGCGGTTAGACATTGCGCGCATTCCGGTCGCGGCCGCCCTCATCAAGTCCCCACGAAACAATACGCTCGGGATAGAGGCGGATGCGTGGCTCTGAGCCCTGAATGGCCTCGGCGCGGCCTCGGATTTCAATACCACGCGGCCGCCACGGCGGCAGCACATCATCGATCACTATCGCGGCCCGCCCGTGGCGTTCGATGTCACGGTACTTCTTCGTCTTCTCAAAGCTGTGGCCTCCGATCTCGATGACTTCGTTGTCCGCAGCGAAGCTCCATCCCACAGGGGCGATATGGGGGGTGCCGTCCTCGCCGACAGTTGCGAGGCGAGCGAGCAGGCGTTCGCTGGTCAAGTAGTGGAGCTCGGCGTCCGTGAACAGGCTCATATTCCCGCCTCTCTGTGGTGACTAATGCGACCCACCTCCGTCTCGCTTGTTCTGTTCCCACTCTCATTAGTGAATCAACTATTTGGTCCCAAACTATATTCCCCCGGCGGCACGAGATTTCTAGGCGAGGCGAAAAGACCAGCTAGAGGGGTCTCTGGCAGTTTCGCAACGGACCGTCGGAGCGGGCCTCGAGATGGCCTTGAAGCTTACCGAGCAAGCCGATGAGCGTCTCTTTCTCAGCCCCGGAAAGAGCCGAGATCAGCTCGCCCTGGAGAGGGAACAGCTCACGGCGAACCGCTGCGAGAAGCGCTCTACCCGGATCGCTGAGCTCGATCAATAGCATTCGCCGGTCGTCGGGATGAGGAGTCCGTCTTACGAGACCTTGCTTCTCGAGAGTATCGAGGAGGCCGGTGACGGTCCCACGCGTCACCAGGCGCCGGTCCCCTATCTCGTAAGGAGAAAGCGGCCGGCCGGCCCCCTCGATGATCATCAGCACGTTGAACCCCGGCCCGCTCAGACCGTGGCAGCGGAAGAGACGGTCGAGCTCCGTAACAACCATGCTCTCGGTGCGGATCAGGTTGATAACGCACTCAGTAGCAAGCTTGTCCGCTCCCGGATAGCGACGAGCGTGCTCTGCCTCCACCCGTATGGGCCTCTTTGCCATCGACTCGCTCTCTAATTATTCGGCGCCCAACCATCATCTCATGGTCGTTGGTTGCCTCCAAGGGCTCAACTGTTGCCCTGGTGATGTACCTGCAGGAGGACTACCCCGGGATTAGGGACTCGACCGCAGCCAGGGCATCCTGAGCGTTGACGGCGGGGTCCGGGATCGGATACATGATCTCGCGCAGGACCCGCTTTCGATCGACGATCAGGGTGGCTCGCCTGACGCGTGAAGGGCCGCCGACCTGAAGCAACGGTAGCCGCAGAGCGTTGACCAGTCGATGCTCCGAGTCGCTCAGCAACGGATACCTGATGTTCTCTCGCCCGGCGAACTCTGCCTGCTCCGAAACTGTTTGAGTGCTGACGCCGTGGATGGTGGTGTTCAAGCGGGCGAACTCTCCGATCAGATCCCGGTAGGCGCATGACTCGGAGGTACAACCGAACGCTCCCGGCAGTTCCAGCCACCCATCGGGCATGGATTGCCCGGGAGTGCCGGTCATCGGATAGAGGAATACCACCGTGAAGGCCGAGGGAGCCACGACATCCACGCTCTCGCCGGTAGTCGCCGGCAGCTCCACGACCGGCACCACCATCCCAGTATGCAGATGGTTGTAGGCACCGTCATCGACGGTCTGGGGAGTTCCGGTCACGGCTCCCATCCTCTCATCCTGGCAGGCATGATTGCCGAGTGGTGGCAGGATGCTCTATATGCTCACCACACCACCACTCGGCCACCATCACAACGATCTCACTGCCCTGGTCGAGCTTCGCCTGAAGCTCCGAGCGGGTGATGCGATTGACCTCTGTCACGACCAACCTCCTGTCTGCGTTATTGCATTGACTGCCCGGGTAGGCACGTCCACAGCAGGAGCCTGCGGCCGAAGATCGTCTGGTCAACCTGGGTGGGCTATCAAGTCGCGGTCGGCATGTTGAAGGATGATCGATGATGTTCTTCAGGCCACCGCGACGTGACCACCTTGCCCCTGGTGTAGAAACGCACCCCATCTGGACCATGGATGTGGTGCTCACCGAAGAGCGAGTCCTTCCAGCCGCCGAACGAGTGGTACGCCATCGGAACCGGCACCGGAACATTGATTCCGATCATCCCCACCCTGACATTCCGCATGAACTTGCGGGCGGCACCGCCATCCGATGTGAAGATCGCCGTCCCGTTGCCATACGGGTTGGCATTGACGATGTCGATCGCCTCGTCCACAGTGCCCGATCTCACCACGGACAGTACCGGGCCGAAGATCTCATTTGTATACACATCCATGTCGGTGGATACGTGGTCGATGACCGTGGGCCCGACGAAGAATCCATCCTCGTAGCTAGGGACCTTGAGGCCACGACCATCCACTCGTACCGACCCGCCTTGCCGCTCCCCCGACTCGATTAGCGAAACGATCCGATCCCGTGCCTGGGGGGTGATCACCGGCCCCATGTCCGAAGACGGATCCCGGCCGGAGCCAACGCGTACCGCGCGCGCTTTGCGATCAAGCACTTCCATCAGCGCGTCTCCCGCATCACCCACAGTGACCGCAGTCGAGATGGCCATGCACCGCTCCCCTGCCGAGCCGAACGCGGCCGCGGCCAGATGATTGGAGGCATACTCAGGATCGGCATCCGGCAGCACAATGGCGTGATTCTTGGCGCCTCCCAGAGCCTGCACGCGCTTGCCGGTCGCCGTCGCCCGCTCGTGAATGTATCGAGCGATGGGAGTTGAGCCTACGAAGGAAATAGCGGCTATGCCGGGGTGATCAAGCAAGCAGTCCACCGCCCCTTTGTCGCCTTGGACGACACTGAAGACGGCATCGGGAAGGCCCGCCTCGGCCCATAGTTCCGCCGCGAACAGCGCCGCCGACGGATCGCGTTCGCTGGGTTTGAGGATGAAGCAATTCCCCGTCGCTATCGCCACCGGGTGCATCCACATTGGTACCATCGCCGGGAAGTTGAACGGAGTGATACCGGCCACAACTCCCAGTGGCTGGCGGAACGAGAAGCTGTCGACGTTGCCGGCGATCTGGTCGGAGTAATCGCCCTTGAGTAGGGTCGGGATGCCGCAAGCGAACTCGACCACCTCGAGCCCCCGCTGGATCTCACCCTCGGCGTCGGAGACCACCTTGCCGTGCTCGTCTGTGATCAGCTCGGCGAGCTCACGCTTGCGTGCATTGAGCAGCTCTCGGAAGGCGAACAGCACCTGCGAGCGGCGGCTCAGCGACGACTCGGACCACTCCTCAAACGCGCGCGTGGCCGTTTGGACGGCTCGGTCGACATCGGAAGACTCCGCCAGAAGTACCTCCGCTTGTTGGCTGCCTAGCGCCGGGTTGTAGACGGGGCTCTTCCGGGTGGAGTGGCCCTCGGTTGTCTTTCCGTCTATCCAATGGGTGATGAGTCTCAACCGGGCTCCTTTTCTAGGTATGAGATGAGGTGGCGCTGTTTACCCTTGTCCCACGTAGGACTCTAGGGCCTTGGTCCTGGTCCCTGACGGAATGATAACCGTCCCCAAGTGGGCAATTCGTGTGCCCCTATCACTCTCGGTCATCGATTTCCTGTTCCTGGGTGCTCCAACAAGTCCGGCGGACAACTTGCATTCAGCCCTCCAGGACCGACAGAATGTTACCGGCGGGGTCTTTGAACCAGGCAATATTGGGGCCGGCATTGCGGGCGATGCCCTTCTCGTCGGTTGAGATATCGCCTTGGTAGCGTTCGAACTCCACGCCGCGTGCCGTCAACTCGTCAACCACCTCGTCCACGTCATCGACGGGGAAGTTGAGAACGGTAAAGGTCGCCGGCTCATGGTTGGGCTTGGGATAGACCAGGACCTTGCCTCCCTTGGCGATGGTGATCTGCATCAACCCTGTGTTGGGCAACTCGCTCACATCGAGACCAAGCGTCTGCTCGTAGAATGCCCTCGCCCTTGCCGTGTCGTCGACTGCAAATCCACTGAATGCGTTCCGTCCAAGTTCCATCTCGCCTCCCTGTTCGCTGAGCATCTTTCTGAGACACACTCGTAGTGTCCTCTTATGACCGTCTTCATGCCGTGAACTCATCGCGCCCCGCCGCCACGAACGGACCCGCAAGAGCGAATGAAGTAAGATCGCGCCACTGCAGTCCGCGATACTCGAAGGTATCGCACCGAGACATCAGAAGCAGACCAAACCAGCAAAGCGAGGGAGAAAATGGGCACGATAGAAGAATCCATCGAAGTCGCCGTCCCGGTGTCTACCGCCTACAACCAGTGGACACAGTTCGAGACTTTCCCCCAATTCATGGATGGCGTCGACCGCATCGACCAGCTCGATGACGCTACGACCCATTGGGTCACAAGCATCGGCGGCGTCACGCGTGAGTTCGACGCCAAGATCACCGAACAGCACGCCGACGAGCGCATTGCCTGGACCACCACCGAAGGGCCCCACCAAGCCGGCGTCGTCACCTTCCATCACCTTTCCGCAGGTACGACAAAGGTGATGTTGCAGTTAAAGCTCGAACCGGAGGGTGTAGTGGAGCAGGCGGGAGACAAGCTGGGGGTAGTGAAGCGCCGCGTCAAGGGAGACCTCGAGCGCTTCAAGGCGTTCATCGAGGGTCGTGGTTCGGAGACCGGGGGCTGGCGCGGCGACGTCAGCTGAGGGCCGAAAGGCCATATTAAGAAGCATGGATACCATCACAGCGACTCTGGAAGCTAAGAAAGCCGAGTTGGAGGACCATCTCAAGCGTATGTCTGCCCCACCCGACGAGCCCGGTGGAATCTCGTTCGGCAAACGTGTCGGAGAGGGCACAAGCATCGCTATCGAACGAATTGTGCAGGTAGATGCCCACAGCAAGTTTATGGCGACGCTTGCCGACGTGAACCGGGCGCTGACGAAGCTGAGGCAGGAGAACTACGGTATGTGCGACAAGTGCGGTGAGGACATCTCCTTGGAACGGCTCGAAATCCTCCCCTGGGCGGTCCTCTGCGTTAGATGTGCCGCTCGACACTGAGTTCTCGAGGCTCCACGGCAACACGCGTCCGCCGCCCGGCCTCCCAGTAGGGCGTTTGGGGTCACGAGTCATCTCCGGGCCGGCCAGAGTCAGCGAAGCCGGCCCGGTAGGCATATGCAACGGCCTGACCTGGTTGGCGACGATTTAGACATCGAGGCCATCAGGCTTGTTTCTGAGCTATCGATTGGCTTCTTCGCCCTGCGAGATCGGCCGCAAATGGCTCGGCGCGTCTGCGGGCGAGACCCGACTCGACAGTATGGCTCCCGCCAGCGCAAGCGCAGATCCGATCCCAAAGAGCGACACGAAGGCGGCGATGGGGGTCTCTTGGACGAAAGCGGCGAAAAGGGAGCCGCCCAAGGCGATCGCCGACACCGCGAACAGGGAGTCGCCCAGCTGCAGCGCCGAGCTGTTTGTCCCCTGCTCATCGGGCAGCGAGAGCTCTAGCGTCAGAACTGAGAGCGTCGGATATACGAGCCCCATACCGGCCCCCGCAATCCCCCACCCCACCATCGCGAGGAAGAGAGGAACGGAGGGGACGAGCGCAGAGCCGGTCGTGGCAATCCCGACCCCTATTAACGACATGCCTAGTCTCAATAGCTGCACCTTTGACGGCACCCGGCCCTCGCGACCCTGGTACCAGGAAGCGGCCGACCAAGAGAGCGCCGCGAGCGTGAGCGTCCCCCCCGCCCCCGCGGGCGAAAGGCCGCGTTCGCGAATCAGCATCAACGGCACGAAAATCTCGGCTTCCAGGAACGCGGCCGAAGCGATTCCCCGCAGGGCGATGACAGATGGCAGCCCTCTTCGCATCCTTACCGTCCCGGGAGGGAGCAGCCGCGGAGCGAAGCGTGCGATCAAAAGGAGCCCACCCCCAACGATGGTGAGCGCAACCACACCTCGCTGCTGTCCCCCGTAATGGAGCACACCAGCGCCGCCCGCCGCGCCGAGTGCCCATGCAGTCCGGCGCCGGGAGTCTGTGACGGACCCTCCCCCGGTGGCAAAGCTGGCCAGCGCAGGACGGACCAGCAAGGCGGCCGGGACCGCAAGCAGTGCGATGCCGACGAAAATCCATCGCCAACTCCACTGCGACACGATCAGGCCGGTGAGCGACGGCCCGACGATAGAGGGAATCACCCACGCTGCCGCGAACGCTCCGAACATTTTCGGATGGAGCGTCGCCGGATAACAGCGGCCGACGACGACGTAGAGCGCCACCGACAGCAGCCCCCCGCCGAAGCCCTGTAGAACGCGCCCTCCGATCAACACCCACATAGACGACGACAGTCCCGCGACCACCAGTCCGATCACGAACCATGTCACTCCCTGCCACACCGAACGTCTCGGCCCCGCAGCATCGCTCCAGGTACCACCGACGACTAGTCCCACCACCCCGGCGGCGAGCGAACCACCGAACGCCAGGGCGTAGAGCGACAATCCATGGAGCTCACGGGCCACGGTGGGCATCGCAGTGGCCACGGCGAGATACTCGAAAGCAATCATCGACGCGAGCGCTATCGTCCCGATCGTCAGTGAGCGATAGGCGGGCGCTAGCAGCCCCGCGGTGTTCGGTTCGGTTTCGGCGATCGTCGTCATGAGGCCCCAGTATGCAACTTCAAGTCCTGTTGAGGTCAAGTCACCTCAGCAACGGGGCCGGTCGCTCGGCTAAGGCCGCATCCACACCTCCATTGTCAAGTGTGCGACGTGCGAAAAAATTACATTCCGATGACAAGGGTGCGGTTACGCTGGAAAACCGCGCCCCGACAAGAACACGCACCTGTAGCGCGCGTCACCGCACTAGGGACGCGAACGGCAACGCTTCAACTCAGGTAGCTTCAGGAGAAGGGGTGGCGTTCGCGATGTCCAACGCTGCCGCCGACAACCGGATAATCAGCTACAGTCGTGCAGGCGACGGCACCCTAGGAGGCAGTCATGGCATGGAGCGCTGCCGACATTCCCGATCAGAGCGGAAGGATCGCGGTGGTGACCGGCGCCAGCGGGGGGCTCGGTCTCGAGACCGCTCGGGAACTCGCCCGCAAAGGCGCTCACGTAATCATGGCGGCTCGAAACCAGGACAAAGCCGAAACCGCCCTACGAGCGATAAAGGCACGGATTCCTGATGCCTCGCTCGAGGTGCGGGCGCTCAATCTCGCCTCTCTCGAATCGATCCATCGGTTCGCCGCGGAACTCCTACAGGATCAAAACACCATCGCCCTGCTCGTCAACAACGCCGGGGTGATGGGAACCTCCCGCAGCGAGACGGCCGACGGGTTCGAGCTGCAGTTCGGCACCAACCACCTCGGGCACTTCGCCCTCACCGCCCTACTGATGCCGGCACTGCTGCGAAGCACCGCAGCACGGGTCGTCACGGTCACGAGCACCGGCCGCCACTTCCGGGCCCCGTTGGAACTAGGTGACCTTTACCTCGAGTCGAACTATGACCCTTGGAGGGCCTATGGGCGCTCTAAGATGGCCAACCTACAGTTTGCCGTCGAGCTGAACCGACGGCTCGAGGTTGCCGGTGCCTCGGCGATGAGCCTCGTCGCTCACCCCGGATTCTCCAATACGGACCTCCAAGCTCAGAGCGTGCATGCCAGCGGGGGCGGCGCAAGCCAGCGCTTCTTCCACGTCATGGTGGGGCGCTTCGGCATGGCCCCTAGCGACGGTGTCCTACCACAGCTTCGGGCCGCCACCGATCCCACTGCCAAGGGAGGAGAGCTCTACACACCACGCTGGGTCAACTTTGGCCCCCCAGTACGTCGACCTATCAGCGGCCTATCGAAGAAGCCGGAGGCGCTCAAGAACCTTTGGGATATCTCCGAGCGCGAAACGAGGGTGACTTTCGACATCAGTGCCCTTGCCCAGCAGACACGCAGAAGGTGAACCCGGCCCCACCGATGGCCGCCCTGGTTCGCCGAGCATTGAGAGCACTCGCGCCTTCGCCGCTCGAAGCTGATCCTGCTCGATCGAGCATCGGCCCCTCGGAACGCTAGCAAGACTGTGAAAGGAGACGAAACGTGACCGACCCCGAGCTTACGCTCGATTCCATGATCGATCAGGAGGCCCGCGAGTGGCTGCTCAGCGAGATTCGCTTTCCGGTTCTAGCGATCGTGGCGCCGAACGGTGCGCCGAACCAATCGGTGATGTGGTTCGATCTCGATCCCGAGCAGCCCGATACAATCGTGATGAATACCAAGGCCGGGCGCGCTAAGGACCGCTGGCTGCGCGAAGGGGCGCCGGTGAGCCTGCTCTTCGAAGACAGGCTCTTCTACTACGCGTTCCAGGGACGGGTTGAGCTCGACGACGATCCCGAGCGCGCCCTCACCGTCATCAAGTCGCTCGCTCGTCGCTATGAGGCCGACCCCTCCACCTTCGATGGTCAAGAGCGCCTTACCATCCGACTGCGGGTGGACAAGGTAATCCGTCACGACTGACTAATCCAGGCTGTTGGAGATCCAGCTTCGTGGGATCCGGCCCCCGTTCTCCCGACTACCGCGCTTGGTCGGGGTTCAAGAAGGCGGTCAGGGCTTCGGTGAGCTGTCGGGGTGCCTCTTCGGGGATGAAGTGACCACCGGGCACTCGCGACACAGTGAGATCCTGAACCCAGGCCCGCCAGATGTCCGGCGCATTTGCCAGCTGTGTCTCCTCCTCTCCGATGACGAGAAGCACCGGCGCAGAGATGCGTCGACCGGCCGCGCGGTCGTCGGCGTCGTGCCGCCGATCGAGGTGGAAACTGGCCCGGTAATCGGAGCACATGGCGGCGATCGTTGCCGGCGTCATCGCCCGTCGATACGCGTCGCGGTGCTCCGGTCCGATCTCACGGGGGCGACTCGACCAGGTGGCGAAGACGTGTTCCAGGAGCCAGGCCGGGTCGGCACCGATCATCCGCTCCGGAAAAGGCGCTGGTTGTGACAGCAGGAACCATGGCCAATAGCCCAGCGACGGACCGGCGCCCATCTGCTCGAACTGCTCGATAGTGGGCACGACGTTGAGCAGCGCTGCGCGGGTCACGCTCTCAGGATGATCGAGCGCCAGGCGGTATGCGACCCGGGCGCCGCGATCATGACCGACCACCGCGAAGCGCTCGTGGCCGAGGGAAGCCATGAGCTCGACGAGCTCCGAGGCCATCTCTCGCTTCGAGTAGCCCTCGCCCTGCGGCCCTCCCTCCGGTGCCCGCGAAGCGCCGTACCCTCGAAGATCGGGGGCCACTACCCTGTGAGTAACTGCCAGCCGATGAGCGACCTCCTGCCAGCAGACGTGAGTCTGCGGAAAACCGTGCAGCAGCAGCACCGGCGGGCCAACGCCACCTTGGGCGAAGAAGTAGCTCGCTTGCCCTGCGACATAGCGCCCGTCGTCAAAGCCCGGCAACGACATTCACCCATGATCACGCACGAAAGCTCGCTGGGAGACGAGCCGACACCGTGAGATCTTAATGTCGTATCGCGCCTCACCCAGTTTCCTCATCGCCGAGGCTTTTCCAGAGGTGTTGTTGCGCATAGGCTCGCCACGGCTTCCACCGCTCCGCGAAGGATTCGAAGTCTCCGGTCGCACCGAGACGCTCGAGAGCGTGTCGAACTCCGAGGTCTGTCGCAGTGAACTCATCCGGGTCGCCGAGCGCTCGCATGGCGACATACGACGCGGTCCAGGATCCGATGCCGGGCAACTCCAGGAGCCTGGCCCGGGTTTCAACGCGATCAGCACCCGGGTGAATCACGATGTCACCTGCAGCCAGAGCAGTCGCCAGGGCCCTGATCGTTGCTCGGCGCGTGCGCGGAAGGCCAACCTTCGCCAGATCCGCGTCCGCGAGTACCTCCACATCAGGCCAGACATGAGTCAATCCACCGCTTGCCGCGGTGAGCGGCTTGCCGAATGCGGCGACGAGCCGCCCTGCGATCGTGCGCGCTCCCGTCACGGATATTTGCTGACCGATCACCGCCCTCACAGCGAGCTCGGCCCCGTCTACCGTCCCGGCAACCCTCAGCCCGGGCCGGCGCCTGACCAGCGGCCCAAGAAGAGGATCGGTGCCCAGCGCCGAGTCGACGGCGACGGAGTCGGCATCGAGATCCAAGAGGCGACGGCATCTGTGTACAGCGGCGGTGAGGTCCCGCACATCTCCCAGCCTCAGGCTGCACAGGATGTAGTTGGCTTCTGGCTTCAGCTCGACGATCCCGGGGCTGTGAGGAAGCTTCAGCGCACGCCGGTAAGTTTCCCCGTCACTTTCCTCGATCCCCTGAATAGCCCGGGCGGCGAGAAACTCAACCAGCGCGACGGTATCCATCGGGAGCCGATACGGCAGGCGCAGAGTGATCGCGCCCATTGCACTTGCATCGGAGCCACGCTTTGCTGCGCGGAGTTTGCTAGGAGTGGACACGAACACCTCCTTGATCGTGTCGTTGAACTGGCGAATACTCGAGAAACCTGCCGCGAACGCGATCTCCGCAAACGACATGGCTGTGGTCTCAATCAATACGCGGGCCGTCTGAGCACCACATGCGCGTGCAAGGGCTTGTGGGGCAGCACCAACCTCCGTACTTAGGAGTCTGTGGAGGTGTCTCTCGCTGACGAACAGTTTCCCGGCTAATCCTGCGACGCCTTCGCGGTCGACGATACCGTCGGCGATCAGACGCATTGCTCTTCCCACCACGTCTGCGCGCACATTCCATTCGGGCGAACCGGGACTCGCATCCGGCCGACACCGCTTGCAGGCTCTGTAGCCGGCCGCCTGGGCGGCGGCGGCCGTCGGATAGAAGCGCACGTTCGCCCGCTTGGGCGTCATCGCAGGGCAGCTGGGCCGGCAGTAGATGCCAGTGGAAGTCACTGCAATGATGAACATCCCGTCGAAACGGGGGTCTTTGCCCGCACCGGCTCGGTAACAACTGTCGAAGTCGAACTTCATGGGCACCATCATGGCAGCCGCAGGGAGCCCATGCTGGCGGTTATCGGACATGAGGAGACAGGAGTTCGCGAGTGTATTCGACGACGACGGCTCCCGGTCCGAAGCGAGCTGAGTCGCTACCGGTCGGTGAGTGCCAGCCTGGCGGCGAGGGCAACAAACGCCCCTGCAAAACCGCGTCGCATCCATGTCAACACTCCCGGGCGTGAGGTGACCTGGTTTCGAACCACGGCTGCGAATTTCCCGTAACCCACGAACACGATGAAGGTCAGTAGCATGAACACCCCGCTCAACCCGGTCATATGGAGGAGCGCGTTGGGCTCGTTGGTGCTCACGAACTGCGGCAAGAACGCGAAGAAGAAGATCGTGAGCTTTGGATTGAGGATGTTGATAAGGACGCCCGCCACGATCACTTTTCTCGCCGAGCGGGGGGCAGTGTCTTTCTCCACGGTGAGGCCCCCCTTCTCGCCCATCACGCTCCACGCCATGTAGACGAGATAAACGACTCCCAGATACTTCAGGACTTGGAACGCCATCGCGCTTGTGTGCAACAGCGCCGCTAGGCCGGTGATCGCCGCCAACACATGGGGAATGATGCCGAGTGTGCATCCCACCGCAGCGATTACGCTCGCCCGGGCGCCACGCGAGAGGCCCGCCGCCATCGTATAGAGAACACCAGTCCCCGGCGTCGCTACGACGATCAATGACGTCAGCAGGAACTCGATGCTCACGGCGACCCGAAGACCACTACCATGGCGACATTGTAGACGAGGACGCCTGGGCGGCTCGACTCTCCTCCCTTATCGTCGAGTCACAATCGTGCCATCGCTTCAGCCTCCAGGGCCGCCTCCGGTCGAACCACCCCAAGGGCAGCATGGCGGTAGTCACCGATAGCAAACAACACGCCGGAGCCAACTGTTCCGAGCGCCGAGGCACCCCACCCCACCGTATCGACAAAGCCCTGCATGCGCATCTGGAGGGGCACATCCAGCCGTAACCAAGGAGGAAGAGGGCCACGGGCATCACCGCTCCCTCCGCCGAAGGCCATGCGATGATCAACAGCACCCACACCGCCAACGTACCGAGGCCCGTGAAGATGACAAGCCTGGTCCCGAAGCGGTCTACGGCCCATCCCGACAGCGGCGAAAGAGCGAACATTCCGGCCGTGTGCACGCCGAGGACCAAGCCCACTCGCCGCATCCCCTGTCAGTGTTGATGAACGAACAATGGAGTCATCATCATCACCGCAACCATCGTTAGCTGGCCGGTCAGCATGGTGACGATTGCGAGCTGTGCGCGGGGGCTTCGCATAAGTGCGAGAGAGCCCGAGAGCGTCGCGAGGCTTTCCGGCACGGAGGTTCTCTCCGCACCGGGCTCGTTTGAGAGACCGGCACTGGATAGTGCTGCAAGGCTGTTGCCACCACCGCCAAGAGAAAAATCGGAACGCCGGCGGCGAGTCCCGTCGTGGTTCCTACGCGTTCGGCCGGCAACAATGCGGCGCTTCCGACCACACCGCGCCCGCGGTTCCAGCCCACACGATCGCGCTCAGCACAAGTCCCGGGCGACGCGTTAACCTCTCGCCACCCGCGGTTGCCGACCGCATCCGGCGGCTGGAATCGAACGCGCAAGATCAGTTGAGAGGGGCATTGTTCTCCCAAGCTCCGAGATAGAACGCCCCGCGCTTTGGCTCAAAGCGCTGGCGCTCTCTTTGCTTCATGGTGCGACCGTCACCGGTGCTCTCATTCCGTAATCGTAGTGGGCGGGGAGATGGCACCCGATGATGAGCCTGCCGGGCTCCCTGAAGTTGTAGGTGGTCGACACGGTCGCGCCTGCGGGCACGGATATCTCGCCGGGTACCGCGCCGTGCTGCGGGTGGTTACCGTTCTCGTGGCGATCCTGAACGGAGGTGTCGCCGAGGATGAACTCGTGGTCGATGGGGTCGCCGTTATGGATCACGAACTCAACGGTCGTGCCTGTTTCGAACTGGTAGCGATCGGGAGAAAAACGGGAGTGCTCGATGTTCACGATCACCTCGGGCTCGCGTCCAGCCGAGGGCGCGCAAGCGCCCAGCACCAGAGCGAGGGCAGCGAGGCCGAGCAGCAGCGCGGTGGTTGGCGGTAGACCGTCGCACGTCGGCCACCGTTTGGGGTGGTTAGTGGTAGACCGCTGTCGGAGTGTCATCTCCTCGGCGACACTCGTCGTTCGGCGACGAGGACGATCAGGCAAACGAGCCCGGCCCCTACCCAAGCCCATATCGGCGCGGGCTCCCCGGGAGCCGTTCCCCCGGCCAGAGCAAGGCCCGCGTCCCTCGGTGAGGGCGTGTCACCGTCGACGCTCAGCGCAAGGTCGTGATCGAGTTGAGCTGCGGGAACGTTGATGCGGATGTAGTCGAGCCACATGCCCCTCGTCGGCAGCCATTCCATGCCGCGATCTCCGGCGAGGTCGGTGAGAAGCAGCTCCGACGCTTCCTCGCTGCGCTCCAGCACCAATCCTTGCGAGGAACCCGGAACTTCCATCTCCGGGAGCAGCTTCGGCTTGGTCTCGTTCAAGAGGAAGACATCGGCTTCAACGATCTCCTCAGGCTGCCTTCCCAGCGCGAGGATGCGCAGCGGCACCCAGGGGCGGTCGGTGGGGATCGTCAGATGTACCGGTATCCCGTCGCCGGATTGCAGGTCTTTGGCCTGAGCGCGCTTGAGATCGAAGCGGACCGCCATGAAAATGGGACTCCGCTCGGCGTAGAAGTCGAGCACCTCGGGAGCATCGGGGGGCAGGAAGAAGCCGTTGGCCTTCGCCCACCTCCCGACATCATCGCCGCCACCACGCAGCACGGTGACGTCGAGGGCGCTTACCCGCTTCTCGAGCAGAACCTCCGCCTTGTCCGCAATGCGCCGACTGAGCGACTGGTTCTCTGCTATGGGTATCGGCGGCCGGACCTCCTCGACGAGACGCTGGAGCGTCCACCGACCGGCCTTGTTCACGTCTGAAGGGACGTCGGGGAGGGGAACGATCGATCCGAACTTGCCTCCGCCTGCGCCGGTGAACTCGAAGGAAGTCACGTAGTGCTCGACTCCGTCGACGTAGGCAGCCAGCGTGGTAGTGCGCACCAGGTTCACCGAGCCGTTCGGTGCCACGAGGCCGCCGCAGGCGAGGACAGGCCCCGCAGCAAGCGCTGAAATGACAACCGAAAGCAGGAGAACCTTGAGCGTCCGCATTACACACCTCTCTCTGAGCCGTTTGCTTCTGGCTAAGACGGGGCCGGCGTCGCCGTTGTTCCCGCAACCCGTCAAAGACTCGTACGTGGCGGGTAGCATCCCGAACATGGACTTGTCGGCGGCGAAAAGGCTCTGGGAACCCGAGTCCATCTACCTCAACACCGCCAGCTACGGGCTGCCTCCCCGGCCGGCGTTCGAACAGCTGGCCGCGGCACTCTCCGACTGGCGGGCGGGTAGAACCACTTGGGAGCCGTGGGGAGAGGCGGCCGAAACCTCCCGCGCATCCTTCGCCAGGCTCGCCGGAGTCTCCGCCTCCGATGTCTCGATAGGGTCCACCGTTTCGAGTTTCGTCGGACTCATCGCCGCCTCCCTCCCAGAGAAAGCGCGAGTGGTTACCCCGAACGTCGAGTTCACCTCGAACCTGTTCCCCTACCTCGCGCACCACGATCGCGACGTCGTAGTGGAGACTGTCCCCTCGGCGCGCTTGGCCGACGCCATGGACTCCTCGACGACTGCGGTAGCGTTCAGCACTGTGCAATCGTCGACGGGAGAGGTTGCCGACCTCGATGCAATCTGTCGCGCGGCGGCCGACCACGACGTTGTGACCATCGTCGATGCGACTCAATCTTGCGGATGGCTTCCTCTCGACGCCGCACGCTTCGACTTCGTCGTCGTTCACACTTACAAGTGGCTGATGTCGCCTCGCGGCGCGGCTTTTCTGTATGTGAACTCAGGCCGATATGAAGACCTAAAGCCCCTCGCCGCGGGTTGGTATGCGGGAGAAGATGTGCACGACTCGTATTACGGGCCGCCCCTGCGGCTGGCGAGCTCCGCTCGCCGCTTCGATACCTCGCCTGCCTGGTTCTCGTGGGTCGGAGCACGCCCTGCGCTCGAGCTCGTAGAGGACATCGGTGTCGATGTGATCGGCGAGCACAACGTCGGGCTCGCCAACGAGTTTCGAAAGTCGCTGGGACTCGAGCAGAGCAACTCTGCGATCGTGTCGATTGAATTTGACGGTGACATTGGCCGGCTCGAGCGAGCCGGGATACTGGCAGCGCGGCGGGCCGGGAACCTGCGAGTCTCGTTTCATCTCTACAACAACGAGTCGGACGTCGAGGCGCTGGCGAACGCGCTCGGTGCCTGAACCTTCCACCTATGGGACAATGCTCAGGCGGCCAGACGTCAAGCGCGAGGCCTTACCTATGGAATACGGTGAAGCGATCATTCTCGATCATCTCGATTCGGTGGAGATGGACAAATCTCAGCCCGTCATCTATGACCGGGAGATCGGGTTGCGGCTTCTGTACGAGGATCCCCACTCGGGGGCTCGACACCTTCTGATTCGTTACCCTGCAGGGCTCAACGCGCAGCTGCATCGGCACACCGCCGCTCACACGATCGTGGTTCTCGAGGGCCGGCTCGGAGTCAACGACGAGGTCATCGGTCCGGGCTCCTACTGTCATTTTCCCGCAGGCGAGCCCATGTTCCATGCGCCTGCTGGTGAGGAGGGCTGCCTCTTCGTCACCATATTTCATGGTCCCTTCGACGTAGAGCCTTTAGAGGATGGGGTCATGCACTCTGGCACTCGACGCGCAACATGAACCCACCGGGGCAGGGTAAACCTCTCCTTCACCAGAGATTTGCCGACGCTTACCATGCACTCATGTCTCTTTGGAATGAGGTGGGTGACAGAGTCCACCAACGCCGGTACGGATCGATCGACGTGAGCGTCTGCGTGGTGCGCGGCAACGACGGTCTGCTCGTGGTCGACACTCGGTCCTCACATCGCGAAGCAGACGAGATCCGCGACGACCTGAGCGAGTTCGGCGCCGCCTCCGTGCGATGGGTCATGAACACTCACGCCCACTTCGATCACTGCTTCGGGAACTATCGGTTCGGTCCGCACTCCGACATCGGCGCACCTATCTACGGACACGAGCTGATGCCCAAGCATCTCGACGATTACGAGCGGCCGCTGCTGGCGGAGTGGATCAAGAACGGCGCTGGTGGCGGTGCGGAGGAATGGCTCGTCGAGTCGGTCGGAACGCCCGAGTCGCTACGAGAGATCGTCATCACGCCTACCAACGAATTGGTCGCCGAGCGAGCCCTGCTCGACCTCGGCGATCGCGGCGTCGAGATCCTCTATCTCGGCCTCGGCCACACCGACAACGATCTCCTCCTGCACGTGCCCGATTCCGAGGCCTGGCTGGTGGGCGATCTGCTCGAGGAGTCGGGGCCACCGGTGTACGGATGGGGATCCTTCCCCTTGGACTGGCCCCAGACCATCGCGTCGTTGTGCGAACGCGTAACAGCCGGCGCAACGCTCGTTCCCGGGCACGGGACGCCGGTGGGGCCAGCTTTGCCGTCACCCAGCAGCGAGAGCTCGACAGCGTCGCTACCCTCATCCGCGAGCTTCACGGCAGCGGCGTACCCGCGCTCGAGGCCGTCGGCGAGGGCAGAGATCGCTGGCCCTATCCACCTGAGATGCTCGAGATGGCCGTCGCGGAAGGCTACCGGCAGCTCGGTTGACAGTCCATGGTGGGACGCGGCGAAGCGATCGCTCGAAGCTAGCGACTCCCTTACACTCGAACCCATGGGCGTGGGGCCGTGTCGAGCATAGGGATCTCGGTCAGCCCTTGCGCTACGCATGGTGCCAGTTGACCTGCGCTGCGGGCCACGATCAAGGCACTCGACTTTTCGAGACGCGATGAGTTTTGAATCTTGCGGCCGCCCTACCCAACCAAGAGACAACGCGCTAAGGAGAGAGGATGACCAAGGTTGTCGCGGACATATCGATGTCACTCGACGGGTTCGTGACGGGTCCCGACCCCGACCTGGAGCTCGGCCTAGGGAAAGGAGGCGAACCCCTGCACACCTGGGCAGTCGAGAGTAGAGACGAGGTGGACGCCGAGATCCTTCGCGAGGCCACCGAAGCAACCGGAGCGGTCGTGATGGGTCGGCGACTTTTCGACATCGTGAACGGCCCCCAAGGCTGGAGCGACGACTTGGGCTACGGGGCCGGACACGCCGGAACGCCACCCTTCTTCGTCGTGACTCACTCCGTCCCTGAAAACATCCGCTTGAAATTGAGCTTCACCTTCGTGACGGATGGATTGAAGCCGGCGATCCAACAAGCCCGCGCCGCTGCGGGGTCGAAGGACGTCTTCGTGATGGGTGGCGGAGATGTCGTGCGTCAATGCGTCGATCAGGGCTTGGCCGACGAGCTTCGGATCCACCTCGCACCGATCCTGCTCGGTTCAGGCACGCCCTTGTTTCTCGAAGCTGAACGGCGCCCGCTCCGTCAACGGTCCGTCCGCGCTTCCGCTACGGCGACGCATCTGCTTTATGAACTTAATCCGTGATCAGGCTCCAGGCCGCTGTGGACTCACGAACCTTCTCTCGGCCTGGTGGAACCGTAGACGACAGCACGATGTCGGATAGCTCGAATGATGACCTGGGGAGAGCGTCGGCTCCCTTCGATCGTGTAAAGGATGCGGTAGTTGCCTACCCGAGCGGACCACGTTCCCTTGAGTCGTCCAAGCAGCCGTTTGCCGGCAGCGTAGGGGTCGGCCTCGATCTCGGTGAGTGCGTTATCGACCGGGTCCTGCAGGTGGGAAGGGAGCTCTTCGAAGTGCGATCTGGCTTCTCGGGTTAGGTAGACCCGAGCCACTAGCTACGCTTGCGCCGCAGGTCCGCCAGCGAGGTCAAGCGTCCAGCGTTCGCGTCCTCCTCGCTCCGCTTCAGGGCATTCATCAGATCTTGGTCTTGGAGGATCTCAAGAGTCTCCTCCAGGGCTTCGTATTCGGCAGCCGAGAGCAGCACCGCGGAAGGTCTGCCGTTTCGGGTGATGAGCACGTGCTCCTGCCGCTTCTCGAGGTCGTCCAGCAGCTCGGTGAGATTCGAGCGAGCCTCCGTGAAAGAAACAATCTTGGCCATGAAAACAAGTGTACTGTATTCCGTACACTTTCCTGCAGCGTGTTGGCGGTGGAGGATCGGAAGATAAACGAGGCTGGCCAAGAGGTGTCGCCGGGTGAACGCCTTTCCAGTCCGTTCTTCCTAGGGCGTGCTCCTTTCGAGCGGCACCGAGTGGCGGGAGCGGCTCCCTCCCACTTGTCTCGACCGGCAGTCCCTTGTGGGTGGCGGGGAAAATGATACGTTGGCGGTCCGCCTCGGGCTCGCGGCCATCCAAGGGAGGATTCCAGTGACTGGCATCGTCATCGGCGTTCCACCTTCTTCCTCGCTCTGCTGGGCTTTGGGCTTGCTGCTTCGGCCGTCCTCGCGCCGGACGCACCGGCTCGAGGCCGGCGCGCCACGCGGTTGCACAACATTCCGCCGTACCGCTCGCCAGAGCGAAGGCACACAACGACTTCGAGCACCAGCGACCGCTGTTCGAAGCGCTGTCCCACGGCTTCACGAGCGTCGAGGCGGATGTCTGGCTCGTGAAGGGCGAGTTGCTCATCGCCCACGAGCACGCCGATGTTCAGCGTGGCCGAACGAGGCTGTGCGGCAGGAATTATGGACGCGCGCGTCGGCCTAGATGCCACCGTGGCGCAGAGCCGAGCAGGTTTTCGGCTCGTACCGCGTGACGCCCGGGTGCGTGGAACGGCTGAGAGGAGGGCGGCACGTCGGCCCTCCGGTGGAGGGCGTCCCACCACCGCTACCTTCGCCCATGGGCGGCTTGCGCGTCGTGGCCTGCTCTGACATCGTTGGGCTCCTCGGCGCTCCATCATCTCCGGCCGGGGTGCCGATGGCTGAGGAAGCGCCGAAGGGGGGCACGAGCTGAGCACTATCCGGGTGGCCAATGCGCCGGTCAGCTTCGGCGTTTTCGAGCTGTCTGTGGGAGCGTCCGGCCTGCCCGACGCGGACGAGGTGCTCGACGCCGTCGCCTGTTCCGGTTACGAGGGGATAGACCTGGGCCCGCCCGGATTCCTGGGGACGGGATCTCAGCTCCACGGGCGCCTGCAAGACAGGAACCTGGACCTCGCCGGAGGCTGGATAGAGCTGCGGTTCAACGATTCCGAGGGACTCGAGGAGGACCTCGAATCACTGGAGGAGAGCCTCGATCTGTTCGAGGCTGGCTCGTCGAAGGACAAAGGGTGGTCACCGAAGCCGACGCTTGCAGACGCGGGATCGCCCGAGCGCAGAGATAATCCCGGAAGGGGCAAGGACATGGCCGAGATTCGCCTCGACGCTGTCGGTTGGAAGCGGCTTGCCCAGGGCGTCGCGGAGGCGGCGGAGCGCTGCCGTGCGCGCGGACTGGAGCCGACATTTCATCATCACGCCTGCACCTACGTCGAGGCCCCGCTCGAGATCGAAACCTTCCTCGAGCTCACCGACGTCGGGCTCTGCCTCGACAGCGGCCACCTGCTTCTCGGTGGCGGCGATCCGGTCCAGGCATTTGAGGACTGGTATGAGCGTATCAACCACCTACACGTCAAGGATGCGCGCCTCGAGGTCCTCGACGCGGTGGTCGCAGAGGGAGCGGGTATGGAGGCGGTTTGGAAGCGCGGCGCCTTTTGCGAGCTGGGGAGCGGAGACGCAGGCGTCGATGACTTCCTCGGCGGGGTTGCGGCCAGCGATTTCAGAGGGTGGCTCGTCGTCGAGCAGGACCGCTTCGCGTCATCGGCGGATCCGGTCGCCGACATCACAGCCGCCCAAACCCGGAACAGGAACTTTCTGCACCGCCATGACCTGTAGCGCGCCTGGGCGCGAGTGGCTCGCCCAATCGTCCCGTTCGAGGTCGTCCGCGCCGTGAGCGACCTCTTCCTGCCGCACGGGGAGGCGGCCGATGGCACCGACGCCGTGGCCATCACCCCTGAACGGGCGGGATGGACCTATACGGGCCTGCGCGTCATCGAGATCGCGCCCGGAGGCGAGCGCCTGCTCGCCACAGACGATACGGAGATGGCGGTGCTGCCGCTCGAAGGAAGTTGCCTCGTAGAGTGCGAGGGTCGTCGTTTCGACCTCGAGGGTCGCAAGCACGTGTTCGCTCGCGTGACCGACTTCGCGTACGTCCCGATCGACTGCGAGCTGCGCATCACGAGCGCGACCGGAGGCCGATTCGCCCTTCCGAACGCGCGCACCACCCGCAGGCTCGATCCGGCCTACGGTCCTGCCGAGGAGGTACCCGTCGAGACCCGGGGAGCGGGACGGGCAACGCGCCAGATCAACAACTTCATGGAACCCGAGGCGTTTCCTGCCGACAAGCTGATCGCCGTCGAGCTGCTCACGCCCGCCGGGAACTGGTCGTCCTATCCTCCGCACAAGCACGACGAGCGGGGCCCCGGCGAAGCTGAGCTCGAGGAGATCTACTACTTCGAGGTCGCCCGCGTGCTCGATCGAACCGAGCGCCGGTATGAGCTGGGGGCGGGTTTCGCGCTGCACCGTCTCTACACGAGCGATGGATCCATCGATCTCACCGAGTCGGTCGGGCACGGCGACGTCGTGCTGACGCCGCGCGGTTACCACGGGCCGTCGGCCGCGGCCCCTGGTTACGACCTCTACTGTCTCAACGTCCTGGCCGGCCCCGCCGACGAGCGGAGCATGGCGTTCTCCGATGATCCCAGCTACCGGTGGGTGCGCCAGGAGTGGAGCACGCAAGCAAGCGACGAGCGCGTCCCGATGACGACCGCGACGGACGAGTACAGACGTCTGGAACCCAAGGCGTGAGAAAGACGACTCGCCGTCTCACCATGGCGCAGGCACTCATCGAGTTCCTCGCGGTCCAGCACGTCGAGCGCGACGGAATCGAGCAGCGGTTCTTTGCGGGGTGCTTCGGGATATTCGGACACGGCAACGTGGCTGGAGTCGGCCAAGCCCTGCAACAGGCCGGCGACCGCCTGCGCTACTACCTGGCGCGCAACGAGCAGGCGATGGTCCACACGGCGTCGGGGTACGCGCGCATGAAGAACCGCCTCTCGACCTTCGCCTGCACGAGCTCGATCGGACCCGGTGCGACCAACATGGTCACCGGCGCCGCGGCGGCGACGATCAATCGTCTCCCCGTCCTACTCTTGCCCGGAGACATCTTCGCGTCGCGCGGCCCCACCCCTGTGTTGCAGCAGCTCGAGGTCCCGAGCTCGCTGGACGTCTCCGTCAACGACTGCTTCAAGCCGGTGTCCAGGTTTTGGGATCGCATCAACCGTCCGGAACAACTGGGCTCTTCGCTGCTGGAGAGCATGCGGGTGCTGACGGATCAAGCCGAGACGGGCGCGGTAACGCTCGCCTTGCCGCAGGACGTCCAGTCGGAGAGCTTCGAGTATCCCGCCGAGCTCTTCGAGCGGCGCGTGTGGCACATCGCGCGTCCGGCTCCAGAGGCGGAGATGCTAGCGGCCGCGGTGGACGTCATCAGGTCGGCGCGCCGCCCCCTAATCGTCGCGGGCGGCGGTGTGATCTACGCGGAGGCAACCGAGGTGCTGAGAGCCCTGGTCTCTGCGACGGGAATCCCCGTCGCAGAGACCCAGGCGGGCAAGGGCTCGATGCCCTACGGGAATCCCTTGACGCTAGGAGCGATCGGCGTCACCGGAACAGCGGCGGCGAACGCTACAGCCCGCGAGGCCGATGTGATCATCGGGGTCGGCACGCGCTGGACCGACTTCACGACTGCCTCTCATACGGCATTTGCCGATCCGTCCGTCCGCTTCGTCAACGTCAATGTGGCGCGAGCCGACGCAACAAAGTTGGCCGGTGTGCCGGTCGTCGCCGACGCCGCCGCAGCGCTTACCTCCCTCGGCGACGCGCTGACCGAGTATCGGGTCGACGAGGACTACAAGCGGGGGGTCGCCGCTCGGGTCGAAGCTTGGGATGCTGAGGTCGAGCGCCTCTACCACCTGGACCATGTGCCGCTTCCGAGTCAGGGGGAGATTATTGGCGCGGTGAACGACATCGCCGGGCCTCGCGACGTGGTCGTATGCGCAGCCGGGAGCATGCCGGGCGACCTCCACAAGCTCTGGCGAACGCAAGACCCCAAGAGCTACCACGTCGAGTACGGATACTCGTGCATGGGTTACGAGATCGCAGGAGGCCTTGGTGTAAAGATGGCGGCACCGGACCGCGAGGTCTTCGTGATGGTCGGCGACGGCTCCTATCTCATGATGTGCCAAGAGCTCATTACGGCCATCCAGGAGCATAGGAAGCTGGTAGTGGTCTTGGTCCAGAACCACGGTTTTGCCTCGATCGGGGGGCTCTCTCAGTCGATCGGATCCGCCGGCTTCGGCACCCGGTATCGTTACCGGGGCCCGAGCGGCGAGCTCGACGGCGACAAGCTTCCGGTGGATCTCGCCGCCAACGCAGCCGGTCTCGGCGCCGCAGTGATCGGCGCAAGGACGGTGGGTGAGCTGCGCGACGCGCTAAAGCAGGCGGTGCAGTCGGAGACGACCACCGTCGTGCACGTCGAGACCGACCCCGACGTGTCCGTGCCCTCCTATGACTCGTGGTGGGACGTCCCGGTCGCAGAGGTCTCCGAATCCGACGCCGTAGCGCAAGCCCGGCGTCGGTACGAGGCCGCCAGACGCAAGGAACGAATGTATCTATGAGGGCAGTCCGCGGATGACGGTGGAGGCCGTCATCATGGGGCGCGCCGGCGCCGACCTCTATCCCAACCAGGTCAGTACGCCGCTGTCCGAAGTCAGAACCTATACGCGCTTCGCGGGGGGATTCGCGGTGAACGTGGCCACCGGGCTCGCTCGGCTGGGCGTATCCACCGCGATCGTGAGCAAGGTCGGTGCCGAAGGGCACGGCGACTTCGTTCGCAGCTTTCTCGCCGATGAGGGCGTCGACGTGAGATGGCTGGGCTCCGATCCCGAGAACCTGACGCCGATCGTCTTCTGCGAAGTATGGCCGCCCGATCACTTCCCGATCGTGTTCTACAGGCGCCCGACGGCGCCCGATTGGGAGATAACCGGTGATGATTTCGATCTCGTGGAGTTGTCGCGTGTCGCACTTCTCTGCCTCTCCGGCACGGGGCTGGCGCGCGAGCCGAGCCGACACGCGACACTGGCGGCCGGCCGCGCCCACGAGGGGATCACCATGTTCGACCTCGACTGGCGGCCGAGCCTTTGGCGGGAGCCGTCCGATTACCCGAAGGTGGCGAACGCAGCAATCGACGCCGCAGACATCGTCGTAGGCAACGAGCAAGAGCTCTGTGCCGCGGTTGCGGTGGCCGACCCCGACGAGGCGGCGCGCCGGCTGCGCGAGGCCGGCGTCGACACCGTGGTCGTCAAACGGGGCCCCAAGGGCGTGACGGCGTTCAGTGGCGAGCGCGTCCTCGAGGTGCCCGGGATAGAGGCCGACGTCGTGAACGGACTGGGCGCCGGCGACGCTTTCCTGGCCGCCCTGGCGCACGGCCTCCTGCGCCGGTTGCCTCTCGAGGAAACGCTGCAGCGCGCCAACGCCGCAGGCGCCATGGTGGCGGAACAGCTTCCCTGCAGCGAGGCGATGCCCACGGTGGCGGAGCTTGAGTCGTTTCTGCAGGCACGGGGTTGAGGCGTGCGCAGGGTGCGTGTTGGACTGGTTGGGCTGGGCCGGATAGGCCGCTTCCATGCGGAGAACCTTGCGGGACGCGTGCCGGCGGCCGAGCTGGTCCGAGTGGTGGACGAGGTCGAGGACACGGCACGGGCTGTGGGTGACGAGCTCGGGACCGAGTGGTCGTCGTCCTACAAGGATCTGCTCGAGGATCCTGCGGTCGAAGCCGTGGTGATCGCCACCCCCACGCCCCTTCACGCTGAGATGATTCACCAGGCTGCCCAATCGGGAAAGCACATCTTCTGCGAGAAGCCGGTGTCCTTCGATCTTCAGCCGACGGTGGATGCGATCGAAGCTACCCGTGCCGCGGGCGTCAAGCTTCAAATGGGGTTCCACCGCCGGTTCGACCCGGATTGGATGGCCGCCGTGGATCGGATCAGGAAGGGCGAGCTTGGCGACGTGTACCTCTTTAGGACGTCGCTACGGGACATGAAACCGCCGAGCATCGACTACATCAGGACCTCCGGAGGCTTCTTCGTCGACGTGACCATCCATGACTTCGATACGGCCCGATGGATGGTCGGCGAGATCGATGAGGTCACCTCGTTCGGATCCGCGGTCGCCGACCCGGCCATCGCCGAGATAGGCGACATCGACACGGCGGTGATCTGCTTGCGCTTTGCCTCGGGCGCGCTGGGTGTGATCGACAACAGTCGCGCGGCGGGCTACGGATACGAATGCTCGACCGAGGTCATGGGCTCGAAGGCCACCGCCCGCATCAGCCACCATCGTCGTGACCACGTCCAGTGGTTGACACCAGGACAAGTCGCAGAAGACTGGGTCAAGGACTTCACCGAACGCTACTCGGATGCGTACAGGCTAGAGCTGGAAGACTTCGTTGACGGGATCAGACAAGCTCGCTCCGTTGCGGTGACGGGCGAGGATGCACTGGCCGCCTTCGTGCTGTGTCAGGCCGCCGACGACTCCTTTCGCACCGGACGAACGGTCAAGCTCGTGCATCGGGAGCGCAACGGCCAAGTGCTTTACGAAGTGGCTCGATGAGGCGCCGCAAGCTGGGTATTGGATTCGTCGGATACGGGTGGATGGGCCGCGCGCATGCCAACGCTCTTAAGACTATCGAACGACTCGCCCCACTCGGCTGGGACATTCGCTTGATCGCCATCGCCGGTCGCAACAAAGACAAGGTCTCTGCAGCGCGGGCTACCCTGGGGTTCGAGAGGGCCGCCACCGACTGGTCCGAGGTCGTCGACGATCCGGAGGTGAACGTTGTCGTGAACCTCGCATCGACCGACGCTCATGCCACTCCCTGCATCAGCGCGCTGAGCTCCGGGAAGGCCGTGCTGTGTGAAAAGCCCTTGGCCGGTGATGAGGAAGAGGCGCGCGCGATGCGCGACGCGGCAGCGTCCTCGGCGCGCCCTGCCGCGTGCGGCTTCAACTACCGGTTCGTCCCGGCAGTTAGACTGGCCCATGAGATCATCTCATCGGGCCGAATCGGCGAGGTCCGCCATTTCCGAGCCGCTTACCTCCAGGACTGGGCCGCGACCCCGACCGTCGCCCGATCATGGCGGTTCACCGGAACAACGCGGGGGAACGGCGCGGTGGGCGACTATTCGCACATCGTGGATCTGTGCCGTTATCTCGCCGGCGAGCCCGCTTCGGCGGTTGCGAGAGCGGCCGTGTTCGTAGCGGAACGTCCAGACCCCAAGGACCCCTCTCGGCTTCTGCCCGTGGACTCCGAAGACTGGTATGCGGCCGTGCTGCAGCTCGAGTCCGGGGCGGGCGCGACACTCGAGGGATCACGCTGCGCGAGTGGATGGAAGGGCAGGCAGGTCGTAGAGGCCTACGGGTCCGAAGGAGCGCTGTGGTGGGACCTCGAGGACCTCAACCGGCTCCACGTTTCCATCGCGGACGATGAAAGGATCGGGCTTGGAGGGTTCCGCGACGTGCTCGTGACTCAGCCGGACCATCCCTTCATGGACTTGTGGTGGGCGCCCGGCCACATCCTCGGCTGGGAGCACACGTTCGTCCATCAGTGGCGGCAATTTCTCGTCTCCCTTGGCGAGGACGCCGACCTCTCGCCCCATCAGGCATCGTTCGAGGACGGCTACCGCGCGGCCGTCGTGTGCGACGCGATATCCGCCGCCGCCGAGTCCGGCTCGGCCGTCGACGTACAGGGGGGTGACAATCGGGCCCAACTGAGATCTCATGAACCACAATGACGGAGCAGAGGAGTCGACATGAAGGGGGAAACATGAGACGACATGCACTAGTGGTCCTCGTGGCCATCATGGTCCTGCTGGCCACCGCTTGCGAGGGAGGCGGAGAGGAACAGGCCGCCGGAGATGGAGAAGCGGCAGCTCAGGAGGAGGGACTCAGCTTCGCCGTTGTGGTTCACGACGAACCGGCCGGCACGTTTTGGGGAGTGGTGAAGACTGGGGCCGAGCAGGCGGCCGAGTCTCTCGGGGCATCGGTGACCGTACAGGGTAGCGGCGAGCCTCAGGAGCAGGCAGACCAGGTCGAGGCGGCGATCGCTCAAGGCGTGGACGGGATCGCCGTATCCCTTGCGAACCCCGACGCGATGAGGGGCCCTCTTCAGAGTGCGGCCGACGAGGGCATTCCGATTGTGACCCTCAACTCGGGGCTCAACGACTGGCAGGCGCTCGGCGCCATCACGCACGTGGGGCAGGACGAGATCATCGCCGGGAGGGGCGCGGGGGAACGTCTCAACGAAGCCGGCGTCACCAAGGTGGTGTGCGCCATCCATGAGGTTGGCAACGTCGCCCTCGACGAGCGTTGCAGCGGCGTCGAGGAGACGTTCGAAGGCGATGTGGTCCGCGAGCAGATCGATATCAACGACCCCGTTGCCAGTGAATCGACGATCAACTCGGCCCTCGTGTCCGATCCCGAGATCGACGGGGTCATTACGCTGAATCCCGATATGGCCACGACCGCGGCCCTGCCTGCGATCCAAGCGGCCGGGCGCGAGGTGAGCCTCGCCACGTTCGACCTGGGTACCGAGGTCCTTAACGGCATCATCGACGGTACCGTCCTGTTCGCCATCGATCAGCAGCAGTACATGCAGGGCTATCTGCCGATCGTGTTTCTCGCGCTCAACGTCGAGAACCTGAATACTGCAGGCGGCGGACAGCCGGTCCTCACGGGGCCGGGGTTCGTGACGGAGGAGAACGCCGAGCAGGTCCTCGAGTTGACGGAGCAAGGTACGAGGTAAGGGACAAGGGGTGGTGGAGGACGAGGGTGACCGTCCTCCACCCCTAGACGATGTCGCAGAAACCGGTGGGAGGGGCGATGGCCGATCATTCGGCTTCAGCAGCAACCGTCGTTCGGGGTGAACGCGTGGCAAGGCCGGGCATCTTCAGGCGGGCGTTCGCCCGTCCGGAATTCGGTTCCCTGGTCGGAGCGATCGTCGTTTTGCTTTTCTTCAGCTGGAGGGCCAGTGCGTTCCTGAGCGCTCGGGGGATGGCGAACGTCCTGGACCCTTCCGCGACTCTGGGGATCATGGCCGTGGCCGTCGCGCTCCTCATGATAGGGGGCGAGTTCGACCTCTCCGCCGGCGTCATGGTTGGGGCAACGGGAACGATGTTCGCGATGCTTACAGCGAACGCGGGCTTGAACATCTGGCTCGCGATGGCGATCACCCTCGCTTTCGCTGTGCTGATCGGACTCTTCAACGGTTTCCTGGTCTTGAGAACAGGCCTTCCGAGCTTCATCGTGACACTGGGGACCTTGTTCATGATCTTGGGGGCAAATGTGGGCCTTACGCGCCTCATAACCGACACGGTGATTGTCAGTGGCGTCGGCAGCGTCCCCGGATTCGACGTCCCCTTCAATGTCTTCGCCTCGAGCCCGCTTGGACAGTTCCGCATCACCGTCCTGTGGTGGATCCTCGTCACCGCTCTCGCGACGTGGGTGCTCTTGCGGACGCAGTTCGGCAACTGGATCTTCGGAGTCGGCGGTGACGCCAACGCGGCTCGCAGCGTGGGTGTGCCCGTTGCTCTCACTAAGGTGACGCTGTTCGTGTACGTGTCCGTGTCCGCCTGGCTCGTCGGGATGATGAACACCTTCCGCCTGTCCTCGGCGAGCGTGTCCACGGGCATCGGGCAAGAGTTCGAGTTCATCATCGCCGCGGTGATCGGAGGTTGTCTGCTGACCGGTGGCTACGGCTCGGCCATCGGTGCCGCCATCGGAGCTCTGGTCTTCGGCATGGTCAGGCAGGGCATCGTGCTCTCCGGCTGGGACAGCGACTGGTTCTTCCTGTTCCTCGGGGTGATGCTCCTCACAGCCGCACTCATCAACCAGGTCGTTCGCAAGAAAGCAGAGGAGGCGCGCTCGTGACCGTAGAAATCGAGGTCGATTCAGCCTCGAAGCACTTCGGACAGGTGACGGCGCTCGACGATTTCTCCGCCGTTGTGAAAAGCGGTGAGGTCACGTGCGTGCTCGGCGACAACGGAGCGGGAAAGTCTACGTTGATCAAGATCCTTTCCGGCGTGTTCCCTCCCGACGAGGGCGAGGTTCGCCTCGATGGACAAAGGGTTCGCTTCACGTCGCCGAGGGACGCTCTGGGACAAGGCATCGCTACCGTCTATCAGGATCTGGCGATGATTCCCCTGATGTCCGTGTGGCGGAACTTCTTTCTCGGAACCGAGCCGACGCGCGGGACAGTGCCCTTTCGCAGACTCGACACGTCTGGCGCAAAGCAGACGGTGGTGGACGAGATGGCCAAGATGGGCATTCACATCCGCGATCCCGAACAGCCTGTCGGCACGCTTTCAGGTGGCGAGCGCCAGTCCCTCGCGATCGCCAGGGCCGTTTACTTCGGCGCCCGCGCCTTGATACTGGATGAGCCCACCGCGGCCCTGGGCGTCAAACAAGCGGGCGTCGTCCTCCGCTACATCGTCATGGCGAAGAAGCGCGGCCTGGCGGTGATCTTCATTACCCACAATCCCAACCACGCCTATCCGGTGGGGGATCACTTCGTCATCCTGCGGCGGGGACGGGTGGAGGGCGATTTCCGAAAGGAGGAGCTGCCTCTGGACCGCCTCATGCAGATGATGGCCGGAGGAGAGGACCTCTCGAACCTGGTCGAGGAGCTGGAGCAACTCGCCGCCGAAACCGGTGAGGCGGATCTGGCCACGGCCGCACACAGCCTCAAGGGAGAGGTGGAGGAGCTGCGCCGTCCCGGGAGCACGGACCACGGTAAGGGGACGGACGCATGACCGCCTCGGCGACTGAGTGACGGTGAGTACCATGCCCGCGGCCGTCTTCGAGGGGAACGGCCGTCTGTCCATCATCGAGCGCCCCGTTCCTTCCATCGGAAATGCGGACGACGTTCTCATCGAGGTGGAGGCCTGTGGGATCTGCGGCACCGACGTCCACATCCTCGAGGTGCCGCCGGCGCATCCGGCCACTCCCGGAGTGATCATGGGCCACGAGCTCGTCGGGATCGTGCGCGAAACCGGCCCGCACGCGATCGGGATTCACTCGGAAGAGAGGGTCGCGGTCGCCGCGAACCTAAGCTGCGGCAGCTGCTCGCCCTGCAAGAGAGGGAACCCCAACCACTGCGAGCACTTCACGACGATGGGGATCTTTCGGGACGGCGGGCTGGCGCGCTTCGCCGTGGCTCCGGCGAGCGCCTGCCACGTCGTCGGCAAGGACATCCCCCGTGAGATAGCGGCCCTCACCGAGCCTCTTTCCTGTGTCGTCAACGGGATCGAGCAGGCGCGCCTGCTTCCCGGCGAGGCTGTGACGATCATCGGAGCGGGGCCGGTCGGCCTTCTGTTCCTGGCTCTATTCCGCGCCGCCGGGGCCGGCTTGCTCGTCGTGGTGGAGCCAACGGAGCTGCGACGCGACGTTGCCAAGCGGATGGGCGCCGACGTGTGCCTGGATCCATCGTCGGGCGATCCGGTGGCCCCCATGCGCGAGGCGACCTCCGGAGCTGGAGCCGACGTCGTAGTCGACGCCGTCGGCGATCAGTTTGCCCTTGCTCTGTCTTGCGTTCGGGTGGGCGGAAGAGTGCTGCTGTTCGGTATGGACTCGAGGGCCCGGCAGGAAGTCCGTCAGTACGACATCACACGAAACGAGCTGACTGTGCTGGGTGCCTACGTCGGCTCGAACGTGTTCCCCAAGGCCGCCCGCATCCTTGCGTCGGGCCTTGTTGACCTCGGCCCCATGATCAGCCACCGAGTAAACCTGGAGGAGTTGCCGCGCGCCCTCGCTGCGATCCGGAAAGGGAGCGCAGTGAAGGTCGTCGTCGACCTCCAGGCTTGATAGTCGTGGGGGCTTAGTCCGCTCGGCCCAGGATCCCCCTATCGCGTAGGAGATGGCGCCTTCGTGGTTACGACCCCGAACTGGTTGACGTACATCGTTCGTCCATCGCCGAAGCATGCCCCGGCGAGCTCGGACCAGCGCTGCCAACGACCGTCGTCCCAGGAGACCCGCACAGACAGGTGGCTGATTTGTAAGTCGCAAACACCGGCTTGTATACCCACGCGATGGCCGTCAGTGGAGATTTTTGTGGCCGCCGTTGTGGAGATTTTCGTGGCCGCCGACAGCAGATCAGACGCGCTTTCGACTTTAGTCCCATTTGGTCCCTCTTGATCTCACTTTGGCTCCCGTCTTTTGGATATTTGGTTGGATCTCCGGACCCATGACCTCGCACTAAGGTGCCGATCCAGGTCGCGACGCGGTTTCATTGGTGGCGTGGCCACCTCAAGCCGGAGTTTCCGCAGCAAGCAGGAGTCCCAGCGCCTTCTCTCGGAGAGTTCCCGCTATTGGTACGTCCGTAGCTCGCAGGGCTCGCGAAGAAAGACCGTCTCAGCTACGCCCCGCTACCCGTGCCGCGAGGGGTATGCCGAGTACGCCGCCAAGAGTGCAAACCAAGGTGCTCATGTTAGGGGCGGGCGGAGCTGTCGCCGTCCAGGTTAGTGGGTGGGCGGGGCCGTCGCACCGAGCTTCGAACTCGCCCGCACGAGTACCCGTGGTCCTTCTCGGCTTGGTTGTTTCCCACCACTCGGACGCCGCTCGCCTCAAGTCGAGCCCCACTTGACGGTGCCTTTACCTTGACCGGCCAGCGTGTACCCTGCACCGGCTGGGACCTTTACGTTGTCGAGAGTTTTCGACCGAATCGTGCCTCTCTAGGTTTCTGGACTTTCGGATGTGCCCTTCACCGTTCCATGCTGTGTACGAACGTTCTGGAGTCCTTCCGAGCGGGCATCCTCGATCCAGTCTCCGTACTCTTCACTGAGGAGATCCGCTGTCTCACGTGGAGGCACCCATCGCACGGATGCGGCCTCTTCCGATTGGGTGGTGTTTTGGGAGCGAGCCTCGCCACGGAACGCCAGAGTCACGACCCCTTCCTCGACGTTCGTGTAGACACCGGTCAGTGGGCCGACACGAATATCCACACCAGTCTCTTCGAACACCTCGCGACGTACCCCCTCTAGAGGCGACTCACCCACTTTCAGGACGCCACCCGGTGGCTCCCAGTTACCGTGGTCGCGTCGCCTCATGACTAGGACGCGCCTTTGCTCATCGAACACGATGGCAGCTACGGCCACAGAATGTCTGCCATCATCAGACATAGGACCTCCTCCCAAGGATTACCGCAGTTGATCTCGAAGGAGGGGAATCTACTCCCCTAGACCATCAAGCTTTTCTTGGACTCTCTCTTTGGCTTTTCCACCCTTCTCCTTAGTCTTCTGAACACCTTTCTTTCCCTTATCCAGCGCTCGTGTTGCCCAGAAGTACTCAGCCGAAAGAACGACGAGGCCGCTCACCACGACGAGCAACCCTGGGACGATGGGTAGGATCATGAGCACGAGCCCTGCGCCCAAAAGCAGGAACCCAACAACCGTGACCAGCAGTCGTTTTCCTGCCGCCTTGGTCCACTGGCCCACTTCTTGCAGCGTCGCCATGCTAAAAGCTCCGCAGGCCTCTTTCGGGATACCCACCCTCATCGGGAGGTGGCGACTCTGAGCAAACCCAAGAAGACCGTCTCTTTGGCGGGCCCGCTCCTCGGCCCGCCAACTCGGGCACCGACAATCTCGGCATGTCTGTATCCCCTCTGCTCTTCACGACATTCATGTTGCGCGCGCCAGTTAACCATCTCCAGCGCGCTTCCTCGTGGACGCAGAAACCGACCTTAGAGTTCCGGCAGGTCACCTCCGAACCGAGAGAGCAACTCTTGCGGGTCTATTCCGAACTTGGAGAGCAGCCCAGCATCCCGCTCCGTGTCAACTTGGTCGGGCAGCTCCTGATCCGCCTGAGAAGCTTGCTCCGTGTCGCCCCGCTCCTGAAGAAACTGCAGAATCTGGTCTTTTGGTAGTTCCATAGTCTCTCTCCCTCCGTCTCGGTATTCTCTTCCCTAGCTGCTTGCCTGTTCCTTGCGAGCATCTTTCGCTTGACGTCTCTTGTCGCCGACGCTCGTTCTTTCTCTTTCCACCGGCCGTAGAAACGGGCTCGCCAGTCCGCAAAAGGGCTAGAGGGGGCGGTCGGGCGGCACGGTGGTGGCATCAGACTCCTCGCCAAGTACTATCTGCTCTGTCACCTCGGGCAGAATGACGGGTTCGCGCGACACGTTAGATAGCGAAGTCAACGGGCCGACGAGCTGATCCGCCAATGACTCAAGTTGGCGGGCAGCCTCTATTTCCTCGGACAGATTTTCCTCGAGGAGGGCAAGCGCTTCGGGCAATTCGAGCTGGCCGGCGAGCCTTAGCAATGTCTGATAGGCAACAATCTCGTACTGTTCAACCTTCAAGCTCGCCCCCACTGCGAAGGTGTTCAAGATCTCCTCCGAAGACTCCTCCTGGTTTACGAACTTCGTGAACTCATCAATGAGGCCGTTGATGCCGCGACAAGGTTCCCGACGCGGCTTCTTGTCAACGGCTCGAAAGACTTCCTCAAGGCGCTTGACTTGGCGCTGAGTAATAGAGCGATGATCCTCGAGGTTTTCGGACAGGGCTTTATCAGGGACTTTCTTAGCCATGGTTCGGAGTGCTCTGACCAGCTTGTGCTCAGCATCGTACATGTCTCTCAGCTCATGCTCGAAGAGTTCCTGCAGTGTATCGAGCATCTCACTTCTCCTCTCGCTCGGGGTCTATCCACTAACAGACGTTGGATTTCACTTCTCCAACTTCGTATGCCAGCGCTGGTCCCAGGTACTGCTTGGTGGAGCGGTGCAGGCTCTCTTGGATCGCCCACGTGAGCCCTGCCCGCGGGAAAGTCTAGCTGCTGGTTTCGGGCTCTTCGATCTGCTCCTTGCGGACCTCCTCGGACACCTGCTGCTCCTCGGTGACCGTGTCCTTGCTGAGCTGGACCCGCTCTTTGGGGACGACCCGCTTCTCAGTGACAACCTGCTCTTCTTGGAGCACGACCTCGTGCTCCTCTTCGGTAATGTCGTCGCCTGAGGTGGCCTGATCGACGTTTGAGTCGGTGATCGGCTCCCGATCGATGCGGACCTCTTCCCGCTGAACCGGCACGGTCTGCGTGACGTCCTCGGTGACGACGTACTTCTTGAGACGCACACGTCCTGCCTCGCGCTGAGTCTTGCCGACGTGAAGTTCCTCTTCGGAGCGAGTCAAAGCGTCATCGGTGGTCGGTCCGCCGGTGTCGAAACCCTCCGGGCGGCCACGGTCGGATGGATCGGTGTCCGAGTGGCCCTCAGGGAGCCCTGAGTCGGAGGACTCCTCAGAGTAGTCGAGCCCGTAGTAGCGGTAAAGCTCTGCCTCTTCCTGCTGGGACAACTCTCCGTCCGCATCCATGCTAGGAGCGTTCTTTACGTGATCCTCCGAGTACGGGACGAGGATGTCGGAGCCCTCCGCGGTTGCCTCCTTCAGCGGGACGAAGTTGTTGCTGCTTCCCACAAGGCCCGTCTTTACCAGAGCCCATTCTGGATCCTGGGTGTCCTGATCGATGTAGATGTCGACGATGGTCCCTAGCTTGCTCCCGTCTTCGGCGAGTAGATTGCTGCCGCGGGATTCGAGAACTTGCTCAGGATCAAGCATGCCTCCTCCTTTAGTAGATGGGCCCAACCCAATGCTTGAGCATGTTCCGACGACTCCTACCCGCATCAACCGTCGAAAAACTGATAACCTCCGCGACGATTTGGGGCCTCATTCATTACGCAGCGACACGCCCCTTCGCCGGAGTATCTCGCGGCTACGATTAGCCGCGACGTGGGCCAGGGGATGGCAGAGTGAGGTGAAAATGGCGCAGAGCGAGGTGAAAATGGCTTCGAACAGCTCGCCCAGGGGGGACCTCGATCTCCCAAGCCTGCTTCCTATGGTCCGCCGCATGGGGGAGAGCCGTCTGGACGATCCCGACACCATCGATGACGTGGTCCAGGAGACTCTCACGCGATTGCTCGAGGTTCGAGGACGCCTCGAACAGAGATCCCTACTTTGCTATGCTGCAATCACCGCGCGCAACCTGATCATCTCTCTCGAGCGATCGCGTGACCTCGAGGACCGTCACGCGCCTCGCTTGTTCGAGCCCAGGGACCCCGACAGACCCGACGACCACCTGCTCCGCGACGAAGACAGGAAGGCCGTGGTCGCGGCCCTGGCTCAGCTCTCGGCTCGGGATCGCAGCCTCGTGGTGGGCCACGATGCCTGGGGAGCCAGTACCGCCGAACTCGGGCGCAGCTACAACATGTCTGCTGGAGCCGTGGCAACTCATCTGACGCGGCTGCGTGGGCAGCTGCGGCTCGACTACGTGCTGGCCCTGCGCCAGATGAAGCTTCCGACGGCACGGTGCCGACCGGTGCTACTGGCGTTGTCCGTGCGCGACAAGAGACGCCAGCGGCTTCTTGACGCCGCCGGCCATCTGCTCGAGTGCTCCACTTGCGCCTCGCTTAGCGAGCCTCTCATTGCCCGGCGGCGAACCCTGGCGCCGCTGTTAGTCGTGGGAGAAGCCCTGAGACGGGCGGCTTCCGGGGTCCGGGCTCACGCCGGACAAGCAGGGGTTGCGGCCGGCATCACGGCGGTTATCGTCGGAGCCCTGTGGCTTGCCAAGCCATCCGGCCAGCCTCAGACACCGGACAGGGCGGCGCTGATCGTCGGGGGCGAGCCGGTGTTCTCCGCGCGGGGGCCGAGTCTGGCCCAGCACGAGGGAGAACGAGCCCTGGCCACCGGTGTCGAGGTGCTGTCGGTGCCATCGGACGAAGGATTCTGGGTCGGGCCCAACCCTCGCAATCGCGTCTGGGTCAAGCTGCGCGGAAGCGGCGAGTCCCCCTTCCAGGTCAAGCCCGGGCAGTTGCTCAGCTTCGTCGGCAAGGTCGTGAGCAACCCTCGTGGACTAGTCGAGCGGATGAGGCTCGGACCAGGGGAAGGTTCGACCACGCTGCGCCGGCACGGCTACCACATAGCCGTGTTGGAGACGAAGCTCGAGCTGCGCTGAGTCACGAGGGCCACCGCGAGACCTTCCGACGATCGGCTTGTGCCCGGGCATGGCAGTGGGGCCGAGGCGAGCGCGCCTCCTTCGCCGTCATCGCTCCACCTCTACCGACGAGGCCTTCCACACTTCTCGCCCTCCGCTGCCCTCGTTGCTGGCCGGTCAATCCTCTGCCTTCTATGCTGCTGTCTTGTACTTGAGCACGGTGGCGCCCGTGCTGGTCGTCTATGACGTCAGACGGCCTCAAGTGGATCTCGCGCTTTCAGCAACCTGACTCGGAGACAAACCACATTCGGATGCTTGAAATTCTATTGGATTCGCGCCGCGTGAACGCCTGTTCGTATACGAGGCGAATCTCAAAAACGCTGGCCTGGTCCTACGCGTCGTGGGCGGTGACGGGTTCGAACCGCCGGCCCTGCGTTGTAAGGATTGAGGTCACACCCGTTCGGCACCTCCAAGAGGGACGGGTCACTCTAAGTCGCGCTTAAGCGTTCCGCTTCGCGCAAGCGGCCAGCAGTGATCACACGCGATCGGACAGCATCGCTCAGTGTGGCTCGGCTAGACGCTGTCTCTGGGCTATTGCTTAGTATTGCGCTCGTCCGCGGAACCCAAAAGGAACAAGGCAAGCTCGAAAGTAATGTGAACGCAAGGTGCCGCTTGATCGAGCCGCAGACCCCGATCACAGCCGAGAACCTCGGGTTCCGGCTCCGGGCACTCGGGATCAACACCGGAAGGGGCGCGCAAAGCGACGCTCTTTGAACGTCTCGCGCAAGTGCTCGCGTCGGTGCTCGAAGATCTTCTCAACCTGCATCCGAGCATCCCGAGAGTCCGATTTGAGTCCGGTAAACGGACGGGACCCCAGCCTAAACCGCGGTCGAGAGCCGCGACGAGGTCAGTCCTCTTCGCGCGGTCGTTCGAAGGGCGTGCGAAGTCCTCGTGCCACATCTAACGGCGGGCCCTTAAGGGCTGCTACTATTCATCCTGTGCAAAAGGTGATAAAGGGCCGCACGGCCGATCCCTTCACTGACCTCGACGTGATCGACGCCCGGGCTCCCCGCTTCAACCAGGTGGTGGTTGCCATAGCCTGCTTGGTGGCGCTGTTCACCGGCTGGTGGGGGCTCGTCGCCGTTCTCGCCTTTCAGCTTACCGCCGGCCTGGTCCTCGGACGGCGTTGGTGCCTGCCGTGTGCCTTCTACTTCCAGCTCGTGCAGCCAGTTTTCGGAGAGGGCCCCATCGAGGACGCCCGGCCCCCTCGCTTCGCCAACCAGGTCGGCGCGCTCTTCCTGTGGGCTGCCACCATCTCTTATGGCGGGGGTTTCCATGGGTTGGGCGAGCTATTGACTGGAACCGTCGGCGCCCTTGCCCTGCTCGCGGTCACCACCGGCTTCTGCCTCGGGTGCTCGGTCTACCGGCTGGCAGCTCGCTTTCGAGGTCTCCGCTCCGAGGATACCGATGCCATCGACCTCCGCGAGTTGGGAGTCTCGGGCCGGGGCCCCGTAGTGGTCCACTTCACCCATCCGCTTTGCTCTGACTGCCAAACAGTCGAAGCGCGACTGCGCTCGGATGGGCGTGAGGTGGTGGCGGTCGACATATCGTCGCGTCGCGACCTCGCCCACCGTTACAACGTGGTGGTCGTGCCGACTACCTTCGCCGTGGGCGCGGACGGTCGCGTGCTCGCCCGCTTAGTCTAGACCTGGTCCGGTCACTCGTCCGTCTGCTTCGGTGGGTTCTCCAATAATATTCGTCACCAAAGCGGGCGACCGCAGGGCCGACCTCGTAACGCCTAACGGTCGCAACTGTGCTGTATATCCGGGACTCCTCGGGGTTTCAATGCGTAGTTCTCCGCGACTTCATCCGCAGATTGACTGGTAGGGCTACAGAAGCGGGGGTTCGGGAACGGAGCGCGAAACGTCCACTTCTGAAAGAGGCGACGCGCACGCATCTCTCCCTTTGGTTCCGGGTGCTTTCGAGAACAACCCGAGTCAAGGAGTACACGTGCGCGTCACTACTGCATTCAACAAGATGCTGGGCGCCTCATGGCGACAGATCCGCTACGGGAACTTTCGCGAACGCTATTGGGATCCCGCCGCCACCCCTGCGTTGTAAGGCCTAATGATGGGGAAATGAATCCCGGCCGTTAGAGCTTTTCGAGTTGTCCCAGACCCTCCGTCCGGAACTGAGCCTGTAATCCTCTCAGGCTGTCGTCTCTCCTGACACCCTTCTCGACGTGGATTAAGAACCCGGAGAGGAGCATCGTTGGGAGATCGCGGGCACCGGCAAGAAGAGGCCTCCACCGGAGATTGGACGCGGACGTCAAGACAGCGACTCTCTGGATCCGCGAGGAGATCGACTAGGACGCATTTTCAACAAGAGAGCCACATGATTCGGAGGCAGCGGGATGACCGGCGTTATCTGAGTTTTACGCTGCGTCTGCGGAGCAGGACAAGGCAGCATGAACGCGGGCTAGTCGCCAAGCGCAAGGAGCGCATCGGCGACCGCCGGTAGGTCCGAACCCATCACGTCTGGCGGGAGAAAGCACTGCGGGTAGGCGCGATCTTTGCGGTTGATCCAGCCGGTGATCAGACCCGCCCGCTGCGCCCCGTCGATGTCCCAGGGGTGCACCGCGATGAGAGCAATCTGGTCCTGTGAAACCCCACATTGAGCGGCATAACGGTAGGGCTCCGCGGCTGGCTTCCACCGGCGCGCCTCGCCGACCGACATGCGACGCTCCCAGAGATCGAGCACACCGGCGCGCGACAACATGCCCTCCGACAGCGGGGCCGAGCCGTTGGTCATCGTTATCAGTCGAATGCCGGCTCTTTGTAGCTCGCGCATCCCAGCCGGCACATCCGGGTGCACATCCAATTCGGGGAAGCCCGCGAGCACGAAGCCGATTGCCTCGTCCACGTCGCGCAGCAGACCATCGAGGCCCGCCAGCGCGACGCGCAGTGACTCCGCCGCCACGTCGGAAAATTCTGCGTAGGCCCCGGCGGCGGTAAGCGCGAACCCGTCTCGCAGGGTGGCGGCGAACCAGGTTTCCAGGAGTGCCCGGGCGCGCCGATGTCGACAAAACGGGTGCGCAGCGGTTCCATGTCGGACAGCGTCTCATTGACGTCGAAGACAACAACCTTCGGTCGGGCGGCCATCACGGCCTCCTCAGCGTCTCAGGTATCTATAATCTTCACAGCGGCTGTTTTTCGCCCCGGATCCTGGGCGACAGTGGCTCCGCCAGTGGGTGCCGATAATCCGATCAGGCTCCGAACGGGGAAAAGCCGAGCCTGCGGTAGCGCCGCGCCATGGGGACGCGCGAGAGTCCCGTAGCAACGGAGTGACGAACTGCCCGCCGGTTGTCGACACCTACAACGAAGTGATCCCTCCCCTAGCCATGCCGAAGGTCCCTCCCGTACAACCCTCGAGTGAAAGTCGAGCCTTGCGGCGACAGCCATCAACCTGGAGTCGAGACACCCCGATGCCCAGCGGCACGAGCATCACGAAGGCGCCGAAAAGCTCCCAAAAGGGACACCCGATCCCCATGCGGTTGGTGGCAGTCGACCGCGCCCTTCCGCAGGAACATGCAATTCGCCCGGCGCATCAGGTCGTGGCGCCAAGCCAACCTCCTTCACCGAATCGCGTTTTCCCTGCTCATCGGCAGAATTGGGTTTTCGGCACCCACAGGGTAAAGTCGTCCCGAAGAGCGCCGATTATCATCACAAATGACACATAGGGCACCCCTCCCAGCCCGCCAAGCCGCCAACGAGGAGCTCCCGTCCACTCGGGAATGTTTGCGGATTGCCTTGATAGCGCCGCCGTGGTTTCAACTGCCTCCCCGGGGCTATGGCGGCATCGAGTGGATGAGCTTCTGGCTAGTAGAAGAGCTGGTAAAGCGAGGTCACGAGGTCACGCTCGTTGCTTCCGGGGAAAACCACTCGCACGCTCGATTCTTACAGACATACCGATCCCCTCCGACGGAAGCACTTGGTGGCTCGGTCCCGGAAATCGTCCACGCGGGGATAGCAAGTCGGCTCCTGGACGGCCTCGAGTTCGATATCGTACACGACCATTCGTTTGCAGGACCTCTTTTGGCACGCGCCCGTGGGTGCCCTACCGTCGTGACCGCCCACGGCCCCCCTAATGGTGAACTGGCGGAGTATTACAGGGAGGTGGGCACGTCTTCGTCCTTAGTCGCGATTTCACACTGTCAGCGCCGCCAACGTCCGGACCTGCCGTGGGTTGCCACCGTGCACAACGGGATTCCAACGAATGAGTATCCGTTCCGGGAGGCAAAAGAACCATTCGTACTCTGGCTTGGGCGAATGAGTCCTGAGAAGGCCGCGCACGTCGCCATAGACACGGCACGTGAAGCCGGACGCCGACTGGTTCTTGCTGGCAAGTGCAATGAGCTCGCCGAGAAACGCTACTTCGATGAGGAGGTACGCCCAAGACTAGGGCCAGACGTTACCTGGGCCGGAGAGGCAGATACACACTTCAAGAAGAAGCTTCTCTCCGAGGCCTCTTGTCTGCTATTTCCGATTCAGTGGGACGAACCTTTTGGAATCGTCATGGTCGAGGCATTGGCTTGTGGTACTCCGGTGGTGGCGCTGAGGCAGGGATCGGTACCCGAGGTGGTTGATGATGGTGTAACGGGATACATCTGCGATGATCCCCGAAACCTCTCCATCGCTCTAAATAGGGTGGACCGTATTAACCCTCACGATTGTCGAAGGCACGCGGTCAAGCACTTTGAGGCTAGCGCCATGGCATCCGCCTACGAGGCCGTCTATCTAAGTCTTGTCGACAATAT
>JALZJN010000201.1 GCA_030859735.1 Actinomycetota bacterium
CGATCTTCTGACGCAGCCGGCGGACGTGGACGGTGACGGTCGATTGGTCGCCGAAGGTGAAGCCCCAGACCTTTTCCAAGAGCTCCTCCCGAGTGAACACCTGGCGCGGATGGGTCATGAGCCAGACTAGAAGCTCGAACTCGCGGGTGGTCAAAGTCACTTCTTCGCCGCCGCGCCGGACCTCGCGGGCAGCGACATCCACCTCCAGATCACCCGAAACGACAGGCCCGCGCACGTGGTCGTCCACAGGCACCACGGCACCATGCGCTCGCCGCAGGACCGACTTGACGCGGGCGGTGAGCTCGCGCGGCGAGAACGGCTTGGCGACATAGTCATCGGCTCCGAGCTCCAAACCCATCACTCTTTCGCTCTCCCGGCCCAACGCGGTCAACATGATCACCGGAACAGGAGTGTCCACCCGGAGCCGGCGGCACACCTCGAGCCCGTCCATCCCCGGAAGCATTATGTCCAGGACCACAAGGTCGGGTCTTTTGCGCTGGGCGCGCTCGAGGGCGGCGAGACCATCTCCGACCACGTCGACGGTGAACCCCGCCTGCGTCAGATAGCGATCCACGACCTCGGACACCATCGGGTCGTCCTCCACCACCAGGATGTGTCCGGCCTCGTCCATCACGATTCGGTCACTCCCTCAACTCCCAAGGACGCGCCTGGGCCGGTTTGCCCACCTGGGCGTTCACCAGGGAGTCCTGACGAACACTGCGATACCAAGCGCGATCAGCGCCTGAAGCGCAAGCCAGGCTCTGGTCGAGCTCTCGGGCAACTCACCCGCCGCCAGCAGCATCCAGGGCGCAAACGGAAGCCAGATGCGCTCGACCTCGCCCTTGGAGAGCCCGCTTAGATCGGCTGCGATCACCGCCGTCAGCGCGCCCAGCACGAGTAGCCGGCCGCGGTCGGAGAACACCCGAGTCAGCCCCGCGGCCGTCGCCGGCCCGACCGCTAGTCCGAACGCCGCAAGGTTCGCCACGACGAAGAAGGCGTAGGGACGATCGCTCGCCACACCGGCGCGATAGAGATTCTCGGTTGCCAGTAATCCCTGGGGCCATGAGAAACCCCAGGCCGCGCTCGCGACCAGCAGCACCCCCGCCGCCACTGCCGCGATCACCAGGGGGCGCAGACGGCGTCGAGCCAGCCCCACCGCCGCCGGGATCGCAACGAGGGGGGCCGCGCCATAGCTGAGCAGCAACGCGCAGCCACCGAGCAACCCGCCCGCCGCGGCCCACACATCGCCGCTGGTGCCCGAGCGGGTCAACGCGACCACCACCAACGCCACCGCTCCCGCCGAGACCCCGGCGAAGAGGGCGTCCATCGAGGTGGCGATCCACAGCGCAGCGGGGGCCAGGACCAGGAACAGCGCGCTTCTGCGAGCCCGTTCCTCGGAAGAGATGGTGCGCAGGGCGATCAGGACGGCCGGGACAGTCGAAGCACCTGCCGCGATCACCAGGGCGGCCGCCCATGCAGAGCCGCCGAGGCCGATCCGCTCGAGCCAGGTGAGCAGGACGATCGCGCCGGGAGGATGGCCCTTGACGTGGATCGGATAGCCGGGCAATTCGGCGATATAGCCGGCCACGAAGGCGCCGACCGAAGAGACCTGCGGCACGACGCTCAGGTACTCGGTGCTTCTCTCCAACGGAGCGCTGAGGGCGTCGATTCCGTTCACGTACGCGAGTGCCACCGCCCAAACTGCGGCGGTCGAGGCGCACACCAACAACAACCCCCGCCACGGAAGCCGCTTTGTCAGAAGGGGGCCGAAGCCGACCACTATGAGTGCAACGACGGCCGCGGGCACTATCTTCAGCCCGAACCGGGGGTCGAAATGCCCGAACAAGGGGGGCGCATGAAGCTTGATGCCGGAATCTTCGGTCACCAGCGCGGTTCCCCAGAGGTGCGTCGTCGCCACAAGCGCTGCCCAGAAAAGCCCGGCAACAACGAAGCCTCTTGCCCGACGCGAGCGAACGTCGACGATCTCCCGGCGGATCACGGCCGTATTCATCTCGAATGAGATTAGGAGCCTCGCTGGTCTACCTCGCATCCGCGAGTTGCTGCAGGCTAGAGTTACGCGAATTGTAAGAGAATCCTCGTTCTGGGGTCTTCGGGGATCGCTAGCCTAGAAAGTGTGTCCCAACCCTGCGAGCATCGCGATCTCCGGCCACGCGCTCTTCCTCGGCTGGTGGTCTTGGCCAAGGCGCCGCAACCCGGCCTCAGCAAGACCAGGCTGTGTCCCCCCTTGAGCCCTCGGGAGGCGGCGGAGCTCGCGGAGGTGGCCCTCGTGGCGACTCTCGATGCGGTGATGTCCACGCCCGGCTGTGAACCCTTGCTGATCTTGGAGGGCCCTGTCGGCAACTGGACTCCTACGATCGAAATGCTGCCGCAACGGGGTGGGTCTCTAGGGGAGCGATTGGCCGCGGCGTTCGAGGATGCCCGCGGGCCGGCGCTGTTGGTGGGCATGGACACACCTCAGTTGACGCCGCGGCTGCTAACGCAAGGGCTCGACCGCTTGCGTCACCCCAACATGGACGCTGTTCTCGGGCCGACCACCGATGGTGGCTACTGGGCGATTGGGTTGAAGAAGCTTCATCCGGAAACGTTCGTGAACGTACCGATGAGCACTCCTTGGACCGGAGCGGCGCAGCGTGCCAGCTTCGAACGACTCTCTCTCAGCTGGGCCCTTCTCCCCGAGCTGAGAGATGTCGACCTTTTCGAAGATGCCTGCAGGGTTGCGTCGGAGATGCCGGGCACCGACTTCCAACGTGCCGTGCAGATCCTATGTATGGAGCAGGCCTTCGCGTGATTGCGACGCTTTTCGTTCGGAGGCGATGAGGGTGCCCGATGTGGTGCTCCCCGTTCTCGATGAGGCAGAGGCCATTGAGTGGGTGCTGAGACGTGTGCCGCGCGGCTGGCATCCGATCGTGGTGGACAACGGATCTCGCGACGGCTCGGCCACTATCGCACGGCGTATGGGGGCCGAGGTGGTTCTCGAGCAACGGCGCGGCTTTGGTGCAGCTTGCTTTAAGGGATTGCTGGCGGCGACGGATGAGATCGTTGGTTTCATGGACTGTGACGGATCCCTCGATCCACGCGAGCTCCCCACCGTGGCCGGCCCCGTCATGGCCGGAAGTGCCGAGTTGGTTCTGGGGCAACGGCGCGCCTCGGGCGGAGCATGGCCCCTGCACGCCCGTGTTGCCAACCACGTCTTGTCCGCAGAGCTCACTCGCCGGACGGGGATTCGCCTGAGAGACCTGGGGCCGATGAGATCCGCTTCTCGCGAGCGGCTCGTGGATCTTGCGCTGAAAGACCGGCGGAGTGGATGGCCCCTCGAGATGGTGTTGCGGGCGCATGCGGCGGGGTGGCGAATCGCCGAGGTGCCCGTGGCCTACCTGCCTCGCAGCGGGAGGTCCAAGGTGACCGGCACACTCCGGGGCACTCTGCAAGCAGTTCACGACATGGCGGATGTGCTGCGATGACCTGGGTCGCCCACGCGATGGGAAGCGAGCACCTGTCTCCCTTCATGGCTTCTCAATCGCTCAATCCCGCGGCCCCACCGGCCCACACGGCCCTCTACGAAGCCATCGTGGTCGGGGACTCTCCGCTGAGCCACACCGAGCGAGAACTCCTGGCCGTCGCTGTTTCGGCGGCTAACACAGCCCATTACTGACTGAGAGAACACGGCGAGGAGCTCCGCCGACTCACCGGAGACGACTCGCTTCTCAGGGCGGTCGCCCTGCAACATTACGCAATGATGAGCTCCCGGTACCGGGCGCTTTGTCGTTATGCGAGAAAGGTGACACTCACTCCTTCGGATATCGAGGAGCAGGACATCGAGGAACTGCGCGACGCTAACTTCAGCGATCGCGAGATCGTCGATGCCAACGGAATCATCGCCTACTACAACTACGCCAACCGCGTTGCTTCCGGGCTTGGGGTCGGAGTCGGTGAAGAGAGCTGCCTGAGTCATCTCGACAAGCGCTATTCGATCGACGCTGAGCGCTACCGTGACCTACGACTCTCGGCGAGTCCAGAGGGCCAGCGCGCCCAGGCCCGCTGCGACCCCCAGAGTAAACGACAGGCTGGACCCGCGCGTGCCCAGCAAGTTCGTGCTGCGACCGAACTGAAGCAGGACCTGAATGGAGATCAGGGCGAAGCCTCCGGAAGCGGCCAAGACGAGACTTCGGCGTCGCAGGACGGACCCGGCGAGAGCGACGAGTCCAAGCACTGAAACTAGGGCCGCGCCCAGCAAGTTGAACGTGATCCCCGTGCCGCCGAGCGCGCCGCCGCGAGGAGCCGTCAAAGGAAGCCCCAAGGATACGACCAGTGTGACGACGCCGGCAAGGAGTGCCACTATCGCTACGGCCGCTTGAGCGCGACGCAAACCATCCACCTAAGACGCCTTCAGCAACAGACGGCCAAGGCGCGAGTCGCTTCCTTCCCACACCGGGCGCAAAACTGCGTCGAGACCCCAGAATCGTCCGGCAGCGGCCGCGAATACCGCCAGATGTGCCGCGATCATGAGGTAGTAGGCCCAGCTCCACTCCCCGGGAGCGTTGAGGACAGACAACGTGATTGCGAGCGACTGAGCCACTCCTACCAGCGCCCACAGCCGCGTTGCCAGGCCCACCAAGAGGAACGCTCCGATCGACGCTTCCACGATGAGAACAATCCAGCCGAAGACGATGAAGTTCGGGAGTATGAGCTCGCGCACCACAAAGGAGTAGGGAGCGAAGACCTCGTGCTCGACCGCAAAGCTCGTGAACTTGTAAAGGCCTCCCTCGGCGCTGCGGCCGAAGTCGGGTGGCGTCTTCCACCCGGAGTTTTGAATCCACAAGAGAGCCAGCACGATGCGCGTGACAAAGAACGCGACTCCCCCTGCTTGATTTACCTCACCTGCGAGCCCGACCGGACCCGTTCCGGTCATGCTCATATAATGCCCAGCTTGGAGTCCTCACCAGGCGGACGCCCTTGCACCAGTCGCAGCAGGATACCGGCCGGTCTTTCCAGTGGTGACGTCGTCCTGCTCACCAACAGATCTGTGTCGAGCGACCCCGAGCGAACTGTCGGACCAAAGGGGCTCCAGAAGGCGCCATCGGCAGAGATGGTGAGCTCGGGCGGCAGGTCTACCACCTGTGCTTCGACGCCCAATTCGGAGTCGACCGCTCGACCCCGGCGAACGATCGGCCGAACCACATGATCTTCATCCGACACGCCCAGCTCCCGATGAAGAGCGCACAACCTCACCATGTCGGTGTCATCCATCTCTTCGACGGTGGTAGCGATGCGTACTTGCACGCCCCTTTCCACGAGGGCTGGGATAGCCTCGATCACCTTGCGAAAATTGTGGGGGCCACGCATGGTGTCGTTGACAATGGCGTGCGGCGAGTCAAGAGATATCTGCAATGCAACGGGCTTTCCGGCAAATCGCTGCACGCGCCGGAGTCGCTCGTTCGTAAACAAGGTGCCGTTCGTGAGTACTATGACCGGCAGGATTTCGGCAAGCCGCTCGATCGTATCGGGTAGATGAGGTAGCAAGAAGGGCTCGCCACCCGTTATTCCCAGAGAGGTGAAGCCGAGCTTTCTGGCTTCCCGGGCAAGGGCGAGCATGAGCTCGGCCGGCAGCTCTCGCTTCGCCACCTTCGGAGCAGACTCGGTGAGACAATAGCTGCACGCAAGGTTGCAATGATAGTTACCGTACATCCACAATCGCCCCGGCAACGCTCCCGAGGCGATAGCCTCTGCGACTTGACTCACAGCAAGTCCTCGATGCGCAGCCGCTCTAGTGTCTCGTCCGAAGACGCCAGGCCCAGTGCGGTGCAAAAGCGATTGAGCATCATCGTGGCGCCTATCAGCAGAGTCAGTTCAACTATCTCGGCGTCTGAGAAGCATTCTCGCAAGCCGCGCCCTATGTCCTTTGGCACGGAGCCGGTGGCTCCTGCGACCGCGTCGATCCACTTCAGGAGAGTCTGCTCTCTCGTTTCATCTTCGCCCAGCAGATCCCGGGCGGGATTAAACGGGTCCCGCAGAAGCATAATCTCGCGGCGCGACAACCCAGCATCCAAAGCCACCACGCTGTGGGACTCGATGCAGTAGCGGCATTCCAGGTGTGCCGATGTCCGCACGACCACGATCTCCTTCAGTCGCTTCGGCAGGGCTGAAGGCCCGTACATTGCACTGAGGAAGGGCATCGCCACCTCGAGAAGCTCGGGGACTTGAGCAAGCGCCGCGACGATGGGGCCGGGGTTCGAGCTCTGGTAGTAGGGACGCGCTAGCAGGGGTGCCTGAGGGGAGCCGATCAGGCCGACGAGTGCTATGGGCCGTGCGACGGCGATGCTCATCAGTGAACAAGGTACGACCGGCTCGCAACCCCGGTCCCCGGTCGAAGCATAAGTTCCTCAGTTCGTAATCTTTACTAACAGGAGCCGAAGTGCCTGGGATGCGGCGGTCCCCGCTCGACGCGGGCAATACGCCTCCCAGACCGCCGCTCGAGGCTCGTAGGATCGGACCCATGGCTGAGACCGATCTCAAGATCAGCGCGGTTCCCCTGATGAAAGGGGCGCTCGGCGACATTTTCCGGCGGCCCTTTTTGATCCTGTTGTCCCTGAACCTGCTGGTGAGCCTCGTGACCGCCTCGCTGGGGGCAGCCGGGACCGCTGTGACGACCTGGCTCTTGCTTGCCGCGGTGACCGTTTACGTGCAGATTGCGACGGTCTTGGCGGCCGGCTCCTCCGAGCCCGATCCTTCGGGCGATGCCTGGATACGGGCCGCCTTTCGCGCCCGCTGCTTCTGGCGCTTCGTGATCGTGGAGCTGTTCATCTTCGTAATGGTCGGACTGGGACTCTTCCTGGTCGTCATCGGAGCGCTGGTTGTCGGCGCCTACGTCGCCCTCTCCGAGCAAGCCGTCGTCCTCGAACGGCTCGGGATCGTGCAGGCGCTGTCGCGGGGTGTCGATGTGAGCCAGGGCAATCGCAAGCCGGTGGGAGTGATCTTCGCCGTGATGATCTTGCTCCCCAATGTCGCCCTTCCTCTTGCCTACGCAATGGGGCTCGACGACACTGCACTCGAGCGCAGCGTTGCAAGTGCGGTAACCGTTATCCTCTCGATGGCCGGAACGCTGGCGCTGACGAGGGCATTCGTCAACCTAGGAGGCAAGCCGAGTCCCGCTCCCGCCGACGTCAAGCCCCGTCCCAGCGCTCGCACTCGACGGAGTTAAGCATCTTTGCGTCTCTGACCACATCTCATGTGGGTACAGCGACAATGTCGTTCCTCGTCCGGCCCGGCCCGGGAAAACCGGTCAGCCTGAGGAGAAAAAGAACGTGGCCTGCTCGGCGGCGTCGATCAGCGGGCTCCAGAACAGGCCCAGGACAACGGTCGCTACCGCAATCAAGCCTACGACCCCCGCAGACATCCTTGCCACGGGGATCGAGGGCCGAACCTCGTCCGCATCCTGCATGTACATCACGACGAGAACGCGCAGGTAGAAGAACGCGGCGATCGCGCTGGTGATCATGCCGATCACGACGAGCCACGTGTAGCCGGCGTCAATCGCCGGGCCGAAAACGACCAGCTTGGCGACGAACCCAGAGGTCAAGGGCACTCCGGCCAAGGACAACATGAAAAGCGTAAGGGCGGAGGAGAGCGCGGGATGATCCGCAAAGATACCTTTGTAGTCCACCAAGTTGACTCGCTCCTCGTCACGGCCGGCCAGAATCGCCACCACCGCGAAGCCGCCCAGCACGGTGATGCCATAGGTGGCAAGGTAGAACAACGAGCCCGACACGCCGCGATCGTTGGCCGCCACGATACCGGTGAGCACGAACCCGGCGTGGGCGATCGAGGAATAGGCAAGCATCCGCTTCACGTCCTCCTGCACCACCGCCAGTACCGACCCGACGATCATCGTCGCGGCCGCCACTCCCGCGATCAGAGGCCGCCACTCCCCTCGCAACGAGTAAAGGCTCACGTCCAGGAGCCTCACCAGTGCGGCGAAACCCGCGAGCTTGGAACCGGCCGCCATGAAACCCGTCACCGGGGACGGCGCTCCCTGGTAGGCGTCGGGGGTCCACATGTGAAAGGGCACCGCGGCGATCTTGAAACCGAGACCGACGATCAGCAGAGCGGTCGCAGCGACCAACAATCCGACGTCTCCACCGGCACTCGAACTCAAGAAGCTTGCAATTCCGGGAGCGGACTCGTCGCCGTACAGGCCGGTCGAACCCACGGCCCCGTAGGTGAGGGCGATCCCGAGCAAGAAGAAGGCAGAAGAGAACGCTCCCAACAGGAAGTACTTCATCGCCGACTCCTGTCCCGCCAGGGAAGTGCGACGGAAGCCGACCAACACGTAGAGCGCCAACGAGAAAGTCTCGAGCGCAAGAAACACAACGATCAGATCGGCGGCCGACGCCATCAGCATCATTCCCGCAAGAGAAAGGAGCACGAGCCCGTAGAACTCCGATTCCCCGATCCCGTCACGCTCCAGATAGTCGCGGCCCAACCACACGGTTAACAGCCCGAAGCTCACCAGGGTGATCTTGCAAAAGGTGGCGAAGCCGTCGAGCGCGATCATCCCGCCGAGCTGGAGATCGGTTTCACCCCACTGCTGCAGCGCGAGGTAGGCGGCGGCAAGCAACCCTACGCTCGCGATGACCGGCTGGGCGATGGCCGGCAATCTGGGGCCGAGGAACGCGTCCGCGATCAACAACACGAAGGCGGCGACCACGAGCGCAATTTCAGGAGCGATACCGGCAAGCTCGACCACAGGAGGGTTGAACTGCATCAGGGAACCAACTCCGACAGCTGCCGGTAGCTCAGATTCCCGACGATAGCCACACAAGGGCCGCCCGGACTGGGCCCAATGCGAGAGATTTGCTGTTCGATCTGTTGCGGCTCGACCGTGCATGCCTTCAACCGAGCAACGGCCTGCGCGGCCGCCGGCTCGATGCGCTCGAGGAACGGCTTGGGATAAACCCCGATGAACACGATCAGCGCCAGGATAGGGAGCAGCGTCGCCAGCTCGCGCCCGGAGAGGTCGGGCAGCGTGCGGTTGGCGCCCGTCGGCTCGCCGTGAAACACCCTCTGATACGCCCACAACAGGTAGATCGCAGCCAGCACGATGCCGAAGGCGGCAGGGACCACCCAGTAGCGATACTCATGGAAGGTCCCGAGCAGCACCAAGAATTCGCCCACGAACCCGTTGAGGGCCGGCAGGCCCAGCGACGACAGAGCGACAACGAGAAAGATCCCGGCCATCACCGGCGCCGACTTGGCGAGTCCTCCGAAGTCGGCAATCAGGCGCGTGTGCCGCCGGTCGTAGAGCGCGCCGACAAGGAGGAACAGGGCTCCGGTCGACAGTCCGTGATTGACCATCTGCAGAATGCCTCCGCTCATCCCCTGGACCGAGCCCACGAACAGTCCCAGCATCACGAAACCGAGATGCGCCACCGACGAGTACGCCACCAGACGTTTGAGGTCCTTCTGCACGATCGCGATCAGGGCGCCGTAGAGGATGCCGATCACCGCCAGGATCATGAGCACCGGCGCAAGCTCGCGGGCCGCGTCGGGGAACAGCGCAATTCCGAAGCGGATGAAGCCGTAGGCGCCCAGCTTCAGCAATACGGCGGCGAGGATCACCGAGCCCGCGGTGGGCGCTTCGGTATGAGCGTCGGGAAGCCAGGTGTGCAAGGGCACCAGCGGCACCTTGACCGCGAAAGAGGCAAAGAACGCCAGGAACAGCAGCCGCTGCACGTCGAGGGCCAGTGGAGTGCCGAGCAGTGCCTCGTAGTCGAAAGTGGGCTGATCGGCGGTGAAGTAGAGATAGAGGATCCCCGCCAACATCAGCAACGAACCGACGAGCGTGAACAGAAAGAACTTCATCGCTGCGTAGACACGGCGGCCGTATCCCCACATCCCGATGATGAAGTACATCGGGACCAGAGAGGCCTCCCAGAAGACATAAAAGAGGAACATATCGAGCGCGCAGAACACTCCCAGCAGTGCGGTCTCGAGAGCCAGAAAGAAGATGAAGTAGGGCTTGACCCTGCTCGTGATCGACCACGACGCGAGCACGCCCAGCGGCATGAGAAACGTCGTCAACATCACCATCCATAGGCTGATGCCGTCCAGCCCGGTCTTGTAGGTCACTCCCCACTCGGGAATCCAGCTCCTCGAGGTGCCGAGCTGAAAGCCGGCCTCGGTCGCATCAAAGCCCATCACCAGACCGATAGACAGCAGAAAGGAAGCAGCGGTCGCGCTGAGCGCCGTAGTGCGGATCAAGGAGAAGGCGTGGTTCGGAACGAAAGCTATGACGACGGCTCCCAGCAGGGGAACGAACAGCACCAGATCGAGCAGCGAGAAGCCGCTCACAGCACGCTCCTGAACGCCAATAGCGAGAAGGCGACGACGACCCCGAACAGAAACGTCAAGGCATAGTTGCGGATGTAGCCCGTCTGCACACGCCGCA
>JALZJN010000041.1 GCA_030859735.1 Actinomycetota bacterium
CCAACTCGCTCAGCCCTCGCGCTGGAAGTATCACCTTCTTGAGCTCCGGAGGGCCGCCTTCGACATCAAGAGACCGCACCGCGAGCCGGTAGGAGTCGGTGGCCGCGAGTGTCAAATTTCCCGGCTCGAGCTCCCACAACACCCCGGTCAAGACCTGACGGCTCTCGTCCGTCGACGCGCTGCGAACCACCTGGGACAAAGCGGTCCCAAGAGCCTGAGCACCGACCGATACCTCGATCCCGGTGCCATCTCCCTCGCGCTCCTCGATCGGCAGCGCAGGGTAGTCGTCGGGTGCAAGAGCTTTCACTCGGAACTGACCTCGCCCCGAACCGATCTCGACCTCGGCATCTCCGCTGGAGACGCTGACCTGTCCGACCCCCAGGCTCCGCGTCATCTCACCGAACAACCGCCCGGGGACGATCACGGTGCCCGGCTCGTCGACGCCGGCTTTGAACGCGGTTTGCATAGTCAACTCGAGATCGGTTGCCGCAACGCCCACATAGCCATCCTCGGAGGCCTTGATCCTCAAGCCGGACAGCACAGGCAATGTCGCTCGATTCGATATCGCTCGCGACGCGAACTGGACGGCCTCCAGTAGGTCGTCGCGCTCACAGCGAAACTTCATTCAACGCCTCCGTTCTGCGCGGAACGTGTCGATACGACAAAGCCTACGTCCGTGCTGTGACAGCTTTTGTTCTTTGGGGTCAAGCACTTCTAATAGATATTGATCTTCTAGTAGTCGTACTAGGGGCTGTGGACTTCGTGGACAACGCCCGAAGGCGCTGGTCACGGGAGTTAACTGCTTGGGGTTGAGTATGCGGTGCGGCTGTGCGCAAGAGGCGCGAACTGTCAGCCTGCACATGGACGCGAAGAGTTGTTCACGTGAATGGAAGGTTACCGACAGCCTCCGCGACTGGTTATCCACGGGCCGCGCGCTGTTTCACCCGGGTCGTCAGCTCGCGGACCTGCTCGAAACTGCTTTCGCGTTCTTGCATCTGGGTCCGGATCTTGTTGTTGGCGTGCAAAACCGTGGAGTGATCGCGGCCCCCGAAACGGCGCCCGATCTCGGGTAGCGAAAGATCGGTGAGCTCCCGGCAGAGGTACATCGCCATTTGGCGAGCATTGACCAGGGGCCGGGAGCGGTTGGAGGAGCGGATTTCGTCGGCGGTGATGTCAAAGTATTCGGCCGCTACGGCGATGACCAGGTCGGGGGTGACGCGCGCTTCTGCTGCATTGGGCAGAAGCGACTGGAGCACGCCCTGAGCGACCTCGAGCGTCACCTCGGACCGTGTGAGCGATGCGTAGGCAGCAACCCGGATGAGGGCCCCCTCGAGCTCCCGGATGTTGGTCTGTATCCGGCTTGCGATGAAGTCCATGACCTCCGGGGAAACCGCCAGGCCGTCGGTCTCGGCCTTCATTTGAAGAATGGCGATGCGGGTCTCGAGGTCGGGGGGCTGAATGTCGGTGATGAGGCCCCACTCGAAACGCGTTCGGAGCCGTTCCTCGAGTGTCGAGATCTTCTTGGGGGGCCGGTCCGACGTGATGACGATCTGGCTGTGGGGATGAAGGGCGTTGAAGGTGTGAAAGAACTCCTCCTGGGTCCGCTCCTTGCCCTCGAGGAATTGAATGTCGTCCACCATGAGCAGGTCGACCGCGCGGTAGCGCCGGTGAAACTCGGTAATTGTGCGGCGCTGGAGGGCGAGAATGAACTCGTTCATGAACTGCTCGGTCGAGACGTAGCAGGCGCGAAGGCCCGGGTGACACTCGCTTACGTAGCGTCCGATGGCGTGCAAGAGGTGGGTCTTGCCCAGGCCCGCGCCTCCGTAGATGAACAGCGGGTTGTATGCCTCGGCCGGGCCCTCGGCCACCGCGAGAGCCGCCGCATGAGCGAAGCGGTTCGACGAGCCGATCACGAACGAATCGAAGGCGTACTTCGGGTGAAAGCTGCCGGTCTCCTGCGCGGTGGCCGGCACCGCGTTGCCGGTTTCCGACGGAGCGCGAACCGGCACCTTCTCCTCGGGTCCCTCGTCCTCGTCGGCCGAGAAGGAGTCGCCGGCCAGCAGGATGACGCTGAACCGAGTTCCACCGGCGGAGGCGAGGGTCTCGGTCAGAGGTTCGAGATAGCGAGTTTCGATTTGCTCCTTGGCGTAGGGGTTGGGGACACCCAGCACGAAGGTCGAGCCCTCGATTCCGAGCGCTTTGGCACGCCCGAACCACATGGAGAACGTGCTCATCGAGATCCGCTCTCTGAGGAGTTGAGCGGCCCGGCCCCAGAGTTCCTCCGCGTGCGCCGCGTCCCCGAGATTCTGGGTAGCGGAGCCCCCGGAGGTTGCGTCGCCGATGCTCTGCTCCGCCTGGCCCGCTGCGCGGTCGCGGACCTGTGGGTACGTCGTCACGAGAACTCCCCCTTGATGGTTCACGGTTTTCCACAACTCTTTGCGGCTCCGGGATCGACGCCCTCGTCTCCCCTGACGAGCAGGCAACGAACATGCCGAAGGCATGGCAGGTAAAGCGGAGGGAGCTCACCCCTGTAGTCAACAGGGATATCCACAAGTGTGGACAACCTTGCGAGCTACTACGGGGGTGCAACTCCACCGGAAAAGCGCCGGGGGGAAGTCCCGCGATCCCTGGCTCGTTGCCCGAAGTACGAAGCCGAACGTATCCTACGCAGCGCGCTCGGCGGGGAGTCAAGGGCGATGTGGAAAACTCCTTCGCGACCCCGAGAGGTGGCGTTGACGTGGACAAACGCGATGCCGCTATACTCCTGCGACACCCCGAAGATCCCCCGAAGATTCGCGACCTGCTCCGGTGGCGTCCACGGCGGGACGAAACGCGAGAGACTTGGTGAGGCACCGTGACAAAGCGAACCTTTCAGCCAAATAATCGGCGGCGCAAGCGCAAGCACGGATTTCGCGCTCGGATGAAAACCCGCGCCGGCCGCTCGATCCTCAAGAACCGGCGGACCAAAGGCCGCGCACGGCTATCGGCCTAGCGGCCACCAGACCGGACTGCAAGTGAGGAATCCTCCCTCCCTGCGAAGCGGACGTGACTTTCGACGCGTGCTCGAACGAGGTCGGCGCGCCTCCCGAGACGGTCTCGTAGCCGTGGCCCTGGTGAACTCTCTTCCCGGCGAGCCATCGAGGCTTGGCCTCGCGGTCAGGTGCAAGCGGGGTGCGGTTGCGCGCAACCGGGTGAAGCGGAAACTCAGGGCGGCTTTCCGGCTAGTGCGGCCCGTCGACGGGTATGACGTGGTCGTGCGAGCGGACGATCGGGTCCTGGAGACGGAACACTCGAGGCTCGTCGACGATCTGGGGGCTGCGCTCGATCGGGTCACGGGAGGCAGGACATGAGCCCGGGAGCCAGGGTGCTTACCGGGTTAATCGGAGCGTACCGACGCTTCATCTCACCGTTCCTGCGCCAGAACTGCCGCTTTCACCCGACTTGCTCGGCATATGCGCTGGAGGCAATTAGAGTCCACGGAGCCGTGAGGGGCTCCTTGCTGGCAATAAAGAGAATTGGCCGGTGCCACCCGTGGTCGCCCGGAGGGGTAGACCATGTCCCGGCTAGGAGAGGCTTGTAATGGGGTTTTTCGAGGTTTTCGCGGGCGCGCTCGCCGGCTTCTACGCGCTCATCCCGAGCTTCGGCATCGGGATCATCCTGCTGACCGTCGCGGTGAGGATCCTGCTGCTTCCGCTGTCGATCAAGCAGACGAAATCGATGCGGGAGATGCAGGTCATCGCACCCGAGGTCAAGAAGATCCAGCAGAAGTACAAGAACGATCGTCAGAAGCTCAACGAAGAGACGATGAAGCTGTACAAGGAGCACGGCGTGAACCCGTTCGGTGGGTGCCTGCCACTCCTGATGCAGATGCCGCTGTTCATCGCGCTCTATCAGGTCGTCCGGTTGAACCTTAGGTACCTGGGCTACGAGGTATCCACCTCGGATCCGACCGGTTTCGTGCCCATCGAAGGCGCCTCCGGCCTGCTGGCGACCCTTCAGTCGAGCAAGCTCGCCGAGGACCTGCTCGACCCGGCCACCAGGGAGACTGTAAACCAGTTTCTCCCAGGTCTACGGCTCGACTGCAACTTCCTCCAGGCGTGGAGGGATGTGGGGACCGAGACCGTGTCCGCCACCTGCGGGGCCGGCAACCCCCTTTTGGCCTCCCTTCCGTACCTCCTGCTGATCGGGATAATGGGCTTCACGACCTACTACCAGCAGCGTCAGTTGATGGCCGGGCGCGGCCCCCAGGATCAGCAGGCGCAGCAGATGCAGATGGTCATGCGCTTCATGCCCATCCTGCTCATGGCCTTCGCCATCGGAATCCCGATCGGCCCGGGCTTCCCCGCCGGTGTGGTGCTCTACTGGGTCACCACCAACGCCTGGACCATCGTCCAGCAGCGAATCATTCTGGCGAGGCTCGGCCCCGCGCCCGTGGTCGCACCCTCCG
>JALZJN010000047.1 GCA_030859735.1 Actinomycetota bacterium
GGTCTGCACCTTCGAGTTGGTCGTAACGTCAGAGTCGAAGATCACGCACACTGAGCGGCCCCACAGCCTAACGTCTTCCCAGTCCTGTAGTGGCACGCCATCCTTTTGCCAGCACCACACACCCTGCAAGGCGACGACGCACTCACCCCGGCTCACGAGGCTGTCTGCCTTCTTGACTCCCTCGGTGATCCACAGGGGTACAGATGTCTCCTTCACACGCTCTGTCTGGCTCGGGTGAACGTCGAGGCGTATCGGGGAGCCCGCTGGTGTCTCGTACTTTATGGGCTTGCCCTTATTGCTCTTACGGGGAGCGTCTGGCCTTATCTGGTGGGTCACAAGCTCGCCGGCAGGGGAGTACATCGGGACTACGAGCGTCGGCACTCTCTGCTGCGGCTTCGAGAAGCCGAGCTGGGCGAGTTCTGCCTTGCTCGCAACAGTACGATACCTCCGCTCGACCACGACGCTGGTGTTTAAGCAAGACTCCTCAAAGAGCATCCGCTGGTGTGCCAGACACAGCATCTTAGACAAGCTCTCCGCCATCGAGCCCCGCTCCTTGCTGCCCATTTTCAGCACTCGGAGCTAGATCCCACTCGCTGCGGGGTTCTTGGCCGAACGCTTCATATAGTCCGTCAAGCTCTCCCGGTTTATCCTGACTGCCCTGCCTATCCGGGCCGCTTCGACTTCGCCGGCAGACACCACTTTCCAGAGTGTCACCCTTGAGAGTCCGACCATCCGGCCGGCCTCAGCGTAGGTCAGCCACTCACGCTCTAGGCTAACCCCAGACACGATAGGTTGCTCAGCGCCCTGCGGGCTGCTAGGCTCAGACACGCGCACCTCCTTGTGGTGTGTGGTGAGCGGGCGCTTGAGATTTGCGAGGTCTGCAGCGCCCGTTCACGCCTATGTACAATCGTCATATATCATGAACATCATTCTAAAGCACCAATAGACTTGTGGATAACTCCGAAAATTTGCTTTAGATGCGCCGAAAAGTCGTCCTCTTACCTGTGGATGAAATCGTGAACAACGTGCAATCTAGGCGAGAAGTGATCTGCGATGAGGCTTTCGGCGACGCTTAGTCCTGCTCAGGTGTCTCCGGTGGTTAGGAAGTTGACGACTAAGAGGCTGCGCGGATAGGCGGGTATCAAATGTGTCAATGGGCGATCAAGAGCCGATTTAATCGTGCAGAGGAGCGGCAAATATGAAAAGTAGCGAGCCTATCCGCGCAAGCTCTAAGGCACGCGCCGCGAGAATAACACCCGAAGAGAGATCCAAGTCGGCGCGCAAGGAGCCTGCAACGTCCAACACTGTCTTGGGCCAATCTCTTCAAGCGGCAACGTGGCATCAGTCGGGCAGCAGTAGAACGTAAACTCCAGTGAATGCCGACAAACCCACAACGACAAGAATCTTCTAAACAAAGCGATTTCTGTACACCAGCAAACAGCCAAAAACGTACTTCCTAGGACTTAAAATCCGGGTCCTGAGAAGGAGTGTGGGTTCGAGTCCCACCGCCCCTACTGACAGATTCCCTGCAAATTTGGCCTGGTGTCCGAAAAATTACTCGTACGACGTGCGATGAACGAGCCGAGAGAGCGATGCCCTCGTTGCGTTTGCCAGCGCATGAGTTTAGAGTTCAGAAGCGCTATCCCAGATATCCCTACCAGCAAAGGAGCATGACGATGGCTTCCAGAACCACCACCTCGGGAGGAGACTACAACCTCTCCGATCCGGTCAACAGCTTCGTGGATGTCGTGAGGCGCATGGTACTCCAGCCTGCGACCTTCTTCGCGGGCCTTCCCCGTCAAGGAAGCGTCCTGGGTCCTCTGGTTTTCGCCCTGATCTGCATCGAAATCTCCGCTGTCCTCGTCGGTCTCCTGACCTTCATAGACGTCCCCGGGGGCGTCACCTGGCTGTTCGGTGCTAGGGGCAACCAGGGCTTTCTGGCATTCGTGGGGGGGCTGGTGCTCGCCCCCATAGCGGGGACTGTGGGCGTATTCCTGACGGCGCTCGTGACGCACCTGCTGGTGATCCTGGTGGTGGGGTCTGGGCATTCCGGGTTTGGCGCGACCTTCCGGATAATCTCCTACTCCTCGGTGACGAGCCTCTTGGGCTGGATACCGTTCATAGGGTGGATCTTCTCCCTGTATCGGCTCTACCTGGCCACCGTGGGGATTCGTGAGATGCACGGGACGACCACGGGCAGGGCGCTCCTCGTGGTGTTGCTTCCTGCCATCTTGATACTGGTCCTGGTTCTGGTTCTGGTCGGCGCATCGGCCATCGTGTACTTCAGGGCCGCCTGAAGACGATCGGCTCGTTTGGGCGGTGAGACCCGAAAGCGGACCGGGGTCCCGCTCACGGCCAGGTTGATATCCGAACGGGGTACAATATAAGCCGCAGTACGGCGCTACCTCCGAGAAGGACGTTATGCTCGGTTCTCTGGCCAGACACAGCTTCGGGGCCATCCTTCTGGCCGTAATCATCGAGGAGCTCGGCCAGCCGCTACCGATCCCGACCGACTTCATGATCATCTTCGCCGGCACGATGGCGGACCACTCGCTGCCGAGACTCGGGACGTTCTACGTGGCGCTGACGTTGGCCTCCGCAATCGGGGCTAGCGGGCTCTACGCCATGGTGCGGCGCGCTCGCGCTCGGTGCGACCCCCTCGGCTACAGCCACGGTCGCCGAGCTCCTCGGCGCACCGCACCCGTTCAACGTGGCCTACGCCTTCCTTGACTGGCTCGTTGGCGCGGGTCCCCACATGCGGGCGACCACCCTGCTGGTGTACATCGCCGTCTTGTTGCTCTTGGTGGGGATCACTGCCGCCTACTACGAGTTCGTGCTGCCTTACCTTGCACCAGGCGGCCTCTCCCGGCTCTGGCAGGCCCTCGGACTGGCGCTGTTCACCCTTGGCGTGTTCGGGGTCGTCCTTGCCTCGAGCGCGCTCATAAGACGCGACGACCAGCTCGACCCTTGGTGGCAGATCGGGTGACCTGTGATGGTGTACGGCGTCGCGTTCGGCGTGGCCATCTACGCCCTGACCGCCGTATACGGCCGCGTCCTCGCGATCGCCGCTGTGCCCGCGCTCCGGTCACGCAGGGCCTGAGGGCGAGGAAGCCGATCGTCTCGGTCACCCCTGTCTCTCCCTCAGATCCTTCTGGAGCTCTGCGATCTGGCGGGACAACTCGTCGAGCTTCCGCATCATCTCGGCTCTGTCCGGATCGGGTTCTAGGGCCGCGCCTGCGCTCCAGCCGTACAGGAAGCGTTGGGCTAGCGCGCCGGTCAGCAGGGCAACGAAGCCGATGCCTGCGGCCATTACGACGGTGGCCACTATGCGGCCTGGAGCCGTTGTGGGGTAGATGTCCCCGTAGGCCACGGTCGTGACTGTCTCCGCGGCCCACCAGAGCCCTTCCCAGGTGCTCAGGTGCTGTCCCGGCTCGACGGCGACGAAGACCACGCCGCCGCCTACCACGATGGTGAAGACTATCAGCGCCGCGTAGCGCAACCCCTGCAGCGAGAAGACGTTGCGGAGGCGGTTGGCTACTACCACAAGCCAGACTAGCCTTACGACCGGCAGCACGCGCGCCAGCTTCATCGTCGCCGGAAGGAACGGCGGAGTGAGTATCACTATGAGCACGTCCATAGGATTATTTAGCAACCAGCGTCGTCGGTCCGGCACGATAGAGAGCATGATGGCCAAATTAGCCGCGAACACTGCCCAGATGCACCAGTCCAGGACCGCGGCGAGGATCTCCCAGACTCCTCGGATATCTGTCTCCTGAACAATGATGGTCGGAATGGCCAGCAGCGCGGCGATGATCAACGGCACCTGCAGCCACCCCGCCACGCGCTCGGCGCGCGAAGCGGCTTGCGTTTCCGCCGTGGCGTCACCCTGCGCCTGGACCCTGCGTCCTCTCGACATACCCTGAGTGTCTCCCCTTCTACGCCTGCCGAATCCCGATCTTCGATACTTCTCACCAAGATACCGAACGGCGGCGAAGCTGTGAAGAACACTATCAGCCATGCCCCCGCAAGGCGTGGATCTCAGGGAACCCAGAGGCGCCAGTGGCGTCAACCGTGACGTCAACACACCGATCATCTCAGCGTCCGTAGACCGACACCACGTTGTGCTTGCCGGTGAACGGTTCGCGGTTCCAGCCGTCCCAACGCTCCTTCAGGCGCAGCCCGGCGATCCGCGCCATGAGGTCGAGCTCGGCCGGCCATGCGTATCGCTGGGCGACCGGATTCAGGTGCACGCCTGTGCGAGAGATGGAGACGTGGCTCTCGTCGAGCATCTGCTTCGCCGGATCGTGACGAAGCACATCCAGTCGTACCGCGTCGACTTCGATGGACTCCGCATCGACGTGTTGGTCGTCACGCAACCGGTAGAGGAAGGCGGGTGAGCCTGCCTCGATCACGAACGAGCCCTCATCTGTGAGGTGGGCGGCGACGTTCTCGAAGCAGCGTACCTGGTCTTCCTGGGTCAGCAGGTTGAACAGCGTGTTGAAGACGACGTAGATCAAGCCGTATGTGCCAGGGACCGGCACATCGGCGAAGTCGCCGATCGTGACCGAGATCCGGTCGCCACTCGGCTTGGTGCGCAGCTGCGCGATCATCGCGGGTGAGATGTCGACTCCGTCCACGCGGATCCCCCGAGCGGCGAGCGGCAGTGCGATCCGACCGGTGCCGACGGCGAGTTCCAGCGCGGGACCACCACCCGCCAGCTTCTCCAAGAACGCGACGGCCGCATTCTCGTCGCCGCGTTGCACGTCGTCGTACGTCATGGCGACGTCCTCGCCAAAACTCATGATTGGCTCGTAGTCCTTCACGGAAACCTCCCAATGCGCTAGACTCGCCGCGTGATGTGCAGCAAGTATTCTTTGCGGTTGAGCGGATTGTAGTCCGTCCGTGGCCGGGTCGGGATCTTGCCGCGGACCGGTTGGTAGGAGTCGAATTCGCATTCCACCAGGCCTTCGCCGCGAGTCAGCGCCGGTAGCTGTTGCTGCGACTCGTGCACCCGGGTCGCCGGGATCTCACCCACCAGTGTGTACGACTAACCTCGCATCTGCTGTGTTTGCACAGCGGCCCGCAGCCGCGCTATTGCGGACACCGTCGCCCCGAACGTGTCCGACGGGATCTCGAGGTGGAAGCGGTGTATTGGCTCGCAGACCACGGTGCCGGCCTGCTTCAGCGCGCCCATCAGCGCTAGCGGGGTCAGCAGACGGAAGTCAGAGGCGGTGGTCCCCGGCCACCGTCGTGGTGGGGCCTGGTAGTCGCAGCCGGTCATGGTGACGGTGCAGTCAATGACTTCCCATCCGTAGATCCCCTGGCGTAGGATCTCTAGCACGGTGCGCTCCATTGCCTCATAGAATGCCCCGACTGTCTTGTAGACGTGAGTCGGTGTCGATCCTACCTTGACATCCAGCCCGAACTGCACCCCCGTGTCGGGCGCGGCCGGCTCAATGCGCAGCCCGATGGTGGCGAGGAACGGAGTGGCCGGCGAACGTGTCTTGGGGAGCAGCTCGACGGCCGCACCGATGCCGATGGGCCGTTCGATGCAGATCGTCATCGTTTCACGGAACTCGACGTCGATGTTATAGTCGTTCGCCAGCGTCGCCCCGACGACCTCTTTCTGCACCTCACCGTAGAGCGAGACGAATATTTCCTGCCTGCTGTCGTCCTGCCGCACGTTGATCAGCGGGTCCTGCTCGGCGAGTTGGGTGAGCGCGACGTGCAGTGCGCCTTTATCCGCGGTGTTACGGGGAACGACGACTGTTTCCAGCGTCGGCGGGGCGAATAAGTTGCGCTCCGGGGTCGTCCGCGGTTCGCCTATCGCGTCCCCGATCCGAACTTCCCCGAGACCCCAGAGCTTGCCGATCCGTCCCGCGGCGACCGAGTCTCGCTGGACGGTCGAGCCGCGGTCGAAAACGCTTACTCCGCTGACCTTCCCCACCTCGTTCCGGTCAAATCGCAGAAGATCCCGCCCCCTTACCGTCCCCGAGAACATACGGACGTACGCGATCTTTTCCCCTGCCTGACCTCGTTCGACCTTGAAAACGGTGCCCGAGAGCAGGCCGTCAGCATCGCCTTCGGCCGCAGGCAGCAACTCCGTGATGCCGGAGATCAGCTCATCCACGCCCGCACCCGTGATCGCCGAACCGAAGAACACCGGATGCACCAGCGCCTTCCCGGTCTGCGCCGCAAGCTCGCCGCGGAGTCGGCGGTACGAGACCGTTGCCTCGTCGTCGAGGTAGGCGGCAAGAAACGCATCGTCGTGGTCGGCGAGCAGATCGACCAGTCCGGAAGTAAAGTCGGTGTCGGCGGCACCGTAAGGCGTGAAACTGGGACTGCGGGTTCCCAACCCGCTGGCCGATCCCATCGGGATGATCGCCGGCGTCAGTCTCTCGGCGATGCTCCGCAGCAAGCGTTCACATTGCGCGCCGCCGCGGTCGATCTTGTTCACGAAGATCAGGGTCGGAACGCGCAGCCGTTGTAGCGTCCGCATCAACACGCGGGTCTGTGCCTGCACGCCCTCCACCGCGGAGACCACTAGCACGGCGCCGTCGAGAACGTTTAGCATCCGCTCTACCTCTGCGATGAAATCAGGGTGGCCAGGGGTGTCGACCAGGTTGACCGTGACGTCGTCGATAACGAACGAAACGACGGCAGACTTGATCGTGATGCCACGTTGCCGTTCTAGCGTTAGGGTATCGGTTTGGGTGCTTCCGTCATCGACCCTGCCGATCTCGTCGATGACACCGGCGGCGTGGAGCAGCCGCTCGGTCAGGGTCGTCTTACCGACGTCTACATGCGCCAAAATCCCCAAGTTCAAAGTGCTCATAGAGCGTCATGTCCTCTAAGTAGGTGGCGATTACCTCCTGGGTAGACATGAACGCTCGGCGCATTTTCCTCTCCTTTGTAGATCGGC
>JALZJN010000055.1 GCA_030859735.1 Actinomycetota bacterium
CACATTTGTTCCACGTTGTGTTGTCCAATGCAGTCCACGGGGGCGTAGCTCAGTTGGTTAGAGCAGGCGACTCATAATCGCCCGGCCGTTGGTTCGAGTCCAACCGCCCCCACTACCTGAAATTTCTCGTTCATGTTCGAGTGTTCCCTGCATTGCACTCGTGGATTGCCCGCGTTTGTTAACCACAGGCCTGCCCTGGGGATCGGTGGCGGGAGGTCACAACTTGCTTGTTGATGGAAACCCTGGATGACGGCTCGGGCCAGCGCCGGGTTCTACCCCTGGCTTGCTCGGGGGCCGCGCGAATCGCACACTCCGGAGAAGTCGGTCTTGCGAGCCTACGCATGAACCGGGACCTCGACCCTCCTTTGTTCCTTGGCCGCGAGACCGCATAACTCGCTTGCTAGAAAGAAACTGGAATTGATGGGACGTATTCAGTCTGTGAGCTCGCGCGCAATCCATGCACGGATCGTGCTGTGATAGGAGCGCCATGCTTCCCATACGTTACGAGACCAGGCCTCCACCATCTCAATGTGCTTCTTCGGACTCCCCGCTTGCGCCACGTCAGCGATGGTGAGTGTTCCATTGGGACGAGGGGGCTCGAGCCACTTGAACGACGGTTTTCCCGCTAGTCGCTTGTGAAGCCTCGGACCGGCTTGCGGGTCGGCTCCATCCTCCAGCACGAGGCAAAGCGTTATGAGATGAACCGCTACGGATTGGATCGAACGGCGTTCGGCGACGCCAGGATGCTGGACGGCGTAGGCGTCGACCGTCACCTGATGGCGGCGCCCATATTCGGGATCTTCGTATTCTCGCGCTAGTACCGTGCCGTAGGTCGCCCAGCATGCTGGCGACGATAGGACGTACGGGTGTGTGGGCCCGTCGTGAGCGGGAGACACCAGACCGCATCCAGGGCACACCGTCATTGCGTTTTCACGTTTCCCAGCCAGGCCATCATCACTGCATGTTCTCAGCCGAGTTCCTCCTGGATAAAACGAGGCGAAGGATGAATGCAAACGATGTCGAGATTTTCTGGGCCCGCGTTCTTGAACATGTGAGCTACGCCTGCTGGCGCTACGAGCACGTCCCCGGCGCTTGCATCGATGTTGGACTCTCCCACCGTGAACCTGGCATTGCCAGTCCTGACGATCCATGTTTCGGCATAGGGATGTCGGTGAAGATCGGGTCCGTCGCCGACAGCGTGGTAATCGATGATGAACATCGACACTTCCGAACCATACGGTTCTCCTTCGAACGCGATCGTCCCCTTAGGGCTCCGTTGCAGGTCGCCGGCCCGAACCACAACCCCTTCAGCTCCATGCATCCTGTCTTCACCCTTTCATCCCTTGCGGTTCAGGTTCCATTGTTGAGGTTCGATGCGATCGGACGTGGAGCGAGCTTTCCCTATTTCTTCCGCGCCTTCTTGCCGTCGAGTCTCAACGTGCCGGATTCGTCCCGATGCGTCCCGGTGGTGTGACGCAGTTCGAACTCGGGTCCCTTGAGGACAACGTGAGCGATCGCTCGGGCGTGGCCGGTCCCTAGACCGTAGTCCTCCTTCAACCAGGCCAGGATCTCTTTGTGCTCCGTTAGCTTCTTCTTCTTTGCCATTGCGACGAACTGCTTAGGCGTCTTGCCGGTTAGCTCTTCGGCCTTGTCTAGGTACGCTTGGAAGGACATCTCATGCCTCGCTTTCTCTGTGTACAGCGGATGTTCACGGCGATCAGGAGCTACCCTCGCCCGCGGCCTTCGCTCAGAAGCTGCACGGCCTTAGCGATCCGCCGTTGCCGCGTCTCGGGGGTCTTTGCTTGTTCGATCGCCATTACGTGTCGACGTTTGTGGCTATAGGACAAACCCTCAAACTCTCGCTTGGCCTTGCTAGCTCGTGTCAGCGCCGCTGCGAGATCCTTAGGTACGGCGACCTCGCGTGGCTCCGTGTCAAGGGCGATATCAACCTCGACCTTGTCACCTGCTGCGACACCCGCTTTCTCGCGCGTGTCCGCGCTGACCCCGACCATGTAGACGCCTCCCATGACCGCTACGGTGCTGCGGTAGGCGTAGCCGTTGATCGTTACACGCACCGGTGGGCGCCGGCTCGATCCGAGAGCTGAGACGATCTTCTCGGGAACTTCGATTCCGGTAGCGGTCTTGCCGGCTGCTTTGATCGTGGTGCGGAACTTCATCGTCACCTCCTTCTCAACGGGTGCGACTCGTCGATGCATTGTGTGGCTACACATCGATGGATTCCCTACGGAGTTTCGCGCTCAGCGCTGAGGTCCACGCGAACGCCAGGGTCAGAGCTACCGCTAGTCCTACGTTGACGAGGGGCTTCCCGGGGGCCACGCCGCTTCCGATCGACGCCAGTAGGAAGATCGATCCGACCGCTGCCGAAGCGATGGCCCGGCGTCGGTCAGTGCCTGCGTAACGCTTGGCGAAGACAAAGCAGGCCGCGATCAAGGACAGAAAACCGATGCCGCCTGCGACTCCGTGCAGCATGCCGTGGACGGTCAGCTCATCCGGCATACCGTCGGGCGTTCCCGGAGGGAAACCAAAGGCCGGATCGGCTACGAAGACGCCGCCACCGATGAGCCCTACTCCGAGCGCTGCGATGAGCCGAGGTCCCCACTTTCGTCCCTTCCCCTCTTGGAGGACCTCACGCATCCCACTTGCGGCGGCGAGGAACAAGATCCCCGTGACGATGAAATTGGTGATCTGGACCCAACCCCAATGCCCGATGCTGAGGAAGCTGAGGGCGTGACGGGTAATGTCGAATCCGTCCCGGGTCACGACTTGCAGGAGAGCGATCAATAGGAACAGCGGTCCGGCGATAACGCCGCAGCGAAGCAAACCGTCGGCACGTGCAGCTCGTTCGGTCGTCGTCTGGCGCGAGAAGGATCTCGGTTGCGTCATGGTTTCCATCACGCCTCCTCTCCGGCTGGAACTGCGGGCTGCAGGATTCGGATCGCGTTGCCGAAGGGGTCCCGGACCCCGCAGTCGATGCCGTAGAAACGTTCGATGGGCTCCTGGGTCACCTCAACTCCCGCTGCCACCAGCTTCTCGAACGTCTTGCGGATATCCGAGGTGGTAAAGCCGATCCAGCCGCCTGCTGCGCCCTTCGTGACGAGCTCCCGAGCCTGCTCGGCCGTTGCCTCGTCCATGGCGGGCGCCCCGGGGACCTCAAACAAGATCTCCCGGTCCGGCTGACCCGGCACGGTGACCGTCAACCACCGCATGAACCCGAGGTCCATGTCGGTCTTGACCTCGAGTCCGAGTTTGCCTACGTAGAACTCGAGGGCTTCCTCCTGGTCCAGCACCAGAAGCTGAGTGATGTAGATCGAATCGAACATGCCTAACTCCTCTCTTCCTCTTACCTACGGACGGGAGTCAGGCTAGAGAAGCCTAGGGGGGCGGCGCTTCTCCAAAACTGCTCGGTCGCGTCCATGCCATCGTGAAGCAGGTGGGTACGGCTTTGGGTTCGGATCTCTCGCGGTATTCGCTGGGAGACATCCCAACGATCTCGCTGAAAGTGCGGCTGAACGTCCCGAGGCTCGCGAACCCGACCGTCATGCAGATATCCGTGATGCTGCCCGGCGTCTCTCGCAGAAGGAACATCGAGCGTTCGACGCGTCGTCGCTGAAGGTAGCGGTGAGGGGTTTCTCCGAAAGCCGCTCGAAAGCTCCGGATGAAGTGCGCCTCGGACATGAATGCAACCCGAGCGATTGCGGCTACATCGAGCGGCTCGGAATAGGCGCGATCCACAGCGTCCCGAGCTCTCAGAAGACGCCGGTTCATATCCTCGACGGCTTTGGTCATCCCCTAATAAAACCATCAAGGGGCGCCCGCCACGGCGACTTGGAGGTTCCCGGGGAGAACCCTGGATTCATTCATCCTGCGATGGCACTACATGGCGGGGAAATTCGCATCAACCGAACGGCGGACCTCGCAGCCCGACTCCTGACGAGGACGGGTGACTATCCGGACGATTCCCCCCGTCTCGGTTCTTGCCACGATGTACGCGGAGTGACTTCCTAACAAGGAGAGAACGAGATGAGTAGGATCGGCCCGGTCGGAACCATCACACGGGTCGTCTTGGGATCTGCTCTGGTCTACATGGCAATGACCGATGACGGACGGTTTTTCGAATGGCAGACCTACGCCTGGGATGTCCTCGTCGGTGTCGTCGGTTTCCCATCGGTAATGGTCATCGCCGGCTTGGCCACAGCTGCCATCCTGAACCGGCCCCTACGGCTCGTCGGTCCCGGTGGGCTTGTTCTGAACGCTGCCCTCATTTTCATTCTGCTGGTCAACCGGCACTCTCACGACGCCGCTTTGCTCTTCTACGGCGTTTCGTTCCCGATCGCCGCGTGGCGCGGAGTTCCCGGGTGCGAGATGACTGTGATCTCCAACATGATCCTCGATCGAGATGATCAGATCGGTTGCCCCGTGATGGCTCCGGTGGATGCGCTTGAAGCTGCGGCCGGTACATCGCGACAGGGGAGGCGACAGGTGCACGACAGCCCGATAGAAACCGCAATCTGTCTCACTCTAATGGTTTCACTCCTGTGGTGGTTCTCATGAGAGGTGACAAGAAGAGCGATGTCGTGTCGAGGACTAACGACCCCATTCCGCCAGGCGGGGAGCAATCTGCAGCCGGAGGCGCGCGGTGGATCGCGCTGCTGCCCGCTGCGCTATGTCTCGCCGCCGTTGTGATCCTGATCCTGATGCGTTTCATCGACTAGATGACGAAGACCGGAGACCCAGCACCGTCCTTTCTTCGCCCACTTCTATGCGCGGATCAGCCCGAAGATGGATGAAGGCGGGCTCGCAGACCACCGTCGGCGATTATTGGAGGGACTGTCCGGCGAGGTGATCGAGATCGGTGCCGGTAACGGCCTGAACTTCTGCCACTACCCGCCTGAGGCGAGCCGCGTCGTCGCAGTCGAGCCGGATCCGTGTCTGCGGGATGTCGCCAAGAAGAACTTAGCCTCGGCTGTCGTCCTGATCCGGGTCGTCGACGGCGTGGCGGAGCAGCTCCCCGTGCCGGACTCGACCTTCGACACCGCCGTCGTTTCGCTCGTGCTCTGTTCGGTGGTGGACCAGATGGGACCGCTGTAGGAATTCAGGAGAGTCCTGCGCCCAGGGGTGTCCTGCGCTTCTTCGAACACCTGCGGGCCGATACCCGCGCTCTCCACATGGTCCAGCGTGCGCTCGATCGCACGGTACGGTACCGGAGGCGATCGTTTATCTTGACCAGGGACGGGCTCGCGGCAAGGTTGCCATCTCCGTCTAGCCGCTTGATGTTCCCGGAGAGAGGCTCGGATCAGCGATCGCTCGGTTGGTACCCCACCAGATCCGCGTTGATAGCGCCGCTCCCGCACCCGTCCGGCCGCATCTATACATATATGGGGAGCCGAGGCCTCGTGCCCAGTGCCTACGCGGGAGTAACGACCCCTAAGTCCTCTCGGTGGGATGCCGGGATGGACCGTCGGGTGACAGGCTCTTCGCCCGCGTTATCAGTGCAGGCGAGTCATCTTCGATCGGCCACTGGTTCGAGCCCAGCCGCCCACATTGACTCAAATGTTCCTGAGTCAGCACCAAGCGCGTTGGATCAGCCTCCGGACCGCAAACCGTCGAGCGTGACTTCGACGAGGCGATGAATGGCAGCCTTTGAAGGCAGCGCTTTAGCCGCGCCTAGTGCGTGGATGCAGTAGCTGGCCAACTCACCGGGGGAGATGTCGTCGCGGACGATGTCGCTTCGTGCGCCCTCACTCAACAACTCTGTGAGCATGTCATGCAGTTGATGCTCTCTGCGGACGATCTGCTCGTGGCGGTGAAGGAGGGCGGCCAGCTCGCTGTTGCGGTGCTTGTGGGCTTGATGGGAGTGGAGAGCGTAAGCCTCCAACACCCCCGCGAGCCGTTCCCTCGGGTCGGTGGTGCGGTCTCGGACCTCAGCCAGATATGCCAGATGAGCGTCGATGTGACCTTCGAGCCACGCTCGCAGGATGCTCTCGACATCGGCGAAGTATTTGTACAAGGTCGCTCGCCCGATACCGGTCTCCTCGGCGATGCGCGACATGGTGACAGACAGGAGGCCGTGCGCGGCCACTAGTTCAACCGTCGTGTCCACGATCGCATCGCGCACCTCGCGGCGATGGTCTTCGATCGTCTCGGTCCACAGTTTGGGCACGGACTCAGTATACGCAATGTTGTCTTGCTAACATAGTGACTTGACAGATACAGAGTGTCTCGTAAACTGTGGCGGTGAACCCCTAGGCGAGGAGATCGTGATGCGTGACCCTTCCCGGCATCCGGAAACGAGGCCCGACAGCGGCAAGCGCTTCGTGAGGCTACTCGTGATCATCGTCCTCATCCTGGTGCTCTTCGTCGTGGTCATGGCGCTAGTCGGCGGCGGTGGGCACGGGCCTAGCCGTCACTAATGACCGACAACCCGGGAGGAGTGAAATTGGATGGTTCAGAGCCCCACCAGGCGCGTCGGTGGGTGAAGGTTGGCGTCATAGCTGTCCTCATCGTGGCCCTGCTGGTTGTCGTGGTGATGGTGGCCGGCGGCGGTGAGCACGGTCCGGGTCGCCACCAGCCGGGAGGCCAGATACCTGAGGGCCACACACCGCCTCCCGGAGTGCATGTGCCCCCGGAGGGGGTCCATCCCTAGTCGTGACGACGCAATGACAACCCGAAGCGGTCCATCTTGTCCCCACCACGATCGGAGGAGCCCAGCTTGGAACCTGCGATAGAAATCCGCGATGTAGAAAAGGCGTATCCGTTGAGCTCCGGCGAGGTGATCGCGGTCGATCATCTCAGCCTCGATATCGCTCCAGGCGAGTTCGTCGCGATAGTGGGGCGGTCGGGAAGCGGCAAGACGACGTTGTTGAACCTGCTCGCCGGGATCGACCGACCTACCGCGGGCGTAGTGCGCGTTGCCGGGGCTGATCTCGGGTCGCTGTCCGAATCGGGCTTGGCTGCCTGGCGCGGGCAGAACGTCGGGCTGGTGTTCCAGTTCTTCCAACTGCTACCGACGTTGACCGTGATCGAGAACGTCATGTTGCCGATGGACTTCGCCAAGAAAATCCCGGTTAGTGAGCGCCGATTCCGGGCGCAGGCGCTGTTGGAACGTGTAGGGGTGGGGGACCAAGCCGACAAGGTGCCGGCAACGCTTTCCGGAGGCCAGCAGCAGCGCGCCGCGATCGCGCGTGCGCTGGCGAACGATCCACCGATCCTCCTAGCAGACGAGCCGACAGGCAATCTCGATTCGGCAACCGCCGACGCGGTTCTCAAGCTGTTCGCCGACTTGAACGGCGATGGGCAGACCATCGTCGTGGTCACCCATGAGCGGGACATCAGGTCGATCGTTGGCAGAGAGGTGACCCTCGTCGACGGCCGTGTCGTCACGGACGAGAACCAATCGGTAGCGGTGTCGCCATGAGCAGCATGCTCGGGACCAAGTTACGCAGGGACCTCCGGGCGACCTGGTCCCGATTTCTGCTGATGACCGTCGCGATAGCCGTCACGCTGACCGCGGTCGGCGCGGTGCTGTTTGCTTGGGCTGCCGGTGCAAGGGAGACGCGCGTTGCCTACATGAGCACAGAGCCGGCATCGGCGACCATCTTGCTCGATCAGACCATCGACGCGGAGCAGTTGACAGAGATCGCGGCCGACGTGCGCCGGCAGCCCGGAGTGTTGGAGGCGACCGCGCGAACCCAGTTCACGACTGATGTCGCGGTGAACGGCCAAGCGAGAGAGATCCCATTGCAGGTCTTCGTCGCAACGCCGAACGATCTGATGCGCATGACGACCTTCTTTATGGAGGAGCGCAGCTGGCCCCCCTCGGTCGAGGAAGCGTTCATCGGGCGCGATTCGCTGGCGCTGCTGGGGGTTTCACTGGACGATCAGATAACCGTTGAGACGCCAGGCGGCGAGACTCTCAGCCTCAGTGTTGTGGACACCGTCTATGACCCGAGTCTTTCTCCGTCGCCCCAGGAGCAGACTGGCCGCGCTTACCTGTCTACGGAGGCACTCGCGGGATCGGATGGACGGGTTGAGCTCGACCAGCTGAAGATCCAGGTTGCCGATGAGGGGGAGTTGACCCCGAGTCGGGATCGACGCGAGATCGTGGGCGTCGCAAGCGAAGTGGGGGAATTGCTCGAGACCGAACACGGCCTGACTATCCGCGAGATCCAGGTGCCGACACCTTATGCGCACCCACACCAGTGGCAGGCAGACACGTTGCTGGGCTCGTTGCTGGCCGGTGCAGGCGCCGCGCTTCTGCTGAGCTCGATCCTCGTCGCAAACATGCTCAACAATCTGTTCATCCAGCAGATACCTCAGATCGGAATCCTCAAGGCGATCGGTGCGAGATCCGCTCGGATAGCGCGCCTCTACCTCGGGATGACGTTCCTGGTCGCGCTCGCAGCTACATCGCTCGCGTTCTTCCCTGCGGTCTGGCTCGGGCGCATCGCGGTGACGACCTTCCTGGGCTTCCTCGGAATAGAACCACAGAGCCTGGCGCCTCCTTGGTGGACCTACGCGGTTCTAGTGGCGTTGGGCCTCGGCCTCCCGCCATTGATGACCCTGGTGCCACTGATCAAAGCGAGCCGCACGACGGTGCGGGCGGCGATCGACCATCGGGGTCTCGGCTCGAGCCCAAGCGCGGCCACGGGAGTGCTGGCGCGCTTGAGTCGGATGCGCCGCGTCGATCGCGGCCTATTGATGGCGCTGCGAAACACGGTCCGGCGCCCAGCCCGTTTCTTCCTTTCCGTCGGACTGCTGGCTACCGCGGGCATGGTGTTTGTGGCGGGGATGTCGCTGAGCGTCGGTGTGGAGGCAATAGCCGAGGAGCAGAAAGAGCAACGCACCTGGGATGTGGACGTGCAGCTCGTAACACCTGCGAACGCGGACCAGATCGAGAGCGCCGCGCAGGAGGTGGCGGACATTACCCGCGTCGAAGCTTTCAGCATCGTCCCGGCCGGTGTGGCGGGGCCGGGCGAGATCCCTGTTACTCGCACCTATCCCGACCAGGGACACGGTCGCATCTCGGTCACCGCTCTTCCAGCTGACGCCACGACGTTCGAAGTCCCCAAGCTGCTCGAAGGCCGATGGTTGCGGGAAGGGGAAACCGGAGCGGTGGTGCTCAACCAGGTGACCCGTAAGAACACCGTTCCCGACATCCGGGCCGGCGATTCTGTACAACTCATCCTGGGCGGGAAGGCGACGACCTGGCGAATCGTGGGACTCGTTCAGGAGAGACAGGGCGGCGGCGGTGGCGTGTACACAACGACTGAGGGTTTGGCCGATGCCACGGATCAGCCGCAGCTTGTGAATCAATTACGCGTCTTCACCGGCAAGCACGACGAGCAGACCCGTCAAGAGGTAGCTGCCAAATTGGAAGCGCGTTTGACGCAGGCGGGCATCGAGGTGAACTCGGCGGCTTCGATCACACGGGGTGAGGCGATCTCGGAGGGCCACCTAGGGCCGGTCGTCCTGATTTTGCTCGGGGTCGCCATTCCTCTAGGGATTGTGGGGATCATCGGTTTGGCATCGACGATGAGTGCAAATGTCCTCGACCGCACTCGGGAGTTCGGTGTCATGCACGCGATCGGAGCGCTTCCCAAGGCAGTTCGCCGCATCGTTGTTGCAGAGGGTGTCTTCATGGCGGTCGCCAGCTGCCTAGTTGCGATCATTCCCGCGCTCTTGTTGACGGCAGTGCTTGGCGCGGGGCTGGGAAACCTCTTCTTTTCGGCGCCGCTGCCGTTCACGATTTCCTGGCTCGCCGCCGGCATCTGGTTCGCACTCGTCATCCTTGGGTCGGTGCTTGCCACAGACGCAGCAGCTGCGCGCGCCTCGCGCCTGACCGTCCGAGAAGCGCTTGCTTATCTCTAGGGTCCCTTGCGGGCATGGGTTCTTGTATCAAGAATCTCCGGGCTGGAAGGACCAGCTCTCAACTCCAGCCTCAGGGCCCAGGACGCGGGAGTAACGAACCCTAAGTTCTGTTGATGGAAACCCTGGATGACAACTCTGCTCTACTCATGGGCAGTCGTCTTCCCTTCAGAGCCTGCTGAAGGTCGTCTTGTACTAGGTCAGCGTTGATAGCCATCGCCGCTGTTGCGCCCGCCCCCGCCGCGATGATTGCTGAGGCTCCTGGGTCCACAACATTGCCTGCCGCCCAAACACAAGTGGTGCATGTCCGGCCGTCCCCATCGACGATCAGAAAGCCAGTCCGGTCGACGTCACATCGCAACCCACCAAAGGCATTCAGCTGAGGTCGATTGTCCGGCCTGATGAATATGGCGGTGCGCATGATCACTTGTCAGTCCCATCTGTTGCCTCACGAGTAGACGCGGTCCACCTTTGTTCCACGTTTATGTGTCACCTCTGGTCCGTTCAGGGCCACCGGGGTCCGCAGTCGCTGCGAAGCCCAAGCTCTGTCCCATCGCGTTTGTGCAGGTCAACGGGCTCGCTTGATGGGCTGACTCATAATCCGTTGGTCGCTGGTTCGAGTCCAGCCGGCCCCACGAAACAAGCGTGCAGGCCATCTAAAACCTGCAGGTCACAAGAAGGCCCAACGCGTAAGCCGGGAACCACATGACGTCACAACCGTAGTGTTGCTTTGTTAGCCGCCCGCGGGGCCGCCGACTATGGCTGCAACGCCCTGCACATAGAACTGCACGGCAGCCAGCGGAACGAAACGGGATATCGCCATGACGATCAGCGCGACCACGACGACACCCGTAAGCCTGCGGCTTCCAACCGTCGTGAGCG
>JALZJN010000086.1 GCA_030859735.1 Actinomycetota bacterium
CCGCGACGTCGTCTCCCGTCAACGGCTCGAAGCCCTCGTACACTTTGGCGGCTCTGTCGGGATCGCCATCGAAACGGACCATCGAGAACTCGGTTTCCACCAGGCCGGGGGAGACCTCCGTGACCCGAATAGGCCTGCCCAACAGGTCGATGCGCATGGTCTGGCTGATCGCTCGCACCGCATGCTTCGTGGCCGTGTAGCCCGCGCCGCCCGGATAGGTCTCGAAACCCGCGATCGATCCCACGTTCACGATGTGCCCTCCGTTACCCGCTTCGAGTTTCTGTAACAGTGCCTGCGTCGTCCGCAGAAGACCCAGCACGTTGGTCTCCATCATCAGTCGAACGCGATCCTCCTCGAGCTCGTCGATGGGTTGCAGCCCCGACGCGAGCCCCGCGTTGTTGACCAGAACGTCCACTTCGCTGATTTCCTGCGCGAAAGCCGCGACGGAGTCTCTGTCGGTGACGTCAAGAGGCAGGGCCCGGCCCCCGCACGCCTCGGCCACCTTCTTGAGCTTGTCCATTCTGCGCGCCCCGAGAACGACGTCGAAACCCTCTTTGGCCAGCCGGATCGCGGTGGCCGCTCCGATTCCACTCGATGCCCCGGTGACGACTGCGGTTCCCCTCGTTGTGTTTGTCATGCCACCAATACTCCCGGATTAGCGGTGTGGTGTGCAGTCAACTCTTTTTACGCACGCGCAAAAGCGGCCACCCGAAGATGACCGCTCAAGTCCTAACCGGGGACGCTACCTGCTGTTGGCTATCGCCAGGCCTAGGAAAATGCCCACGATTAAAGCCACTGCACCGGCTGCCATCGTCGACCAGGTGCCCGCCTTAGCCGCCGCCATGGTGGACGCTTGTCCACCCTGCATCGCGGCCTGAGTGGCTTGGGCGCCCGCCTGCGTGGCTGCCTGAGTGGCTTGACTGGTCTTGAGGTCCTCGACCTCTTGCTTGAGGTCTTCTGGGTTTCTGCTCATGGTGGTCCCTTCTTGATCGATGATCTGTGTTCCCTTCTGTGGATCTCTACGGAGTCTCTCGGAAGCCCTCGATGTCCGGCTTCGTGACTCCCGACTTTGCGATGCCGCGACTAAGGATGTACGCGACGGAAAGAGCAGTGACGAGAGTCCAACCTCTGTCAGGCCCGAAACCGTCGATTAGGAGCACTGCGGCAAGCACGGCGGCAACCGTGCCAAGCCAGACGAAGAACTCACTCGTCTTGGAAAATGCCTTGGTCTCCTTGGCTTCTGCATAGCTCGCTCGCCGGGGCGCAGCGGCTTGCTTTGCGCTGCTTTCTCGTGTTGCCATGAACCCTCCTATGCCACCAGGGGGATTCGCAGCGTGGTCTAGGTTCTATCTGAGCTAGCCAGCCCGGTCCTACCTGGACGGCTATCTCACCGAACCGACCTTTCCCGTGTACCTCATTGCACGTGCCTAAACGAATTGCACCGTGTTTAAACGAGTGGATGCGGGCAGTGAGGGCTTCGAAAAGTGGGCCTACTCGGGATTCTCGGGCTCCTCGGCACCCGGAGGCTGTGCCTCCTCGGCCAGACGTGCGGCCACGTCACGGAGCTTCACATTGCGATGCTGCGACATGGTCTTGAGCATCTCGAAGGCTTCCGTTTCATTGACACCCTCGCGTTCGATGATTACCCCCATCGCCTTACCAATGAGAGTGTGAACCGCGCCGGGAATCCTGGAGGCTCCAGAGTTTGAGAGGGTGGGAGCCATGTCAACATCCCGGAGGTATCCGAAGGAAGTGCGCGAGCGCGCAGTGCGTCTCGTGTTCGAGAACGAGCAGAACTATCCATCGCAGTGGGCCGCGATCAGCTCGATCGCCGGCAAGACCGGCATGACACCCGAGACCCTGCGCAAGTGGGTGCGCCAGGCCGAGCGTGACAACGGCAGACGACCCGGCCTGTCGACCGAGGAGCGCGATCGACTGCGCAACCTCGAGAAAGAGAACAAGGAGCTGCGCCGCGCCAACGAAATCTTGAAGGCGGCGTCGGCTTTCTTCGGGGCGGAGCTCGACCGCCGACACAAGTGATGGTGACCTTCATCGACGACAACCGGCATCGCTGGGGGATCGAGCCGATCTGCAGAGTCCTGCCGATCGCTCCCAGCACGTATCACGCGTTCAAGAAAAGGCTGCCATCGGATCGGACGCTGCGAGACGAATACCTGAAGGTCGAGATCAGGCGCGTGTGGGAGGCAAACTTCAAGGTCTACGGTGCCCGCAAGATCCACCGTCAGCTGAACCGTGAGGGGATCATCGTTGCCCGCTGCACTGTGTCCAGGCTCATGCGGGAGCTGGGAATCCGAGGCGCCCGCAGGGGCCGCAAGATCTTCACCACGATCCCGGCTGCAGACGGCAGTGAGCGTCCCACCGATCTCGTCAACCGCAACTTCAGCGCTCCGGCACCGAACAGGTTGTGGCTGTGCGACATCACGCACGTCAAGACGCACTCGGGCATCGTCTACGTCGCATTCGTGATCGACTGCTTCGCCCGCATGATCGTCGGCTGGCAGGCATCGCGCAACATCCGCACAGACCTCTGTCTCGATGCGCTCGAACAAGCCGTCTGGGCGCGCAAGGACGAAGGTTTGGATGAGCTCATCCATCATTCGGATCGCGGGTCGCAATATCTGTCGATCCGTTACACGGAGCGTCTCGCCGAAGCAGGTGGAGTGCAGAGCGTCGGGAGCAAGGGCGATTCGTATGACAACGCGCTCGCCGAATCGGTGATCGGGCTCTACAAGACCGAGCTGATCTACAACATGGGTCCGTGGGCCGGTCTGGATGACGTCGAGTTCGGAAGCCTCGAGTGGGTCGATTGGTGGAACAACCGCCGTCTCTTGGAGCCGATCGGGATGATCCCGCCTGCCGAAGCTGAAGCCTTGTTCTACAGTCAGAGGGAACTGGTCGAGGAGACCGCGACTCAAGGAAACGAGCGTCTATGAGACCCGGCGCGGTTCACGTAGTGAGACTGAAGGTTGAGTTGTCCCTCGGCAGAGAATTGAGCCACGATCGTCCCTCACTCTTCCCCGGTGCAGATAGTAACTCTCGGATCCAACCCCTCAGATGAACGGATCGCGAATCGGTTGGGAGTCGTATCCGTCAACCTCATGGCGTTGACGAGCGCGGCTGTGGGATTTGACGTTCACAGACTTGCACTAGCGTGATGGGGGCCGAGAGGCTCACTTCCCGTGAGGCCGCGGTTAGGCCGCGAGAGGACGGGAAACAACCGGTGTCGGTCGGTAATCATCGGTAACACCGGCATCGCCGGACGTAGGCTCTGACCTGCGCAAACGGGGTTTCTCAGGGTGGAGCGGGTGAAGGGAATCGAACCCTCATCACCAGCTTGGAAGGCTGGAGCTCTACCATTGAGCTACACCCGCACAGACTCGGCAGTCAGGAAGCGTACCGCTACCGATCGCGAAGTCGGGGCGGGCGGATTCGAACCGCCGACCTCCTGCTCCCAAAGCAGGCGCCCTGCCAAGCTGGGCCACGCCCCGATTGGCCAATCCTCGCACGGGCACAACCCCAGCGGGTGCGATAGACAAGAAACCCGCACACAGAAGAAAGGAGGATGGTGGTCGTGAGAATTCGAACCGCACTCGGCGGGCTCGGAATTGCGGGCCTTGCCGGCGCCGCGCTCTACTGGCGCAAGAACCCCTCGGCCTGTCCCTACGGGGGTCGCATCTTCCTCGAGCTACCCCGGCCCATCCTCACGACCGCGCGCCTGCACGAGATCCTGGCCCCCGCGCCGGGCGAGCGCCTCTTGGAAGTCGGTCCGGGAACCGGCTACTACACGGTCGACGTGGCCCGGGAGCTCGGGTCCAATGGGGCCCTCGAGGCCTTCGACATACAACCCAGGATGCTGGACCACACCTTGCGCCGCACCGAACGAGCAGGGCTCACGAACGTCGTTCCGAGGCTCGGCGACGCTCGAACCTTGCCCTACGCCGACGACCTCTTTGACGGGGCCTTCCTAGTCACGGTGCTGGGGGAGATCCCCATGCAGGATCAAGCCCTCGCCGAGCTGCACCGAGTCGTGCGACACGATGGCCGGGTCGTGGTCGGGGAACTGTTCGGGGATCCTCACATGGTGGGTTACCCACGGCTCGTGGACCGGGCAATCCGACTGGATCTCCAACCCGACGAGCGCATCGGCGGTCGACTTGGGTACTTCGCCCGGTTTCGTGTGAATAAGCCGGGCCGGGTTTACGCGAAGCACGCCGAGAATTCTTAGAAAAGGATGCGCTTGAGACTTGCCCTCGTGAAGCCTTAGGGCGCAGACTGCGAATAAGCTACCCTCAGGTGGACGATCGTTGCGGTGGTCGTCCCTCGAAGTAGTACCAGGACGAGATTCCCCCGTTGGCAGGGATGCCTCGGCTGGGGGCCAGGGGCCGTCATCCCCACTTCGTCCGCCTAGCGCGGTCTCTGGCTCCCAACCCAGGTAGCCCTCGGGTAACGGCCCCCGGCCTTACCTCTTAAGTTCTCCGCGCGTCGCCGCCCTCCTTCGCTGCCGCACCCGATTACCCGAACTCCGCAACACCCGAGGCTGTCGAGCCAACAACTAGGATGAGGTCCATGAACACATCACTCACCACCACCTCCGAGCGACTCGAAGCCAACAAAGCCAAGCTTCGAGTCGAGGTGCCCGAGGCGTCGCTCAAGCCGGCGCTGGACGCTGCGTACCGGCGCTGGTCAAACGAGATCAGGGTTCCCGGCTTTCGCAAGGGCAAGGTTCCGCGCCAGCTGATCGACCAGCGTGTGGGGCCCGAGGCCATCCGCGAGGAAGCACTCCGAGAAGCGTTGCCCGACCTCTACGTCTCGGCCCTCGAATCCGAGGAGCTCGAGGCGATCGCTCCACCGGAGATCGAGGTGGTCACCTTCGAGTCGGGCGTGCCCATCGTCTTCGAGGCGACCGTGGACCTCAGGCCCGAGTTCGTCCTGCCCGAGTACTCGGGGATCACGGTGGAGGCGCCCTCGTCGGACATCAGCGACGAGGACCTGAACGACCAGCTCGACCGCCTGAGGGACCGCTTCGCGGAGCTCGAGACCATCGGACGCGAGGCCCGCAAGGGTGACTTCGTGGTCATTGATCTCAAGGGCTATCGGGGCGAGGAGCTCGTCGAGGGCGTCAGCGCCCCCGACCTCCTCCACGAGATCGGATCCGGCCAGGGCCCCCCGAAGCTGGACGACGAGGTGGTCGGTTCGAAGCCCGGCGACATCATGAAGTTCAACGACACCATGCCCGGGAGCTCCGACGAGCTGGCCAACCAAGGTGTGACCTCGGACGGACCGCAGGAAACGATGGTTTCTTTCACCGTACTGGTCAAAGAGGTCAAGGCCAAGAAGCTCCCGGAGCTCGACGATGAGTTCGCCAAGAACGTCGGCGAGTTCGAAACTCTCGACATGCTCAAGGACGACCTTCGCCAGCGCCTCGGGGATTACCAACGGCAGATGGCCGAGCAGCAGGTGCGCAACCTCGTGCTCGAGCGCTTCGTGGAAGCAGCAGACATGGAGGTTCCCGAGAGGCTCGTCGACGACGAGGTGAAACACCGAATGGAGCACATCGAACAGGACCTCGCCAGCGCCGGCATGACATTCGAGCAGTACGCCGAGCAGACGGGCTCGACCGAGTTAGAGGTGCGATCGGAAGTGCGCGAGCAGGCGGCGCAGTCGGTCAAGGCCGAGCTCCTTCTGGAGGAGGTCGTCAGAAAGGCCGACATCAAGGTCGACGACGACGACCTTGGGCGCGAAATCGCCTACCTTTCGGCCCAGACCAACACCGAACCGGGCGAGCTTGCGAAACAATTGGCATCGTCGGGACGTTTGAGAGGACTAGTCGCAGATATCATGCGCCGTAAGGCCCTCGATCACGTGGTCTCGCAGGTGAACGTGGTCGGTCTCGAGCCACAGTCCGAGACTATCGAGGACTCAACCGGGGACGACGAGTCACACGAGCAACAGCAGGAACAAGGCGAGAATTGACACCGGTAGGTGGGAGACTAGTGGCCCACCTGATCGTTCCACCATCGAACCAA
>JALZJN010000088.1 GCA_030859735.1 Actinomycetota bacterium
TCCAGTGGCTGGGGATCGAGGACTCGCCCGCATTCGCCGGCGAGCCACCCTGCAATGGGTGCGCGGAGCGGTTCATTCGTACGCTCAAGGAACAGTGCCTCTGGGTCAAGCTCTACGACGACCTCGACGAGCTGCGCCACGCCGTCATCGAGTTCCTGGAGCGCTACAACAGCCAGTGGCTGATCGAGCGCCACGGCCACCTGACACCGCGGGAGGCCTACGCCGCGGCGATCGAGATGAGAGCAGCGTGATGGTTAAGGTTAGGAAAGTGTCCAAGGAACCGGGTCCGGTTCAACCGGATGCCGGCCCGGCCCATGGTTCGATTTAGCTGAGCACTGCCGGAGAGGGGCCTGAGAAGCCATACCCTCGGCTCAAGGCCCAAATGGGGAGCGGTAAAGTGTTTAGAGAGTGGCAAAGTAGACTGCGGTTTACCGGCGGTTCCATCTAAGGAGCCCTTCAAGGGCGCCAGAGCATCACGATCTTCAAGAACTACCCCAAAGCTGCGCTTCGAGTCCTGCTCGCCCATGGCTAGCGCCCACGCACTACCAATCTTCTCGGGAGATCGGGCACGGCGACTGGTGGGAGCCGCCGCTTTAATTTGGGTCCGCCAAGGTGTGTCCGGCCCGGATCTGCACCCCGTCTCGACGCTCCGCAGTGGCCGCACATGCGGTCATGTTTACCTTCGACGAGGTAATGGGCAAAATTCCTGGAAGGTTGATTGGGTCTGGGACGTCTCAGCAGCGTCCTCGAGAAGCTCGTTTAGACGCCGACTCCTCGGTCGTCGATTCTTCGCCCTTGATCAGCGCTGCCGCTACGAGTGCTCGTCCTTGATCCTTAGCTCCAAACATGACTTATCGGCTGTGCAAGAAATGGTCGACGACACGGAAACTCTAGCAAAAATGGTCGACCGGTTCGTCCACCGCCGAGGTGATCGCGCTCAAGGGCGACAGCTATGGGCTCAAAGCAAACAAAGGAGGTGCTGGGTTCGAGTGGCTAGATCTTCCGGTCGTGGGTCGGTCCCGGGCTTTCGCCGCTCTGAAGCCCTTTGAGAGGGCCGTTTTCGACATCGGACCGGAACCAACGTGTTTAGGCTTCAACCGGCGATTTTTGTGCGGGTTCGAGCGGCGTGAGACGATGCAATTCCTCTCCAGGAAAGGTCATTCTGAGCGGACGAGGCCCCCGGACTCTAGCGTTTGCGACGTCACGCGGCCTCAACGAAGTCACGGTCTTCAACACGTTCGCGATTCGCGGGTAGCCGGAAATACAAAAGACCGCTGCTTCGTGTAGAGGAGACCGATCCGGCCACTACTCGATCTGAGGACGCCGACAGCCTCCGCCAACCTGGCTTTCGTCCCCGCATAAGCGTATAGAGACGCGACGACGACGTCCTTCTGCATCATGTAGGTGGCACTTACTTCCAAGTCGATAAGTGCGGTGACAGCCCGCCAGAGGCCGGGGGTTGAGGGGGATGGACAGGACCACACTTTCGCTCTTCGGGGGCTTCATTGCATCATAAAGGGGCCCCGATACAGTTGGAGACAGGCAGTCAACCTCTGCTCGCGTTTCTTGCGATCCACGACAGACCGCTGCCGCGAGCCCGCACGCAGGGAAGCTGCTGGTCTACGGTGGCCGAGGAGCGATCTCACGCGGGGGAGCTCCCTTACGATAGAGCGCTCACCGTCGGTTGATTGAGGCATACATAGCAGAGGGCAGCTAGGCGGAAGCGGTTCGCCAGTACAGGGACTATTGCGCCCTTCTGTATGGCGAGCTGGGCGGCACTCCGTCGGGCACCTTGCGAACTTGATTGCCTCCGCCATGCAGTCCTGATCTGGTCGCATTACAGCCGCGAGAGATGAGGCGAGGCACTGGCCACCTCCGTACACGTTGTCGAGGTCGAGCGCAGGAATGCGAAAGTTTCAGATGGACTCCGGATCCTGTTGACGAGCAAGGCTTGACGTGGGGTCGAACGTCATGTCGTGATCGACGAACCTCCAGTCGGGGGTTCGAGGCCTTATGGCTTCGTAACTATACGGTCCCAGCGGCCCGCCAAGATGATGCTCGAAAAAACGGGTCCTAGATTGTCGCACTCGGCCGAGCAATCACCCTTCGAGTCAGGGGATCTTGCACAAGCTGTCCCCTGGGTGGGTATCGTTATGACAAGCGTGTGGGAATACTCTGCAGACACGGGCTGCCGACCTTTATCATTTGCCACGGCTCCGGGTGCCGGGTATTGACCTTCGCCTTACCCGCTCTCCACAAGGTGGCTCCCCTTTAGGTGCTTAGCTACCCAAATCCCTCCGTAGACCTCGAGGGAGCACGAGATTAGCGACGGCGGCCGCTCCAGCACGCGTCGAGCGCCAAGGGAACCGAGAGTCGGGTCCATGATCACCGTGTTTGTGGGCCAGGGCATCAACTAGCCACGAGAAAAGGGAGGCCCACAAAACGGACCTGTCTTCCGACGGGTGTTGACGCCGTCAGCCGGCCGGCATCGGAAGTGATCGTAGGCGCGCTAGCGCGGCAACGAAACGGTCAATCAAAGGATGGCCGCGCTGCAGCCTGAGCACGAGGCGACGCCCAGTGCGCGCCAGCAGAGCTGGGACGTTGAGGTAGCGATAGCGAAGCCTGTTAGCACGCATGTCCTGTGGATCGAGCGACCCCAGAAGCTGCGTCCACCGGGTCAGATTCAAAGCGGTGACCACGATGAGCAGCCACGCCCAGTTGGCCATGAAGCTGTGTTTTGCGCAACACGTCTAGGCCGAAAGTTCTCCTTGAGCTCACGCACCCCCGACTCCACCTGGGCCTTGTGCCGGTGCTCTGCTTCGAGCGTCGCGGCATCGGTGACGTGGTCATTGGTCACCAGCACCCAGTGGTGATAGCCCGCGCCATCGATCTCCAGCTGCTCGCCGACGTCGACCGGGATGCGCTTGACGACGTATCGGCGAAAGACCTTCTCGTGCGCCATGCGGTATCCGAACTCGGCGACCTCACCCTCGTCTTTGTCGACGCACAGCGCCCAGCAGGGGTCCGGGATCTCCCTGATCACGCTGGTCAGACGGAATATGAGGGGCACGCCACACAGATAGGTGGCACCTCTGTGCTTGAGGTCGGCGACCAGCTCAGATGAGTAGAAGCCCGAGTCGAAGCACGCTCGGACCCCGACGCCTCCGGGGATCCGTCGCAAGCACTCGACCACGAACGAGACGATACCGCGCGATGTCGCCACATTGCCGCGCCTCAGCTTTGCATGGAGACAGGTTCCGAACTCTGCGACGAAGCACAGCAGCGGGTGCAGGGTGTAGCGCTTGGTCCAGGTCGGGTCGGCGCCCTCACGGCGCGACGAGTAGGAGCGTATATAGGTGGAGTCGAAGTCGAGGGCGACGACGTCGCTAGTAGAGACCCCGAGCAGCTTGAACGCTCGTAGGTGCACCGCTCTGAGTGCCTTGTCGAACTGGCGGATGTGTCCGAGGGTGAAGCGCTTCAGGAATGATCCCGCGGTCTGCGGGGCGGGCACGGCGAAGCCCCGGAGCTCCTCCTGCGCCTGATCGGCGCGCGCGACCGCGAGGTCGTCGAGACAGGTTGCCCCAGGGCCACGGCCTCGGCCATGGCTAGGACGGAGTTGGCCTCGCTGAGACCGCGAGCCCGCTTCTTGAGCTCCAAGTGAGCGGTAATCGCCTTGCTGAGACCGACCGCCTGGGCCGCGGCTCGGATCAGGACTGCACCTGCGTGGACGGTGAGGTTGCGATCTGTGGTGGAAACCGAGAAGGGGCGTGCGGACCGGTTTATGCTCACCTGAGAGATGCCTCCTGTGTTGTCGGATGATGACTCTCGACAAGCTCATCATCGCTGCTCAGGAGGCTTTTCTCCACCCCGGGCCCGATCGGCATGCGACGGCGCCACGTGTTGGGCGGGCTGATCCACGAGTACGAGGCGGTAGCGTGACCGAACGAGGTTTCGGCACCCTTCAGGCTACACGCAGGCGCCGGGCCACCTAGCGGAGGCCGATGACCCCGGACTCACCCTCACGGCCGTCGGTCGATGCTCACCCAATCCAAGCCCGCTCGGACGATTCCGTCTCCAGGTTTCCTTGTCGCATTCTCAGGGCTTTGAATCATCGCCGGCAGCCTTCGGTGTTGCTAGGGATTTACGGTGATTGGGGCGTTGATGCTTGCGCTGTTGTCATTGCTACGGCGCTGTTCATGCATCCCCACTGAGGGAGAGCGACGAAGAGGCGAAGATGGAGCAGGTCCATTTCAGCAAGGATCTTCGGCTTGCCGGTGGTGCGCTTGGGCTGTTCGTTGTTTTTCGCCGAAGTTGGGCCCGAATTGGGACTAACTATCACCGAATCCCTGTTCGAGCTCTGATCCGGCTCCAACCCCCCCAAGAGCTGACAAGGCGATCCCACAGGAGCCGTCTACCTGAAGCGCCTGCGAATCGCATCGGCGATCGATTGGGGAGCGTCCTCTTGGATGTAATGGGACGCTTCGTGCAGCTCGACGACTTCATGATCCGAGAACGCGGCCCGAGCCTTCGGCAGGACCGACTTCGGCCTAAAGGCGGGATCCTTCATCCCCCATACGAACACGACCGGTTTGGCCCCAAGCAGCCGCGGGACATCTTCTTTGAGCCGGGCCAACAGCGCTTCCGCCTTGAGTATCTGACGAGGGAACTCGGCCACTCCGACGCGTGCTTCGGGCGTCGGTTGCGCTCTGCGGTAGTGGGCCATTTCGGTCTGGGACAACGGATGCACGATGGATCGCGGCATGATCCTTTCCACGAAGAAGTTCTTCTCGAGGATCTGTCGTTGCATGTAACGCGTCGACATGACGCGCGGAAAGATCTTGAACATGAGGGTGTCCACCGGCCAGAACCAGGTGTTGCCATGCACGATGCCGCGGACGCGATCGTCCCGCTTGGTCGCGATGTCAAACCCGATCGGGCCACCCCAGTCCTGGATCATGAACAGAAACCCATCGAGATCGAGATGGTCGACGAGCTCACCGATGACGCGGGCGTGTTCGCCGGGGGTGTAGCCGTATCCATCGGGACGGTCCGAGAGCCCGAAGCCTGGATAGTCGACCGCGATGCAACGAAATCCATCTTGCAAGCGAGGGACGATCTTGCGATAGAGAAAGCTCCAGGTGGGATTACCGTGTAGCAGCAGGATCGGGATGCCAGAGCCTTCATCGATGTAATGGACGCGCCCGACGGAGCTGTCATAGAAGTGCGACTGGAACGGAAACAGTTCCGGATCGGGTGTGAAGTCGACCCTCATGCGCTCTCCATCTTGCTTGGTGTCGTGCAGTCTAGCGATCTTTGGTCCGTTCCTGGTCATGATAAGGGAAGAACCGGCCTCTTTCTCCTCGCTCCCACGCGGCTTTGAGCTCGGGGTCGGAGATGTCCCATTCGGTCGGATCTTCTGGTTCAGTTCTCGGAGATCCCGTCGGAGGTCGTCGTTCGAGGGGCGTGTGGGCGCCGCGTGACACGCGATCGGGTTTTCGGCACCCACAACCTCGCGAATCAGGTTTCGCCAGCACGAAGCAGTATCACTAGGTTGGAGGAACTCCAGACGCTAAGAACGATGCGGATTTCGGTCCGAACGCGTCCGTCGGGCGGTCGCCGGGGCAATCGCCGGTGAAAAGGGTATCGGCGGGGCGTACGGTCAGCAGGATGATCACCCCAGTCCCTACTCCGATGCTGGCAATAAAGAGCGCGGCAACCACACTGACAATTGACAGCCGTCTCATCGAACCTTGCCGCCGACCGACTGGAGAGAGCTCCCCCAAGGCATCAAGGATGATCCCCGGGAGCACGATCGTGCCGACTGCGAATGGGACCAACCATGGGTCCAGCAGAGCACAGACAATAAGAGCCGTGCGAGATCTTCCTTCCTCGCTGTGTGAAAGAGTCTCTGCAGTGTCCAGCACGACCGGCAACGCAAGAACCGCGAGCCCGACGAGAGCCGCAAGCGCGACAAAGATCACGATGACGGGCCAGGAAAAGCGCGGGGGATGAGGTAGTCGCTTCATGTCCTCATCGATGGGAGCTTCGTACGAGGGCAGCGTGCCGATGGTGGCCCGCCGAAGTAGTACGGCCAATTCACGGTCGGAACTGTTGACGAAATCGGGCGGACAAGGCACGGGGGGGAGCCGTCGCCAGAAGCTGGGCCGTGTCAGCTGCACCCAACTAATCGGCACCGTTTTTCCAGAAGGCTCTAGCTGTCGGCAGCGTTTATCCCAGCGCTTCCAAAACCGGGGCCACATCACTGCAAATGACGCCCCGCCCATCATCACAAACAACCCGGCCCAATCACGGTCGCTACGAGCCACGAGAAGGTCAATGGGCATTGCCAGAATCATCCCGACCATTGGTGCGAGCAGACGACCGCGGCCACGCGCCGTCGCCCTGCGCCGACGATGCCGCCACACCCAATTCACATGACTCAAAAGAGCGGTGTCATTGAGTCCGGAAAGGTGGGCAGCTACTCCATAGATGAGAGGGAGGACTTGACCCGGATTCGATAGGTAGGTCACATGGTCGCTGATCCATGAACCGCTGTTATCAACCGGCAGACTGATGACGACCCGCTCCACACCGAGCCTGCCCGCTCTCAGCGCGCCGTCCGGTACGAGATCTCGAGTCGACCACAGGTCGAGCCACGTCCAGTGTTTTCTCAACCCAGGAGTTGCCTCGATCCTTGTCTGCGTGCGGGTTTGACTGCGACCTACGCCTCGCATCGGAGCGAACACGAGCAAGAGGCCCGCGACGCCGCTGAGGTCCGCGTACATCGATCGCTCCGTTCCGCCCAGAGTCAACAGGATTACAAAGATGAGCAGAAGCCGCATGATCGTCCAGTACGTCAAGAGGGCACTGCGGTAGCGTAGATCTTGGAGTGCATGAAGCTTCGCGAGCCCGGCGCCAAGCGTGATCAGGCGCTCGAAATTCGGTGGAGGCCTCTTGAGTTCGAGCGCGGCCCTCGTCACGGCCGCGCCCTGTGAGTGCGCCACGATCATGACTTTGCGGCAGCTGCCCGATAGCCGCCACAATTCCTCTGCCACGACCATAGACATGGCCGTCAGTGCGTGGGGATCCCTGACAAAGCGATAACCGTCCCCAACCGTCCGTACGAGAATCGCGTCGAGGACGCGACGCACTGGTCTGATCCATACCAACGATAGTGAGAGAAGTATGAATACCTGTAGTGCGATTGCAGCGACCATAAGGCCGAGAAAGCGACTGAAAGAAGCAAAGAGATCCCATTGAAGGCGACAGTAGATTTGGCGGACTCTGAGAGGGCCGCGTCGCCACTACCAGCGAAATGCCTCCCGATGGAGAACCCAGGGTGCAACAACAAGTCCCCAGCGGACCACCTCGCCGATCGTCGGATCCTCGAAAGAGCTCTCCCACCGAGCTTCCCTTAGGCGCAAAACTCTTGCAGTACCACCGCTCGGTCGAATAGCGAGATCGAGCGCTTCCTCGGTTTCTCCATCGGCGCCTGCCTGCCGGTTCATCCGCACATCGACATTCGGGTCCAACGAGAAGCGCTGTTGCACGTACGTTGCCAGAGCACTGCCCATATGCTGCAAGGTCGAGCCGGCCTCGTGGCGGCCGATTCCGTGCACGAACAGGACACCCACGTCTGCGGGCGGTTGCGGAGCCAGAAATGACGGCTCCGCTTCGCTGAACGCTGTCGATGCACACATACAATCCCGGCTCCCGTGCGCCAATACTCCCCGGAACGAGGGCCCCTGTCCAGAAAAATAGACGTCACCTTATGGGTGCCGATAATCCGGTCAGACTTTCTGCGTAGGGAAAACGCAGAGCGTGCGGGGTCACGTCCGGTCAAGTGGTTGAAGTTGCCACCCGCCATCCTCGGCTCTAAGCGATGTTGCGAGCAGTTCCATGAAGTCACCTCCCTCCAGCTTGGTGTCGATCTTGTTCTTTGAGTCTTTGGCCTCACGGGCAGCGGGGGCTACGACACCGTTCGCGGAGAGGGGATTCGGGCTGTGAGAAGGGCTGGTCAGAGGCAGAATCGGGTTTTCGGCACCCACAGGCATCCGCAACGGCGCCTTCACGAGGTCGTTCTTGTGCTCCTCGAGGCGGGAGACACGTCAGTCTGACTGTCGTCCTCGGGCGGCGGATGCCCGTGCGACCTTTCTGATGCCCGAATCCGCATCCCTTACCAGTTGGGCGAGAACGTCGCTCGCCGACTCGGCGGGTAGGTTCCGCGCCGCCGCTGCGGCTGCTACGCGTACGACCGGGTCGTCGGACTGGGCAGCGGTCCGCACAACGTCTTTCCCCGCCGCCCCCTCGAGTAGGCTCGCCGCGTACGTCGCCTTCGAAGCCAGCATGGGATCTGCCCCGGCGACCAGCGCCTGAAGGTGCGGAAGCGCTTCGGTGCCGAGCTTGGCAGCAGCTTCGTAGCTGGGTTCCTCCGGGTCGAGGACGCGGCGGACATCGTGCATCGAGACGGCCATGGGACCTCCTATATGTCCTGGCTAAAGGCGCTGTTCAGCATCGTGGTGCCCTCGCTGTCGACGAGATCGGGCGGTGGGTTAGTGATGTTCGCTGTCCCGTTCCCGGTCATCAGCCGGTCATTGTCGTCGACGTGCCGCAAATCGAGTACGTGGCCTACCTCGTGTCCCAGCGTCCACTGTGTCGCTTCCCGCGCGACCACCGCCCCGGGGCGAGCCGACGGATGTGCGGCGCAGCCATTGAATGGTGGCACGGTCGACCGCACAAAGTATACGACGACGTCATTGGCCCCGGCATTGTTGCGATTCTCGAATAGTTCGTCCTGCTCCTCCGTGGTTTCGCCGAGCACGCACCTGCCGACTTCGACATCGTTCAGCTCCGGCAAGTCGAGATCCTCGGTCGAGATGAGCTGGACCGCGATGCCGACGCTCGCATACACACCGCGCATGCGCTGAACGGCAGTGTCGACGGGGACGTTTGGCTCGGTCAGGATCTTGGCATGCAGTCGCACGGTCGGTACGCCCGGGGAACCAGCGAATCCACGAGGCCACCTCCACATTGAGATGTCGGCCGGATAACCCGGATCTACCGTTCCCGGGCCGGTATCGCCTCGAGTCACGCGAATGTACTGGTTGCCCTTGAAGAAATAGCACTTTGTGTGGGAATAGAGCGCGGCGTCAATGCCGGCTGAGCCGAACCCACCGGGCCAACCCCAGTTCGAGATGGGCGCCGGATAACCCGGATCTACCGTTCCTGGGCCGGTATCGCCTCGAGTCACCCGAATGTATCGGTTACCGTCGAAAAAATAGCACTTCGAACCCGAGTACAGCGCTGCGTCCAGCCCCATCCTCTCCCAACCCTCCTCGTAGCTAGAAACTGCGGATGCGAACCAGGGGCTAACCGTAGAAATCCTCCCAACGGCCTGCTTCATCGTCAAGGCTACACCCCCGGCTTCGCATGGAAGAGAAACGAAGTTCTGGTTAGGAGTGGCAGTGAACTTTGGCTTCTTTCTCTTAAGTGGTGTGACCTGGCGTTCAGTCGTAGGTATTCAACGCCGGCGTCGTCGGTGCTTCCTCCGGCTGAGAGCCGATCCCGGCGACGTCGCGGCACGCAGCTGCGCCACGAAGTAGCGCTGGGAAGTGCCGGGCCGTCCGCTCTATGAATGGATCGGAGACAATGATCGGCATGCGCCTTCCCGTCATGCCCCCACTGCCGCCAATGCTGGCTAAGGCGGTCAACGAGATCCCCGCCGGCTCCATGAGTTACGAGCCGAAGTGGGACGGCTTCAGATCCATCCTCTTTCGAGACGGAGAGGAGGTGGAGATCGGCAGCCGGAAAGAGCGCCCGATGACGCGCTACTTCCCCGAGCTGGTCGAGGCGATCCGAGCGAACCTTCCCGAGCGCTGCGTGATCGACGGCGAAATCATCGTTATAGGCGCGACCGGTGATCGGCTGGACTTCGAGGTCCTCCAGCATCGGATTCATCCGGCCGCAAGCCGGGTGAAGCTGTTGTCCGGGCTGACCCCGGCCCGGATCGTCGCGTTTGACCTGCTCGCGCTGGGCGACACCGACTACACCGGCCGGCCGTTCTCTGAGCGGCGCACCGTGCTCGAGGACGCGTTGTCCTCGTCCAGGGCTCCAATTCATCTAACGCCGGCCACGACCGAGAGGGCGGAGGCCACGCGGTGGTTCCACCAGTTCGAAGGCGCCGGCCTCGACGGTGTGGTCGCCAAGCCTCTGGACAGTGTCTACCAACCCGACAAAAGGGTGATGTTCAAGGTCAAGCACGAACGTACTGCGGACTGTGTCGTCGCCGGTTACCGGCTGCACAAGAGTGCGTCCGACCGGATCGGCTCACTACTGCTCGGTCTCTACAACGACGCCGACGAGTTGGTCAGCGTCGGCGTGATCGGCGCGTTCACCCTGACCAAGCGCAGGGAACTGTTCGAGGAGATGCAGCCTTTGGTCACCACGTTCGACAATCACCCGTGGGCGTGGGCCAAGCAGGAAGAAGGACACCGTACGCCGCGCAACGCCGAGGGCAGCCGGTGGGCCGCCGGTAAGGATCTCTCGTTCACGCCGTTGCGTCCTGAGCGAGTCGTCGAGGTCCGTTACGGCCATATGGAAGGCATCCGCTTCCGTCACACCGCGCAGTTCGTCCGCTGGCGCCCCGATCGCGATCCGGAGTCCTGTACGTACGAGCAGCTCGAGGAGCCGGT
>JALZJN010000210.1 GCA_030859735.1 Actinomycetota bacterium
GCGAAGCCGTAAGGCGCTGTATACGCTCTGACGCCTGCCCGGTGCCGGAAGGTTACGGGGAAGGGTTAGCTGAGACTTCGGTCTCGGCGAAGCTCTGAACCTAAGCCCCGGTAAACGGCGGCGGTAACTATAACCGTGGGTTGCTACCAACCGGCGGTTCTAAAACTCGGCTATATGCTGGAACATCCGAGCATCCGACGGTACTCGTTTGTGTCACACCTCGATGATTGAGTGTGAGGCATGAATACAGTGATAATCCGGTTCGGTGCGGACAATCAGCAGGAAACCGCTTCGCGGGATCCTCAGAGACTGTACGCCGAGCGCCTCCCTTGCCAAGGAGAGGCGATGAGACAGTCCGATCCTCATGGCGACATGGGGAGGACGGCAGAAATGACCGTCCCGCCACTTGTTTTTCGAGTGGAGGTAACAGTGATGCCTAAGGTTGCAAGAGCCCCTCAGCAGGAGAGGGGTGCTGCCCCTCCCAACGGCGACGTTGGTGAGTGCAGCTGGCTATATGCTGGAATATCCGGCGCATCCATCCGGTACTCGTCATGCGATCAGCATGACAGTGACAATCCGGTGGTGTGTGGTACGACAAGGGCCACGCCGGACAATCAGCAGGAAACCGCCCTTGCGGGATCCTCAGAGGCCATACGCCAGCCTTCTCGACACAGCGAGAAGATGAGATGGTCCGAACCCTGTGGCGACGCAGGGAGATTGGCTAACGCCGATCCGCCTCCTCATACAGGAGGTCATCAAGCAACAGACAATCCGGACATACCGGACATGAGCGAAATTCCTTGTCGGGTAAGCTACAGCTTGCCCCTTGGGGGAGCGATCCCTCATGCAAATCCGGCTAATAACGGGGAACCCCTACCTCGTTCACACGAGCGGGGAATCCCGTGGGAAGTCGAGGGTCGTATCAGACCCTTTGACCCCGTAACGACTGAGGCGAAAGCCAAGATGACGTTCCTGCGCAAGCAAATCTACGAACGTCATAAGACGCCGGCCCTCTGAACGATGCTCGACATTCCGTCGTACGTTTCAGGCTATGTGGACGGCGAAGGATGCTTCTGCATCTCTTTGCGCCCCCAGCCGCGGATCAGAGTGGGATGGGAGATCCGTCCCAGTTTTTCCGTCAGCCAGAACGCCGATCGGGCTGAAGTCGTGAACCTACTTCCACATCTTTTTGGCTGTGGAACCATCAGGCCCGACCGATCGGACAAGACCCTGAAGTTCGAGGTTCGGTCTCTTCGCAACTTGCAGGAGGCTGTAATCCCATTCTTCGAGGCGTACCCGCTGCTTTCATCGAAGCGCAGAGACTTCGAGATATTCAGCGAGGTTTGTCGTCGCATGGCGTTGGGAACTCATCTCACCGCAAGCGGCGTCGAGAGCATCTGTGACTTGTTGGAACAGATGAACTCGAGCGGCAGCAGAACGAACGAGATCGGAATGATTCGAGCAATACTCAAGAGGTGAAGGGATAGTCTGCGCCCCTAGTAATAGGGGATCAACGTGAAGTTCCGACCTGCACGAATGGCGTAACGACTTGGGCACTGTCTCGACTGGGGACTCGGCGAAATTGCAATACGAGTAAAGATGCTCGTTACCCGCGGAAGGACGGAAAGACCCTAGGACCTTTACTGCAGCTTGATATTGGAGTTTGGAACATTTTGTGTAGGATAGGCGGGAGACTTCGAAGCCTGGACGCTAGTTCAGGTGGAGTCAACCTTGAAATACCGCCCTTGATGTTCTGGGCTTCTAACCCGGGTCCGTTATCCGGATCGGAAACAGTGTCAGGTGGGCAGTTTCACTGGGGCGGTGACCTCCTAAAATGTAACGGAGGTGTTCAAAGGTTCCCTCATCCTGGTCGGCCATCAGGAGTTGAGTGTAAACGCACAAGGGAGCTTGACTGCGAGACCTACAAGTCGAGCAGGTGCGAAAGCAGGAGTTAGTGATCCGGCGGTCCCTCGTGGTAGGGCCGTCGCTCATCGGCTAAAAGGTACCCTAGGGATAACAGGCTAATGGTTCCCAAGAGTCCATATCGACGGAACCGTTTGGCACCTCGATGTCGGCTCAATTTAGGGCCCTTAGACGGGTAACCGTCTAAGCAAGACTCGGCTAATAACGGGGAAACCCTCCTCGGTTTCATACCCAGCAGCTACCTGTCTCAGGTAGTCGCGGACCGAAGGGCAATCTCGTGGGAAGTCGAGAAGCTCACTGAGCTTCTTTGACCCCGTAACGACTGAAGGCTTTGTGCCTGAGATAGCGATCCCTGGAGCATTGCTCCAAATTTACGGACGCTATAAGACGCCGAGCTCCAACCAGCAAGAGAGGTTGGATGAAGGGATAGTCTGCGCCACAAGAAATTGTGGAGAACCGTGCGTCGCATCCTGGGGCTGGAGCAGGTCCCAAGGGTTGGGCTGTTCGCCCATTAAAGCGGCACGCGAGCTGGGTTTAGAACGTCGTGAGACAGTGGATACGCGCTGTCTATAAATTCGGCTAAATGCTGGAAACACCGAGCATCCCGAGCTACTCGTCCTGTCACAGTGCTTTGCTAGCGTCTGTGGCATGAACAGTGACAAAGCACCGGGTGCGGTCGATCAGCAGGAAAGACTGGATGCCTATATCGCAGGCTACGTGGACGGGGAAGGCTCCTTTCACGTAGCTCTCCAGAAGAATCCGAGTACGACCAACAAATGGCAACTAGTACCGGAGTTTCACGTGAGCCAGAATCCAGAACGCCGTCAGGTCCTGGATCTCATAGCGGCTCGACTTGGTTGTGGTCGTATAACGTGAGAATCACGTAGGAGCGGAGGACAGATGCCTTGTCTTCGTTGTTCGTAACCGGGTCGACTTGTTGACTCGGGTGATTCCTTTCTTCGAACTACAGCCACTCTTGAGTTCGAAACAACAGGATTTCGTCACTTTCTCCCTAATAGTAAGAGCAATGTCGCGAGGGGAGCACTTGTCGATTGAAGGATTTGCAAGACTGCGAGAACAGGCACTTTTGATGAACGGCGGTGGGAGATATTGTCGAGTACATCAAGTAACAATCCAGAATCCTCAGAGGCCATACGCCGAACATGGACTGAGTCCATGAAGATATGGTCCGACCCCCATGGCGACATGGGGAGCCAGGCGGAACAGAAACGACCTGGCCGCCGGGCCCAGAAGCACGGCCCGGAGGTAACAGAAGTGTCGGTCCCTATCCTCCGCGGGCGTAGGAGATTTGAGAGGAGCTGTCCCTAGTACGAGAGGACCGGGACGGACGCACCTCTAGTGTGCCAGTTGTCCTGCCAAGGGCAGGCTGGTTAGCTACGTGCGGAACGGATAAGCGCTGAAAGCATCTAAGTGCGAAGCCGACCTCAAGATGAGATCTCCCACCAGATCAACTGGGTAAGGCCCCTTGCTAGACGACAAGGTTGATAGGCCGGAGCTGTAAGCACAGCAATGTGTTCAGGCGACCGGTACTAATAGGCCGAGGGCTTGGTATCGCTCGCGCTCGCTCTGGAGCTTTCAGGGTGAAGAATTTCACAATTGAATAGATAGGTCTCCCGGTGGTCATTGCGGAGGGGAAACACCTGGTTCCATTCCGAACCCAGCAGTTAAGCCCTCCAGCGCCGATGGTACTGCCCGGGCAACTGGGTGGGAGAGTAGGACGCTGCCGGGAATAAAGTTGAAAAAGACCGCCTCGAGGGCGGTCTTTTTCGCGACAGGAAACTTGCACACCGAGGCGACGGAGCTGCCGGAGACGATGCCCGACCATACCCCCCAAGACCAAGCCGTCAATTGGGAAGAACGCTCACTGACCACGCCCGGGGGACGGCTGCGCTTGGAACCGGTGACCAGGGAGCATGCTGCAGAGATGGCCATGGTACTCGAGGATCCCTCGCTCAACGAGCTCATCAACGGACAACCTCCAACCGCCGAGTACCTGGCCAACCGCTACGAGGCCCTCTCGGCGCGGCGGTCGCCCACCGGGGACGAGCTGTGGCTCAACTGGATCGTCCGGTTGAATGCCGAGGGCCTCGCCGTCGGCTATGTCCAGGCGACCGCTCGCCAGAACTCGGCCGCCTTGGCCTGGGTGATCGGAGTACCGTGGCAAGGAGCCGGCATCGCCACAGAGGCCGCCACAGCGATGACCGGCATCCTGCGCGCTGAACTTGGAATCACCACTTTCTCGGCATCGATCGCGCCGACCAATCATGCTTCCCAGAAGGTGGCGTCCAAACTCAGCATGAGCAAGTCGGGAATGATGAACGACGGAGAGGAAGTGTGGATCCTGAGTGTGAAGACCCCGGAAGCTTCGGCTTCACAGGTGTCATCCGATGGGAACCGCGCTCGATAGGGTCGGCACATGTCACGCCCCCGACGTCCTCGCCGGCCCCCGCGTGCGCGCGCTCCTGCTCGTACCCCATCGCACAAACCCAAGCACGAGCCCGTTCACCTGTCCGCCGACATAGTCGAGGAGCTCCACGCGACCGCACGGCCGGGCAAGGCCGAGATTCTGGTACAGACCTTCTCGGAAGCAGCTGGTGCGTTCGCAGCCTCCGACTTCGAGGAGGCCACCAGGCTGGGGGAGCAAGCCAAGCATCTCGCCCTGAGATCGGTGGCGGCTCGAGAACTGCTGGGACTGACCCACTACCGGGCGGGGCGCTACCAGGAGGCGGCGCTCGAGCTGGCCGCTTTCCGGCGTCTGTCGGGCTCACAGGAGCAGAACCCGGTCCTGGCCGACTGTCACCGTGCGCTCGGACGCCCGCAGCACTCCCTAGAGGTGTGCGATGAGATCGTCCGCCCAGCCGTCTCCGAGGCGGTTTTCTACGAGGGCGCTATCGTCGCTGCGGGAGCGCTCGCAGACCTGGGCCGCATGGACGAAGCAATCGCCCGCCTCGAGTCGCTGGAGCTCGAGCCGGCAATTGCCCAGGAGCACCACATTCGCGCCTGGTACGCCCTCGGCGACCTCCTCGAGCGGCGCGGACGGTTTCGCCAGGCATTGGAGTTGTTCGAGGCGGCTGCGGAGGCCGATGAGAACGCTACCGACGCAGAAGAGCGGGCGCAGCACCTGCGCAACGCGACCTAGCGACTGAGCCTCGACGAGCTAAGGTCCTTCCCGGGAAAATCCCCGCCCACGATCTTAGAAGGCTCTACCTAGAAGACGCAATTTTTCGCCGAGCCGGTTGTTTTCCCTGTGAATCTCCTCATACTCCTAAGAACTGGCAATATCGGAAGACGACAGGGGGGCACCTTGACCACAGGATTCAAGCTTAAGAAGACGTTTATAGCTGTGATGGCGGGAGCGCTGGCAGCGCTGCCGGGACTGGCGCTGGCCGACCCGCCCGGCAACAACGGCACCGTAAAGATCGATGGTGTGGAGTTCGACACCCACCCCAACAACCAGCCTCACGTCGGCTGCATCTTCCAGGTCGACTTCTACGGCTACGACGAAGGAGACCTCAACGCCGACTACACCTTCAAGCTGGTCCCGCCGACCGCGGACGGCTCCACCGGGGGAAGCGTCTTCATCGGCGAGGACCCGGCCGGTGGGGGCACGGATCTCGACGCCGAGGTGACGGTCGATCTCAGCTCACTGATCAGCGACTCAGGAGTCGATCCCCACCCCATCCAGGGTTATCACGTCAAGCTGACGGTTAATGCTGAAGGGTCCCAGGGGGCCGACGTCAAGCACAAGGTCTTCTGGGTGGAAGGCTGTGGGCCCAACGGCTCCGCCGACCTTCCTCCTCAGGGCGAGACCCAGACCCTCGACGGCGACTCGACCTCCTACCTGGCGCCGGAAGAGACCAAGCTCGATGGTCCACTGGCCCTAGCGCTGTTGGGCGGAATGGCGGGTCTCTTCCTGGTCACCCGAAGGTTCGCCGCAAAACTGATGGGAGCTAAGTCGGGGGAGTAGAACGCCGGATCAAGCCGACGCTTCAAGCCACGAGGCCCCCTTCTGACTCAGGAGGGGGCCTCCTCCTTTTCCAGGTAGCGCAGATAGCCCCAGGTGTTCATCCAGGTGGAGGTGGTGGCCTCGACCCGGTCGGCGGTTTCCCCGGAGAGCCCGGCCTCGAGCTCGGCCCCAGCCCTCTTCGCAACGTAGGCGGTCGCCGAATCGAGGTCGCCGGCACCCTCGGAGCGGGCCGCCTGCACCCACGAGCCCCACTGTCGCAGCCCGTCGGCGGCCTCCTCGCAGACCTCTGCCACGCTGCCCCCTCCACCGTCATCGTGACGAGAGAAATGCGTCAGCCACATCGCGGTTGCCCCCAGCGACTTGATGCGGGCGATGGATTCCACTGCCTTGGCAAGGTGGAACTCGGGCGGTGGAGTGGCGGGGCGGACGATACCGGCATCACCCAGGCGCACCCCCAGCGCATCGCCCACGAACACTCCCCCCGTAAGATCGTCGAGGAAAGCGTGGTGGTGGTAGGCGTGGCCCGGCGTCTCGACTGCGGTGAGGCTGCGCCCGCCGAGGTCGATCGAGTCGCCATCCTCCAAGATGTGGATACGGTCTGCCGGGAGGGGGTCGACGCCGCCCCACATCCGCGTCATCGCATCGCCGTAGATACGGGCTGCGCTCGTCCACAGTTTCGAGGGGTCGACCAGGTGGGGAGCGCCTACGGGATGCACGGCCACCCTGGCCTCGGGGAAACGCAAGGCCAGGGTCCCGGCCGCTCCGGCATGGTCGAGATGAATGTGCGTGACTACGATCCAGTCCAGAGACGACAGTCCGCAGGACTCGAGGCCGGAGAGCACGTGGTCCACCGACGCCTTGGGCCCGGTTTCGATCAGCGCGGTCTGCTCTCCTCGAACCACATAGGTGGCGGTAATTCCCGCCAAGCCAAGCATGTGAGTGTCGATGACCTCGATATCGCTCAACCGCCTGTTCCGTCTCTCGCCGTCGGTTCCGCCACTTCGGAGGGTAGCGTGTGGGAAATGGCCTCCTTTTCACCCCGTCCACCCGCAGTGGTGATCATCAATCCCAACGCCGGGCGATTTGCTGCGGACAAGTTGAGGCAGAACGTGATCGCTCATCTGAGAGCGAGCTTTCGTGTCGATGCTTACTCCACCACAGACCGTGACACTGGGATCACGATTGCAGCCGAAGCAGCCGAAGCCGGCGCAGAGCTGGTCATTGCCTTCGGGGGCGATGGACACGTCAACGAAGTCGCCAACGGGCTCGCCGGCACCGTCACCCCCTTGGCCATCGTTCCCGGCGGGACGATGAACGTATTCGCCCGCGCCCTCGGCGTCCCTCTCAATCCCTTCGCCGCCATCGACCGGCTACTGAAGAACATTACAACGCCTGCAACGCAGGTGCCGCTGGGGCGCATGAACGAGCGTTACTTCACCTTCTCGGCCGGCTGCGGATTCGATGCGGAGGCCGCTGAACGAGTCGAGCGTTACGTGCCGGCAAAGCGGCGTTTCGGTGAGGTGTGGTTCTACTGGAGCGCGTTCCGGGTGCTGGCCGGCAGCCATCGTCACCGGCGGCCGCTGATGATCCTCTCCGGCGACTTCGGCGAAACTCCCGTATCGATGGCCATCGCGTGCAATGCAGGTCCCTACGCGTATCTCGGGAACAGGCCCGTGATGATCGCGCCGGAGGTCAAGCTACACGGGGGAATAGATGTCTTTGCCCTAAAGACGATGCGCATCGAAGCGCTGCCTCTCTACGCTTGGCGCGTGATGGTCTCAAAGGATCTCATTCATCATCGCGACGTTCTCTATCATCAAGGCCTCCACTCGTTCGAGCTACGCTCGGAGTCGCCCTTCGCCCGTCATGTGGACGGTGAACCGCTGCCACCCACACGCGTCGCTCGCTTCGAGCTCGCCTCCGGAATCTTGAACGTCAAGACCTGATGGTCCCCCCGGCGTGAGCGTCATCGTGCTCGGAGCTTCCGGAGAACTGGGGGCCGCGGTCGTGAACAGGCTCCTCGAGGCGGGCGACGAGGTAGGAGTGGTCGAGCCCTCGCCCGAACGCTCAGAAACCTGGCGCCGCGCCGGGGCTCACGTGGCCCGGGGAAGCGCCCGCGACGCGGATCTCATCGAGCGCGCGTCGCAGAACGCACGCACGCTTGTCGTTCTCGATGTAGATCAGGAGATATTGAGGGCGGCGGTGGAAGGTGCTCGCCTCGCAGGTGTCGAACGGATCGTCGTCACGGGCACGCGGACTCTCCCGGAATCGACCGCGCTGCTGCGCTCGAGTGGGCTCGATTACGTGGTGCTGGAAACCGGACGCCGCCTGCTGGGAGCAGCCGCACCCGCGAACGTAGCACGCGCCGTGGATGCGGCCGACGACCTTCCCGGCCGTCCCCGGCTCGAGCTCTTGCTGAGGACCGCAGAGGCGTGGCGTGAGCTCCGGCTGGACCCTCCCCGGCGCCGGCCCCGACGGTAGCGAAAAGCGCGTAACGCGCCGTCGAGGACCGATCCGGTAGGCGATGGCGCGTAAACGCGCGCTCGAGGACCGGCGGGTTCGCCTCAGCTCAGCGGGTGAAACACGAGCCCGGTGACCGCTTTGGGCCAGAAATAGCTCGCCTTCTGAGGCATTCGCTTGGCGCTGCGGGCCACCTCCACCACCGACACTGCTTCGAGCGGCTTCATCAGCACCCCAAAGCTGAAGTCCTCGTCCACCAGGCGCCTTATCTCCTCCTCCTCGGAGGAGAACCGCATCGCATCGATGCCTTCGGGAAAGAGCCGGGGCAGTACCGCCTCGTGCAGCGCGACGACATCCAGGCAGCGCCACGCGTGCGGCTGGTCTCCAACCGTCCTTGCGACGAGCTCCTCGTCGACCTCCAACAACAGCTCGGTGCTTTTCTGTCGCGATCGCCGAGCCGATCGCTCGGTGCTTTTCTGTCGCGATCGCCGAGCCGATCGCTCGGTGCCGGGCAAAATCACAAGGAAGGCGTGGTCGGCGGCCGAGTGCTCGAACACACGCTCGGCAACCGACTTATCTAGTTCCTTGCCTGCGAAGTCTTCGATCAAGCGGGTGCGCACAGCATCGTCCGAAACAGACACTTTGAAGGCGCGGTGATAGGGCAGTACCTTGAGGTCCTCGACATCGGCATCCGCACAGAAGCACATGACCGCGCTCGCCTCGGGACCGGCGCCCGACTCCTTGGCATACTCGAGCGCAGTCTCATAGCGGTGGTGTCCGTCTGCGATAACGAGGGGACCGGGCCGGACTGCGGCCGAAAGAACCTCTATCTCAGCAGCTGCCCGCACCACCCACATGCGGTGAAGCGTGCCGGACTCGTCCTGCAGCCGGGCCTGTGGAGGCCTCTGGGTGAGCGAGTCGAGAAAAGGGGCCAACCCTCCCTTACCTCGGTAGATGGCGTAGATGGGAGAGATGTTGACGGGACATGCCCGCAGCAGCGCCAGACGGTCTTCGACGGGCCCCGGCATCGTCCGTTCGTGAGGCAGGACGCCGCTCTTTTCGCCGAGCTCTTGCAACTGCAGCGCCCCGATCACCCCCGTCACTCGCTTGGGCGCGCCGTCGTGCGTAAAGTCTTGCCGGTAGACGTAGAGGCACGGCTGTTCGTCCGCGGCCAGTACGCCCTCCTCCAGCCACGCTCTGAACTGCACCGCCGCCTTGCGGTAACGGTCGTCCGGATCGCGGGTCTCCGAGAAGGGTAGCTCGATCCTCACCGCGTTACGAGGATGACGTTCGTGAAGTCTTCTCTGTGCGTCTTCGGAGATGACGTCGAAAGGCGGACAGACGATGTCCGAGAGCTCTTCCGAGCGCGCATAGCGGACGCCGCGAAACGGCCTCAGATCGGGCATTGCGCGGCGGCTAGCCGGCCGGCTGGGGTTGCGAGGGAAGGCTGCTCAAGGACGCCTCGAGTGCCTCGTCCGTCAACGAGAAGTCCTCGAGCTCGCCGGCGAGGAAGGCCTCGTAAGCTCTCATGTCGAAGTGTCCATGCCCACAGAGGTTGAACAGGATCACACGTTCCTCATCCGCCGCTTGCGCCTGCAACGCCTCGTCGATGGCCGCTCGGACCGCGTGAGCGGGCTCGGGCCCCGGGACAAATCCCTCGGAGCGGGCGAACTGGACGGCCGCCTCGAACACCGGCACCTGCCCATAGGCGCGCGCCTCGTATACCCCTTGATGCACGAGCGCACAAAGCAAAGGGGCGTCGCCGTGGTAGCGGAGCCCACCGGCGTGCACCGGTGCGGGTACGAAGTCGTGACCGAGCGTGTACATGGGCATGAGCGGAGTCGTGCCGGCGGTGTCGCCGAAGTCATACGCGTAAACGCCGCGCGTGAGCGTAGGACAGGCCTCGGGCTCAACAGCTACGAAGCGTGTGTTGGCCTCGCCTCGCAGAACGTCCGCGGCGAACGGGTACGATATGCCCGCGTAATTGGAGCCGCCTCCGACACAGCCGATGACAACGTGCGGTGTGTCCTCGAACAGCTCCATCTGCTTCTTGGCCTCGAGTCCGATAACTGTCTGATGCAGACAGACGTGGTTGAGGACGGACCCGAGCGCGTAATTGGTGTTCGGATCCTGTGCCGCAATCTCGACGGCCTCCGAGATGGCGATGCCGATAGAGCCGGTCGAAGAAGGATCGGAAGCCAGAATGTTGCGCCCGGCCGTCGTCTCCTCGGAAGGTGAGGCGTGAACTTCGGCCCCCCACGTCTCCATCAGAACGCGGCGGTAGGGCTTCTGCTCGTAGGAAACCTTGACCATGAACACGAGACACTCAAGCTCGAAGACGGTACACGCATAAGCTAGCGCAGACCCCCACTGGCCGGCCCCAGTTTCGGTTGCAAGCCGTGTGATGCCTACCTGCTTGTTGAAGTAGGCCTGCGGCACCGCCGTGTTGGGCTTGTGGGATCCGGCCGGCGAGGTCCCCTCCCACTTGTAATAGATGCGTTGCTTGCCCGACAACCCCAGCGAGGCTTCGAGGCGGCGAGCTCGATGCAAGGGAGAGGGCCTCCACTGACGATAGACATCCAGTACCGCCCCCGGTATGTCGATGTAGCGCTCGGAGGAGACCTCCTGAGCGATGAGGGAGTCGGGGAACAAGGGCGCCAGATCGTCGGGCCCTACGGGCTGCATCGTGCCGGGGTGGAGCGGGGGAGTGGGATCTCCCGGCAGGTCCACGAGCAGGTTGTACCAGGCGGTGGGAATCTCCTTCTCGTGCAGCACGGCTTTGGTGATGTCCTCTCTGGGCATCGCTGCTCTCTCCTCGATCGGGGCCTCAGGCGATGCACCCTAATCGTTAGTGCTCCGCATCGGAAATACGATGCGTACTCAGGGACCGCCGCCGGTGGAGTTGATCACCTGTCCGGTGATCCACGCGGCGTCGTCCGAGGAGAGCCACGCGATCAGCCTGGCGGCATCATCCGGCTGACCCCAGCGGCCCTGGGGCTCGAGGGCAAGCACGTCTTGCCTCAGTTTCTCGTCGGCATAGCCGGTGTCGGTGGCTCCCGGATTGATCGTGTTGACGGTGATGCCACGCGGTGCCAGATGAGCCGCAAGGCTCACGGTGAGCTGATGGATGGCGCCCTTGGATGCGATGTAGGGGAGCTCCGAGGGCATGGGCGAGAGGTGCTGCCCCGAGGTCATCATTAGCACTCGGCCCCCCCTCCGTCCGTCGTGCCGCCTGGCGAACTCTTTGACCAGCAGCAAGGTGGCGCGCGTGTTGATCTGGAACGTGAGGTCGAGCTCGGCCGCGGTCAGTTCCTCCAGAGAGAGTTGACTCGAACGTGCGTGATTGCAGACGAGGATGTCCACGTGGCCCAGCTCCGACCCCGCCACGCTCAGTACGCGCTCGGGAGCATCGGGTTCGGCAAAGTCGGCCTCTACGTGGGCGACCGGGCCCCCACGGTGGCCGAGCTCCTCCACCAGCGACTCCACGCCCTCCTCGTCCGCGCCCCAAGGCTGCTCTGCGTCGTGCGGCGCCCACGAGTGCAACGCGACCGCGGCCCCCGCGGACAGCAGACGCCCGGCAACCGCGAAGCCAATGCCGATGCGGCGGCTCACGCCGGTCACGAGCGCCACCCGTCCTTCCAGAGTGCTCACGGCACCGAGTTTAAGATCACCGCTGTAAGCCGCTGGGGTGGAAAAAGCGGGGTGGAAAACCTGAGGAGGAAATCATGGAGAAGCGACGGCTGGGACGCAACGGACACATGAGCTCGGTGCTCATCTACGGAGGCGCCGCGCTGTCCGAGGTGGACCAGGCCACGGCCGACGCGTCGATAGCCCTGGCCCTCGACGCGGGGATCAATCACTTCGATGTGGCGGCCAACTACGGAGACGCCGAGCTGCGCTATGGGCCGTGGATGAACGACATACGCGACCGCATCTTCTTGTCTACCAAGACGGAGGAGCGCACCAAACAGGGGGCCGCACAGGAGATCCAACGCTCGCTCGAGCGCCTGCAGGTCGACAACGTCGACCTCCTGCAGCTTCACGCGGTCAACAACATGGCGGAGCTCGACAAGGCGACCGCGGCAGGCGGTGCCCTGGAAGCCGCCGTCGAGGCGAAGGAGCAGGGCCTGGTCAAGGCCGTCGGCATCACCGGGCACAACCATTCTGCGCCGTCCACCCATCGCGAGGCCCTTCGGCGCTACCCTTTCGAAACGGTGCTCACGCCGCTCAATTACCTCCTCTATTCCAACGAGGATTACCGGCACGACTACGAGGACTTGGTCGAGGAGGTCCAGAGTCAGCAAGCCGGCCTCATGATCATCAAGGCGATCGCCAGGAACCTGTGGCGAGAGGGCGAGCAACGGTACGCCACCTGGTACGAGCCATTCGAGCAGCAGGAGCACATCGACGCTGCCGTCGACTTCGTGCTCTCGCGGCCGGAGGTCACCGGGCTTTGTGTGGCCGGTGATGTACGCCTGCTTCCCAAGATCGTCGCGGCCGAGAAGGAGCGCCGGGCAGGAGACCCTGCCGAGGTGCTGGATGGCGTCGATGAGTACGCCACGCCGTTTGCTCCGGCCCCCGGCCGGGTCGGCCCTCTCTAGGGTGGAGCAATTCCTGGCGGCCAACCGCGCCTTGTGGGACGAGTGGACCGCCATCCACGAGCGATCGAGCTTCTACGACGTCGAGGGCTTCAAGCGGGGAGGCGTACGTCTGCGGGACTATGAGGTCGCCGAAATCGGCGACGTCTCTGGAAAGGAGCTCCTCCACCTCCAGTGCCACTTCGGGCTAGACACTCTCTCGTTCACCCGGCTCGGCGCGCGCCCTACCGGCGCCGACTTCTCCCCGGAAGCGATCTCGCTGGCACGGTCCCTCGCGGACGAACTGGATCTTCGGGCCGACTTCGTATGTTCAAACCTCTACGACCTGCCGAATGCGCTGCGGGGCTCTTACGACATCGTCTACACATCGCGCGGAGTGCTCGGGTGGCTCCCCGACATCCAGAGATGGGCGGAGGTCGTCGCGCACTTTCTGCGTCCGGGCGGCGTCTTTTACATCACCGAGAAACATCCCTTTGCGGATGTCTTCGACGATGACATTCCGCTCAAGGTCAATTACGACTACTTTGGCGGCGAGCAGCCGCATCGGTTCGAGACCCAGGGGAGCTACGCCGACCCCGACGCTCATATCGAACAGCCCTACGAGTACGGGTGGTGGCACCCGCTCTCGAACATCGTCGGCGCGCTCATTTCGCAGGGACTCCGGATCGACTTGCTCCACGAGTGGCCGTTCTGCGAATGGGAGCTGGCGGGACTCGAGCTCAATCCTGCGGACGGAAGCTGGCGTCAGCCGGAGGGGGAGCCGAAACTGCCCCTGTTCTTCTCGCTGCGCGCTACCAAGCCCTGAACGACCCCGCCCCATAAGGCTAATATTGGCGAATGAGAAAACTCCTGGTGGTTCTCGCCGTCCTGGTCGGTCTCGCGCCGGCCCCTCTCGGGGCCGCCACCAAAGGCGTCAAGGTGAAGGACAACCTCTTCAAACCGGCCAACGTCGGCGTGAGGGTGGGAGACTCCGTGCGCTGGACGGCTAGCGCCGACTCCTTCGACATTCACAACGTCCGCGAGGGACGTAAGCTGTTCTACTCGGGCCCGCTGCAATCCAACATCGATTTCAAGACGCGCTTCTCGGCGGGCAGCTTCCGCTACTACTGCGAGCTGCACGTTTCCACCGACAACATGAGAGGCATCGTCAACGTGCCCGCGACCGCGAGCTCAGCCCCCCAGGGCTTGCCCTTCACCGTGCGTTGGGCGACCGCTAAGACCAAGACGGGGGGCAAGTACGACGTCGAGTTTCGGGTCGGCACCAAGAGGTGGCGCACGTGGAAGAAGAACGCAACGACCGGCTCGGGCGTCTTCGGTAAGAGAAAGAAGCCCGTGGCGGTGGTCAACGGCAAGAAATACTCGTTCAGGGCCCGCTCGCAGAACAAGAACGGGGCCAGCGGCTGGTCCCCGGCCCGCAGCTTCCGCCCCTAGCACTCAGGCACTTCGGGGCCCCAGATGCCCAACCGATCCGATCTCAATGGCTCCCGTGAGAGGGTGTGTGGTGTTGCCAGGACCGCAGCGCGGCCCGGGCCGGGTCGGTGAGGCGCCCTGCCGCGTCACGCACCACGAACAGGCCCGTCATGCCGACGTCGGAATGCCCCTGAACGTGGCAGTGATACATCCATGCCCCCGGTCCGACTCCTTCGCCGGCGATCACCTGAAAACCGAATGAGTCGGCAGGTCCGCTCGTGCGGTTGTCGATCACTTGCACCGGATCGTCGGGCGCTGCCGGGATCCCGGTGCGGTTGTCGGCCCAGCGGTGGCCATGGAGATGGAAAGTGTGGAAGAGGTCGCCGTGGGTGATGACGACAAACTCGACCCGCTCCCCTTCGTTGGCCCTGAACACCGGTGTGCGAGGCGCCGTCTTCAGATTGATTCGGGCGCCGGGCCCCATCACGATCACGAACGGCTTGCGATCGGGAAGTGGGTCGCCGGCTCGCCGGACGATGAACGCTCCGAACAAACCGGCGTTGATGCCCCCGGTGCCATGGGGCGATCCGCTGCAGTGGTCGTGATAGTGCCAATAGCCTGCGCTGCCGGTATCGACGGTGCCGTCGCCGCGCGTCGAGGCTTCGTGCGTGCTGAAAAAATATGTACGTGAGCCGCCGGGCTTGGTGCAACTCGAGTTCAGCCGGGTTCCATCGGAGGCCACCGTGTAGTCGACGCCGTGAGAGTGAACGCTCACCCGCTTGTCGGTACGGTTCACAAGCTTTACCGCGAGACACTCGCCCTCGGTCATCTCGAGGGCGGGGCCGGGGATGCTCGCCGATGAGGGAGTCAGGCCGTACCCCACGCGTCCAGGCGCGAGGCGTTTCGCATAAAGCGTCACCGATCGATCGGGGTTGTCGCACGCCTGCGGCGCAGCCGCCTGCTGCGCTCCGGTGGACACCGAGCCCAGCAGCGCTGCAATCAATACCGAAGCGCTCAGCGCGGCGCCACTGCGCCCCATAAGTGACCGCACCGGCGACGGCCCCCTCCTCAGGGGCCGTCGCCTAAAACCCATCAGCACCGCCGCTAGGCTCGCGCCCTCACACCCACCTTGCCCTTCATGAAGGGATGGATCAGGCAGAGGTACTTGTAGCCCTTGCGGTTCTTTTTCGTGAACTTGAGCTCGTAGGGCGAGGCCCCAACCTCGACGTTGGCGCCCGATACGCCCGAGTTGCTGTAGTCGCCACCGCGGAAACGCTTGTCCCCCCGCTTGAAGGCAAACCTGGGCTTGATGTCGAACTCGAGATCGTCGGGGTTGTTGCAGAACGGGGGACCTTCAATCTGGGGCGGCTCGTCCGGGCCCGATCCGGTGTCACAGAAGGGAGTAAATCCGTTCCGGGCAACTTTGGTGGCCTTGCCCTGCGGAAGCGTCACCGTGTGATCCTCGTAGCGCAGCGAGGAAAAGTGCCACTTGACCTTCTGCCCCTTGCGGATCCGGGCCTTTCTCGGATACATGCCGAAGAGCGCGAAACCCTTACCGTCGTAGCCGGCAAGGGCGTGCCTCACCAGCGTCCCAGACGAGTCACGCGTGACCCGGTCGTAGTTGAGCAGCCGGCGGTGCTGTGCGAGAGCGCGCGCCGCGTCGCGCCTGAGCTGACGTTTTTTGTAGCGATCGATCGCGCTCTGCTTGGTGGCGGTCGCGCCCTTGGCGACGACCTCGATGCGCAAGCGGGCGTGCGGCGAGATGAGATTCAGGG
>JALZJN010000174.1 GCA_030859735.1 Actinomycetota bacterium
GTTTCAGCACCGAAGACATAGAGGCTGCGGCCGACGGTCTTAATGGTCGACCGCGAGAGACCCTTCATTGGAGGACGCCGGCGGAGAAGCTCTGTGAGTTTGTTGCGTCGACCGCTTGAGTCCGCCCGGTACTCCACAGCGCGTAGCGCGCGCTTCGCTACCTTGCCCAAGACTGTCACAGGCCCCCTATAGGTTCGTGCCCATGATCTCCAAAGAGCAGCAACTTGCGGCCTACCGATGCGAGGACTGTGGCCATCACTCCCCGAAATGGTTCGGGCGATGCCCCAAGTGCTCGTCCTGGAGCACTCAATCTGGCCCCACCGTGGCCACCGCAGCAGTCACCACCTTGGGCCCCAAAACGTGTGCGCCTGCGCGCATCGAGAGCGGCATCGCCGAGGTGGACCGGGTCCTCGGTGGGGGCTTCGTCTCCGGCGAGGTCTGCTTGCTCGCAGGCGAGCCCGGCATCGGGAAGTCCACTCTGGTTCTGCAGCTGCTCGACGCTCTCGGCCTCTCGGGGCGGAGCACCTTGTTGGTCACCGGAGAAGAGTCACCGGCCCAGGTGGCGTTGCGCGCGGCCCGCCTTCAGGTGGACGGCGAACGCCTGCGGGCGACCTCGGAGACCTCGGTCGAGGGCATTCTCGAGGCGTGCGGCCAGGAGCAGCCCGAGGTCGTTGTGGTGGACTCCATCCAGACGATCGAGATGGCCGGGCTGGAACAGGCCGCCGGCTCTCCCCTCCAGCTCAGGGACTGCACTGCCGCCCTGGGACGCTACGCAAAGCAGGGCGGAGCAGTCGTGGTCCTCGTTGGGCATGTCACCAAGGACGGCGGCATCGCAGGCCCCAAGACTCTCGAGCACATGGTGGATGCGGTCCTGTCGCTGGAGGGCGAGCGAACCACCTCCCTGCGCCTGCTCCGTGCGGTGAAGAACCGCTTCGGCTCGTGCGAGGAGACGGGCGTCTTCGTGATGGGCCGGCGCGGTCTCGAGGCGGTCGTGGATCCATCGGCCATGTTGCTCGCCGACCGCAGGCGAGGGGTGACGGGCTCGGTCGTATTTCCCGGGCTTGAGGGCTCCCGCTGCGTCCTGATCGAGATGCAGGCGCTGGTGGCTCCGCCCAGCTCGGGCCAGCCGCGGCGGGTGGCACAGGGCCTCGAAGGCCGCCGGCTCGCGCTTCTGCTGGGAGTGCTCTCCAAGCACGTCAGTCTCCAGCTTGCGCCCCGGGACGTATTCGCCTCCGCCGCAGGCGGCATCGCGGTACGCGAGCCGGCCTCGGATCTGGCAGTGCTGCTCGCCCTGGTCTCGGCGGCGACGGACATTCCCGTCGAGGAGGATCTTGTGGCGGTGGGTGAGGTCGGGCTCGCGGGCGAGGTGCGCCGGGTGCCCGGGATCGAGCGGCGCCTGGCCGAAGCGGTGAGACTCGGGTTCCGAGCGGCCCTCATACCGCGAGGATGCAGCGATGTCCCCGCCCAGCTCGAGCCTGTGGTCGTCGCGGACGTGGCTGCGGCCGTGGCTCACATAGTGGCGCGAGCTCAGGCTTCGGGGCCGGGGACGGCGCCGGCCGTGCCGGAGCTGGAGTCCCTGAGTGCCTAGTTTCGGCTCGCTCTGCTCGCCTTGCTCGGGGTGCCGCCGTGCTACCCTGGATACAGCGAGGCACGGACCCACAGACTGGGTTCCGGCTTGGGGCATTCGATTATTGGCCGCACTGTTAGGAGCGCCGAAGGAGGTTTCCATTCGTGCGTTTTGACGTTGGTGACAAGGTTGTGTATCCGCATCATGGGGCTGCTGTTGTCGAGAAGGTGGAGCAGCGCGAGCTGTTGGGTGAAGAGCGCGAGTACTACATTCTCAAGCTTGCGTATGGCGAGCTGACGTTGATGGTTCCCACCGACTCCACTGAGGAGGTAGGGATCCGAGAGGTGACCCCGGCGCGCGAGATGCCGAAGGTCTTCAAGGTGCTCAAGAAGAACGAGCCCACCACCAACACCACGAACTGGTCCCGTCGCTTCAAAGCCAATGTCGAGAAGCTCCGCTCCGGTGACATCTATCAAGTCGCAGATGTGGTTCGCAGCCTCCACCGCCGCGACCGGGAGAAGGGCTTGTCCGCCGGCGAGAAGCGAATGCTGACCAAGGCTCGCCAAATCCTCGTCTCCGAGCTCACCTTCGCTCAGGGGTGCGACGAGGACGAGGCCGAGCAGCTGCTCGACGAGGTCCTGGGATAGCAAGAACACCCCCCTCGGCGATTCTGGCCGCGGGTGGGCGTGGCGAGCGTTCGGGCTCGTCCCAACCCAAACAATTCCGTCAGCTGGCGGGAAGAAGCGTCCTGTCGCGCTCGCTCGAAATAGTCCTTTCCTCCGGATGCCGACCCTGTGTGATCGCAGTCCCTCAGGACCACCTCGCCGAGGCCCTAGCCGAGGTCGAAGGCGTCTCTGAGGCGGCGGTTGTCCCGGGCGGGCATACCAGACAGGCCTCGGTCCGGGCGGCCCTGGAGCTCGTCGATTCGGAGTTGGTGGTTGTGCACGACGCGGCCCGACCGTTCGCCCCCGCGGCCCTGTTCGGTGCCGTGATCGAGGCGTTGACCGAGGCCGACGGTGCGGTGCCCGGAGCGGTGGCCGACGAGACCCTCAAACGTGCGAAACAAGGCTGGATCGTCGAGACGGTCGAGCGCGCCGGTCTCTATCGGATCCAGACACCCCAGGCGTTCAGAACCGCCGCCCTCAAGGACGCGCACCGCCGCGCCCAGAGGGACGGATTCGAAGGTACCGACGATGCCCAGCTGCTCGAGCGCCTGGGCTACAGGATCGCCCTAGTCGAGGGGACCGCACCCAATCCGAAGCTCACTCACCCGGCAGACTTCGAGCTCGCCGAGGCCCTGTTGCGACCGTGAGGGTCGGCCTCGGATTCGACGTTCATCCCTTTGATTCCGCCAGGGATCTGGTGCTCGGCGGCGTTCTGGTACCGGATTCGCCGGGCCTGGCAGGCCACTCAGACGCCGACGTGGTGAGTCACGCGCTTGCCGACGCGCTGCTGGGGGCGGCGGGTCTCGGCGACCTCGGGAGCATGTTCCCGCCGACCGAAGCCTGGCGGGACGCCTCCAGCCTCGCCATCCTGGTATCGAGCGCCGCCGCCGCCCGGGACGCCGGATGGGAGCTCGCGAATGCCGATGTCACCGTGATCGCCGAACGGCCTCGCCTGGCGCCCTACCGGGCCGCAATGTCGGCGCGTGTGGCCGAGGCAGTGGGGGTCGAGCCCGCGCTCGTCTCGATCAAGGCCACCACCACCGACGGGCTCGGCTTCACCGGGCGCGGCGAGGGAATCGCCGCCATCGCAGTGGTGTTGCTGAAGTCGCCTACCTCCGCGTTTTGAGCGCTTCTCGGTGCAGTTTTCTGCACTCTGGCGACCCTAAAACCGTTCCAGTCCCTGGTTGCACGGCTGATCAGAGCCGCGGCCGACCCAAAGTAAGCTTTCGGACCTCATGAGTCTTCGCGTCTACGACTCGGCCGCCCGCCGCGTGGTTGCCTTCGAGCCCGCCCATCCCCCCCGGGTTTCGATGTATGTGTGCGGGCCGACGGTTTACGGGCTCGTCCACATCGGCAATGCCCGCACCTTCCTGTGGTTCGATCTCATCCGCCGCTATCTCACTTACCGCGGGTTCGAGGTGACATTCGTCATGAACTACACGGACGTCGACGACAAGATCATCGAGCGGGCTCGTGAGGAGGACGTCGACGAAGAGACCCTCGCGCGCCGTTATGCGGGGGCGTTCGAAGCCGACATGAAGGCTCTCGGTGTAGGCGCGCCGGACATTCTCGCGCGCGCCACCGAGCACATCCCCGACATGGTCGCAGCCATCGAGGGGTTGGTCCAGCAAGGGTTCGCCTACGAGGCCGACGGCAACGTCTTCTTTGCAGTCGAACGCTTCGACGGCTACGGGCGCCTGTCCGGCCGTTCTCTGCAGGACATGCGCGCGGGCCAACGGGTCGAGCCGCATCCCTCCAAGCAGCACCCTCTCGACTTTGCGTTGTGGAAGGCGGCCAAGGAAGGGGAGCCATCGTGGAGCTCGCCGTGGGGGCCGGGACGTCCCGGGTGGCACATCGAGTGCTCGGTCATGTCCATCCGCTACCTGGGGATGGGGTTTGACCTTCACGGGGGGGGAACGGATCTCGTCTTTCCCCATCACGAGAACGAGCTCACTCAGGCGGAGGCCCTGACCGGCGAGGTGCCTTTCGTCAGGCACTGGCTTCATTCGGGAATGGTCCAGATGCAGTCCGAGAAGATGTCCAAGTCTCTGGGAAACACCGTGACCGCCCGGGAGGCGCTCGAGCGCTTCGACGGAGAGGTCGTCCGGATGTGGGCTCTATCGGGTTCCTATCGAACGCAGGTCGTGTTCTCCGAGCAGGCCCTGCACGATGCGTCCGCAGCTCACGAGCGGTGGAAGACGTTTCACGAGTCGTGCCTGCACTTGCTCGGCACTGTTGCAGGAAAGATCGCCACTCATGACTCTTTCAGGGACCGTTTCATAGCGGCGATGGACGACGACTTCAACTCGGCGGCTGCCGTGGCCGTCATCCACGATCTCGTAAGAGAAGGGAACGGCGCGCTCGAGGCGGCCTCGCACGGCGATTCCGACGCGCGTGGCCGGTTGGAGGTACTCGGGGGCACCTTCGCTGCGCTTACCACGGTGCTCGGCTTCAACTTTGCCCCCGAGGTGGTCTCAGACCAGCTCGCCGGGAGCCTGATCGACGTCCTGTTGGAGCTCAGGGAACAAGCCCGGGCCGAGCGTGATTTCGAGCGCGCCGACGAAATCAGGCAGCGCCTGGGGGGCTTGGGGGTCGTCATCGAGGACACCCCCTCGGGAGCACGCTGGCGCCTACAGCCGCCCGGCTGAGAGGTCCCAACGTGAGCGAATCCTCGGGAGGCCTGGTGACCGGCCGGCGCGCGGTGTTGGAGCTCCTCAAGGCCGACAAAGGGGCGGAGCGGATCTACATCGTGCAGGGACTGGCCCCCTCTCAGGCGCTCGGCGAGATCCGGCGACGGGCAACTCAGGCGTCGGTGCCCGTCCGCAGCGTCCCCAAGGCTGAGATCGACCGCCTCGCCGGCAGGGTCAATCATCAGGGAGTAGCGGCCCGTACCGGCCGCTTTCGCTACTCCTCGCTCGAGTCGATCCTCGAAGCCGAGAACTCTCGCGTGCTGCTGCTCGACGGAGTGATGGACCCCCACAATCTGGGTTCGCTGCTGAGGAGCGCGGCGGTCGCCGGATTCGACGGAGTCGTGGTGCCGTCCCGGCGGGCGGTGGGCGTCACCGACGCGGCTCGCCGTGTGTCTCAGGGAGCCGCCGAGCTGATGCCTGTGGCGCGGGTCTCGAACATCGGCGTCGCCATGACCGAGGCGGCCGGCGCCGGAGCCTGGGTGGTGGGCCTCGACGAGGACGCCGAGCAGGACCTCTGGTCATCGCCCGCGCTCGATCCGCCGGTGGCACTGGTGCTGGGGGCCGAGGACAGGGGCCTGTCCATCCCCATCAAGAGACGTTGCGATGCGCTTGTGCGTATTCCTTTCGGCGGTCGCCTGCGGTCTTTGAACGTGGCGGTGGCGGGAGCCATCGCAATGTTCGAAGTGGCGCGCCGCCTCGGAAACCAGTAGCCATAAAGAAGAAGCGGCAGCCACGCCGCCGGGAGTAGGGTGGGCCCTGAGGCTGGAGTAGCTCAGCCCGGTAGAGCAGCCGCCTTGTAAGCGGCCGGTCGCAGGTTCGAATCCTGTCTCCAGCTCTTCGCCCTGCAAACGAGACGTCAATGGAGACGCCTTGACACAGCTAAAAGCTCCTCACCCCGAGGCCGACCTCGCCGGCGCCTCGGCCTGGGAGACCGCTCTGGCACAACTTGACGAAGCCGCCGAGCTGATGGGGCTCGCGCCCGGCGTTCACGAGATCTTGCGCGCCCCTAAGCGCTCGCTGTCGGTGTCGGTGCCGTTCCGGCTCGACGACGGCTCGACACGGGTGTGTCAGGGCTACCGTGTCCACCACAACGTGACGCGCGGCCCGGCCAAGGGCGGGCTTCGCTATCACCCCAGCGTCGATCTCGACGAGGTCAAGGCCCTCGCGATGTGGATGACATGGAAGTGCGCCGTCGCCCAGATTCCCTTCGGGGGCGCCAAGGGCGGGGTGGCCGTCGATACGAAGGCTCTGAGCCGTTCCGAGCTCGAACGCATGACCCGGCGCTATGCCTCCGAGATCCTCCCGTTCATTGGACCCGAGCGGGACATCCCCGCCCCCGACATGAACACCAACGAGGAGATCATGTCCTGGATCATGGACACCTACTCCATGAACTACGGCTATTCGGTCCCCGGGGTGGTGACCGGGAAACCGGTGTCGATCGGAGGCTCGAGGGGCAGGGCGGGGGCGACCTCCCGCGGAGTGATGTACATGATCTTCTCGACTCTCAAGAGCTTGGGCATCGGCATCGAGGAGGTCTCGGTCGCCATTCAGGGTTACGGAAAGGTCGGAGGGTTTGCAGCTCAGCTGCTGCACGACGCCGGCTGCCGGGTGGTGGCGGTCTCAGACGTCGACGGCGGCGTCTACCGGGACCGGGGCCTCGATCCCGAGGCGATCAACCGGCACAAGAAGGGCGGCGGCAGGGTGGCGGGCTTCCCTGGAGCGGAACCGGTGACCAACGAGGAACTGCTGGAGATCGAGTGCGACGTGCTCGTCCCGGCTGCGGTCGAGGGTGTTATCTCGGTCAAGAATGCGGACAAGGTCAGTGCGCGCGTCGTGTGCGAGGCGGCCAACGGCCCGATCACCTTCGAGGGGGACAAGATCCTCTCCGATAGAGGCATCTTCGTGGTGCCCGACATCCTCGCCAACTCTGGAGGCGTAACCGTCTCCTACTTCGAGTGGGTGCAGGACATCCAGGCGTATTTCTGGTCCGAGGAGGACGTGAACGAGCGCTTGCGACAGATCATGGAGCGTGCTTTTGCCGAGGTCTACGAGATGGCCGAGAGCAAGGGGCTCACCATGCGCCAGGCGGCCCACTGGATCGGGGTCGGCAGGGTGGCCGAGGCACACCTGACGCGCGGGCTGTTTCCCTAGAGCTTCCGGCTGAACGAGGGCAGGCGTCATCTCTAAATCCGCGGCCCCCCGGGGGCCGCGCGCTACGGTAGTCGTATGGAATTGGAGCTTGCGCAAAGAGATATAGACATCCTCGACTTCGAGAGGTCGTGGTGGAAGCATGAGGGCGTCAAGGAACGGGCGATCAAGGATCGCTTCGACATGTCGGCGACTCGCTACTACCAGGTTCTGAACGAGCTGCTCGAAAACCCGGCGGCCCTGGAATACGACCCGATCCTCGTGAAGCGCCTGCAGCGGCTGCGCGTCTCGCGGCAGCGCCAGAGGACGGCTCGGCTTCTGGGTACTCGCTACCAGCCGGCGAGAAGATAGGGTCCGCCCCGTGGGGCGGCATTCGTCGAACGAGCAGTTCCGCTACTACCAGTCGGTGGTGGGGTGGCTGGTCCCGTGGGCCCTCGTGGCGGTGGTGGCGCTGACCGCAGTGTGGATTGCGATCGGGGCATTGGGCCGCGACGACCTCGACACGCGGCCCCCGGGCGGTGCTGCTGCCCAGGGCCCGGAAGAGCCCGGCAATGGAACCGCCGACGAGCCGTCCGAGCCCTCTGTGAGCCCCACCCCGTCTCAGTCGCCCGAGCCCCAGCAACCACAGGAGGAAGAGGAGCCGGACGAGCCCAAGCGAGACGAGCCGGCGGACAGGCCGAAGCCTGAGCTGATAACGGAGGGGATCTCGGTGCAGGTACTCAACGGTACGAGCTCGAGTGCGGCGGGCAGGGCCATGATCTCGCGCCTCACCCGGCTCGGCTTCGACGTGGTGGTCACGTTTCCCTCGACCCCTTACGACAACACCACGGTGCTGTGGTCGAACCAGAGGGCAAGACCGGCCGCCAAGGCTCTGGCCGCTCGTTTCGAGTGGCGCTCGGCTCTCAAACCCGCCAACCTGTCTTCGTCCGTGGACCTTCACTTGGTGGTGGGCGCCGACGAAGCCTGAGGCCGGCGGCGAGCTGCTCGCCCCCTTTCTCTCCTCGCCCGAGAGCGCGGGTCTGTTCACTGATTTCGACGGCACTCTGTCGGAGATAGTCCGAGTCCCGTCTGAGGCGCGGCCCCTCGAGGGCGTGACCGATCTGCTTGCAGAGCTCGCCGGTCGCTACCGGGCAGTCGTAGTGGTGTCCGGTCGCTCGGCCACAGAGCTGCTGGAGTGGCTTGGACCCGACATCGAGATCTGGGGCACACACGGCGCCGAGCGGACTCAAGGAGGTGAGATTGTGCTGTCCGAGCAGGCGGCTCCTTACGAGCAGCTCATGACGGATGTAGCGGCCGAGGCGACCGCTCGAATCGACGCCGCGGAGCTTCAAGGAGCGATGGTCGAGGACAAGCGAATAGTGCTGGGCCTTCACTACCGAATGGCCTCGGACAGAGAGCATGCGAAGAACGAGCTCGAACGGATTGCCCGAGAGCTTGCCGACCGCCACGCGCTGGTCCTCGTCCCCGGCAAGGCCTCGTTCGAGTTGAGGCCACCGCTCGAGCTCTCCAAGCGAACCGTGGTCGAGCAGCGCGCCCGGCAGCTCGAGCTGTCCGCGGCCTGCTTCATCGGCGACGATCTCGGGGACCTGCCCGCCTTCGACGCCCTCGACGCCCTCGACGGTGAGGGTACGGCTACGCTTCGGGTGGCGGTGGACTCGGACGAGGCCCCGGCCGGACTCCTCCGTCGAGCCGACCTCGTGCTGGCGGGACCCGCTCAGGTGCTCGAGCTGCTCCGCACCCTCGCCGGGTAGCCGCGTTTTGAGCGTCCCCGCGTCAAGTTTTCTTAACGCTGATCCCACAAAAGCGAGCTTTAGGGGGCCCCGCTACAGATCGCAGGGCGGCGTGTGCGGCTCGTCGCCCGCCTGAACCCGCGCGAGGTCGTCGATCTGCGACTCGATCCATTGCGCCGGGGTGCGTCCCTCGGCCCGCTCGCGCAGGACGCGAGCCCGCCGGGAACGCTCGTCCGAGGCCATGTCGATCGCTCTCCCTAGTGCCTCGGCCGTAGCCTCGATGTCGAGCGCATCTTCGATGGTCACGGCCGCGTCGCCGAGCTCCTCGAACGAGCCCGCGCCCTTGCTCAGCACCAGTGCCCCATCCCTTGCGTTGACCGCCGGCCCCTCTTTGGAGACCAGGTTCATTCCGTCCATGATCGGATTGACGAGCAGTGCGTCGTACTCGAGCAAGGCGCCAATTGCTCGGTCGTAATTGTCCTCCAGGAACAACTCGATCGAGTCCGGATGCTGTCTATTGACCTCTTCCACCGTGGCCTCGATGGCCTCCGTATAGCGTCGGTACTCGGGCATCGAGTGCCGTGATGCATAGAGGCAGGCGATGAAGCGCGCGCTGCCGCGGAGGTCCTCGCGCTTATCAAGAAGGCGTCCGAAGGCCTGAAAGCCCCGCACGATGTTCTTGGACGGCTCGGTGCGATCTGCGCGCACTACCAGAGGACCCTCTCCACCGGAGCGGAACCCCTCCGCCCATTGCCGGACGGTGTCGCTCTGAGCTCTCTCCTTGAGATCGGTCGGATCCGTCGGAATCGGATAGGCGCGCACCCATGAGCGCCCCCCGTCGTGGAGCACCGATCCCGAGCCCCGGTCGACCTCTGCGCCGATGCCCTCGCACGAGCGTAGAAAGCCCTCGACCCAGGGCGTGACGTGGAAGCCGATGAGGTCGGCTCCGAGCATGCCTGAGACGACGTCTCGGGGGATCGGATCGGGCAGTCGCTCGAAGCCTTCGGGCCCGCACCACGACGAGTGGGTGAAGTGGAAAATGGTCTGTTGCGGCCGAGCTCGGCGGACGAATCCGGGCGCCAGGGTCAAGTGATAGTCCTGAAACAGCACCAGGGTCTCGGGTTTGGCGAATGTCAGTGCGGCCTCGGCGAAGCGAGCGTTGACCGGCTCATAGCCCGTGGTCCAGGCTCTTAGCTCGCGCTCCCCGAAGTCCTTGATGCCGAGCTCGTCCCACAGGCAGTGGACCGCGAACCACAGCATGCGGTTTGAGGAGTCATCGTAATAGCGAGAGTAGATGTCGGGGGCTAGGTCCAAGAGATGCAGGGAGTATCCGAGTTCCTCTTTGAGTCGGTCGGCGGCGCCCTCCGCCAGCGCTTCCTTGTCGGTCTCCGAGGTCGCGGCTGCGATCCACGTCGCCCGGTCTCCGAGGCGGCGGGCCACCGGATCGAGCGCTCCCGCCATCCCCCCGGCGCCGCGCGCTATGCCGTAGTGGTCGCCCTCCTCGCGAAACGATATCGGGCCGCGATTGGAGACGAGCACTACGCTAAGGTCTTCGTCCACCTCCTTATCCTAGGCTGCCGTCATCCCAGGCAGCCGTCGAAAAAGCCGGCCACAGCCGAATTGTCCGCAGACGGCTGCCGCATTGACCGAGGGTGGCTCCATGCACATCCTGATCGCACCCGACAAGTTCAAGGGAACGCTCACTGCCGTCGAGGTTGCGCACGCCATGAGGGCCGGTGTCTCGAGGGCGCAACCGGACGCCTCGGTAGAGCTGTGCCCCGTCGCCGACGGTGGAGACGGTACCGCCGAGACACTTTGCGAGGCGCGCGGCGGGACCCGATCATCCGTGGTCGTTACCGGCCCCCTGGGGGTTCCAGTCGAGGCGCCCCTTTTTTTGCTCACCGATGGGCGGGTGGTGATCGAGATGGCGCAAGCTTCGGGGCTGGCGCTCCTAGGCGGCAAGAAGGATCCGCTGCGTGCGAGCTCGGTCGGGACCGGCGAGCTCCTAGGCGCCGCCTTGGATCTCGTCTCAGATGATGGCGAGGTCCTCGTGGCGATAGGAGGCAGCGCATCCACCGACGGCGGCACCGGAGCGGCCTCTGCTGGAGGATGGAGATTTCTCGATCATGCGGGACGGGACCTCGATCCTGGCGGGGGAGCGCTGGTGAATCTGGCCGCGATCGAGCGGCCCGAGGCGGCTCATGGCGCCGCGATCACCGGCATCTCGGACGTCGCCAACCCTCTGCTTGGGTCCACGGGAGCGGCTCGAGTGTTCGGCCCCCAGAAAGGGGCTTCCGCTGCCGAGGTCGAGCTGCTGGAGCGGGGGCTCGGTGTGCTCGCCGAGCGGATCGCAGTAGACCTCGGCATCGATGTCACCTCGATTTCAGGCGGGGGCGCGGCCGGAGGAATGGGCGCCGGCCTCGTCGCCTTCTTCGGAGCCGTGCTGGAGCCGGGCTTCGGAGCCATAGCAGCCGCGGTGGACCTCGAGGCGGCGCTCGGTCGTGCCGACCTCGTGCTCACCGGCGAGGGCAGCCTCGACCAGCAGAGCCTGGCCGGCAAGGCCCCGATTGGAGTCGCGCGTATGGCCCTCGCAGCCGGGGTGCCCTGCCTCGTCATAGCCGGACGGGTCTCCCTGGAGCGATCAAGACTTGCCGAGGTTGGGGTGATCGAGGCGGTTGACTTGGTGTCGGAATCTGGAGAGCGCCGTGCGCTGGACAAACCGTCGGCGGCGGTGGCCGACGCCGCGGCCGCCCTGCTTGACCGCTACCCAGACTCATGACCCACTGCTCGCCTCCGCTTCCCGAGCGCCGCGGATAGAAGCGTCACAAGCTGAGGGGATACTTATTTGGTGAGGAGCCCCGGTTACTTGCGGCCGTCCGCCGGCGAGCGCCTGCGCCGTGCGGGTGTGGCGGCATGGTCGATCATCGGCATCCTGGCGCTAGGCGCGATTTTCGTCTGGGCCTTTCTGAAGGTCAGAATCGTGTTCCCGCCACTGGTGCTGGCAATCCTGATCCTGTATGTGTTGAACCCTCTGGTCACTCGGCTGGAAAGATGGCGAGTTCCACGAGTGGTGGCGGCTCTGGGCAGCTATGTCGTAGTCCTCGGGGGGTTGACGCTGGCGGTTCTAGCGCTGATTCCTCTGCTATCCCAGCAGGTGCAAGCGCTTTCAGATGAGCTTCCCGAGTTCAGAGATCAGGCGATCGCCTTCGCCGACGACAACGTCGCCCGGCTCGAGGAGGCTCTCAATACGCAGATAGACACGACCCAGGTCTCGTGTCTGTTGGGCTCCCCCGGCGACAGTTTGACGGAGGTTCCCTCGCAGGCGCGCTGCGATGAAGTCACCGAAGACCTGCGCAATGAGATCGTCGCGCAAGCGGGAAGGGTCACGGACATCGGCTCCTCGATCATCGAGGTGCTGGCGATCTTCATCATCGGCCCCCTCATTGCTCTCTATCTGCTGATTGATCTCCCGCACTTGAGCCGCGACCTCAAGGCCCTCGTTCCTCCGAGTCATCGCGCCGAGTTCGTAGACCTCGGCGGCAAGGTCTCTCACGCGGTCGGAGGTTTCTTTCGGGGCCAGCTCCTGGTGGCGTTGATCGTGGGCATTCTCTCGGCCCTCGGCTTCTATTTCATAGGGCTGCCGTTCTGGTTCGTGATCGGGGGCATAGCCGGCTTCTTCAACCTCGTCCCCCTTATCGGCCCCTACATCGGGGGTGCGCTCGGTTTCTTGGTGGGGGTTGTCAGCGGCGGTCTCTCTCTCGGTCTCAAGGCGGCCGCAGTCGAGCTGATCGTCCAGCAGCTCGACAACCACTTCATCAGCCCGAACGTCATGAGGCGCACGGTCAATCTGCATCCCGTGACCGTGATTCTGGCCCTCCTGGCCGGCGGAACCCTGGCCGGGTTCTGGGGTGTGCTTCTGGGGGTGCCCGCGGTGGCAGTCATAAAGGTCCTGCTCTCCCATCTGTGGAGCACGCGCGTGCTGGGGGCCGAGGTGGCTCCTCTTTCCAGCCGCGAGGGCAAGACTTCGGCGGAGCCTTCCGATGAGGGACCCACGGCTCGGGACGGCCCCGGGGCCATGCAGGAGGAGCTCGAGCCTCGAACCGGCCGTTGAGTGGTCTACCCGGTCCCGCCCACTCGCTCACTTGTGCTATTCAAGCGAGATGAAGTACGTGGAGGGGCTTTCCTGTAGAGAGTGTCATCGTTCCTATCCCATCGCCGCCCAGCACGTCTGCGAGCTTTGTTTCGGTCCTCTCGAGGTGACCTACGACTACGAGGCGCTGGCCTCGGCCATCACACGAGCCGAGATCGAGGCCGGCCCAACCACGATCTGGCGCTATTCGTCCTTGTTACCCGCCCCTGAGGAAACACGCGTGGACATCGGGGCGGGTTTTACGCGGTTGCGTGAGGCTCCTCGCCTAGCCGCCGAGATCGGCATCGAGAAGCTGTGGCTGAAGCTTGACGGAGGCAATCCCACACACTCGTTCAAAGACAGAGTCGTCTCGGTCGCACTGAGCGCTGCCCGCTTCTTCGGCTACGAGGTGGCCGCATGTGCATCGACCGGCAACCTCGCCAACGCGGTGGCAGCCCACGCCAGCGCCACCGGGATGACCAGCGTTGTGTTTATCCCCTCAGACCTCGAGGCCGGAAAGGTTGGGGCCACCACGGTCTACGGCGGCAAGGTGGTTGCCGTCGAGGGTTCCTACGACGATGCCAACCGGCTCTGTGCCGAGCTCGCCGGGAGCCGGCCGTGGGCATTCGTCAACGTGAACGTGAGGCCCTACTACTCGGAGGGCTCGAAGACGCTCGGCTTCGAGATCGTCGAGCAGCTCGGCTGGCGGTGTCCTGATGCGGTCGTCGTGCCGCTGGCGTCGGGCTCCCTCTATACCAAGATCTCGAAGGGGCTAACTGAACTGCACCGCGTCGGCCTGCTTCCCGATGCCCCGCACACCGTGCTGCACGGTGCTCAGGCCGAGGGCTGCTCGCCCATCGCTGCTGCCTTCCAGGAAGGACTGGATGAGGTCGCGCCTGTGCGCCCGCGAACGGTGGCGCGCTCATTGGCGATAGGGAACCCCGCCGATGGCGTCTACGCGCTCGATACCGCGCGCGCCACCAACGGGAGCATCAGCTCCGTGTCCGAACAACGCATCATCGACGGGATGAAGTTGCTGGCCCGCACCGAGGGTGTCTTCACCGAGACGGCCGGGGGAGTGGCCGTTTCTGCACTCGAGCAACTGGTGGGGCAGGGGGCGATTGCTCCCACCGACGAGGTTGTGGTAATGATCACAGGGATCGGGCTCAAGACCCTGGAAGTATTGGGCAAGCCCGAGCCGACTCACCGTATCTACCCGTCGGTCGAAGAGGTCGACCGTATCTTCGAAGAGGCGGCGGTTGTTCAGATCCCCGAGAGGGCGGAAGCTCAGGTCCAATGAACCTGATCAAGATCCCAACCCAGCTTCGTTCGCTCACCAACGACGCACCCGAAGTCGAGGCGCAGGGTGTCACGGTTTCGGAGATCGTCGACGATTTGGAAGCTCGCTACCCGGGGTTGAAAGAGCGGCTCATGGACGACTCAGGCAAGCTGCGCAGGTTCGTCAACATCTACGTCAACGACGAGGACGTCAGGTTCCTCGACGGCATCGGGACCGAGGTGCCCGACGGCGCAAGGCTATCGATCATCCCTGCGGTGGCAGGAGGCTAGGCTTCCTCTTGGACTCGAACGATTGGCTAACTGTTAGCTCTGCTCGCCGGTAACCTTTCGCCTCGTGAGGCGTCCCACAAATAACCGAGGCGAAGGTGCGCGCGAATCCGTCCCTGCGGAGCTCCTCGAACGGTGTCGCAAGGGCGACGAGGGCGCGTGGGCGGAGCTCGTGCGGGCCACGCAGCGGGAGGTGTACACGCTGTGCCTTCGGATTCTGCGGAACCCCGACGACGCCGCCGACGCAACTCAAGATGCCTATGTACGGGCGTGGAAGGGACTGAAGGGCTTCCGAGGCGACGCGTCGTTCACTACTTGGCTGTATCGAGTGGCCGCCAATGCGGCCATCTCGAAGCAACGAAGCAGGAAACGAAGGCGAGAGCACGAGGTCACGAGCGACGATGAAATGCTCGCATTGCTACCGTCGGGAGAGTCTACCGAGGACCGAGCGGGCGTTCGAGCCGAGCTCGAGACGCTCGAGAAGGCGCTGTGGGCGCTGCCCGAGCACTACCGGGCGGCGGTCGTGCTGCGCGATGTGTACGGGATGTCGATCGACGAGATAGCCGGGCGGCTGGCCATCTCTGAATCGGCGGCCAAGGTTCGGGTGCACCGGGCCCGCAAGAAGCTGAAGGAAATGGTGTTTCCGGGCTCCGGGACCGAGGTGAAGGATAAGAGGAGAAAAACATGAACTGCGGCGATCTGCAGGCGAGGATGGCGAGCTACGAATCGGGGGCCGAGCCCGCGCGCCGGGAGCTGCGGCACCTTTCGAGATGCAAGGAGTGTGCGCAGGAGATGGCTCGCTACGGTTTCCTGGCGGAGTCACTCGCTGAGCTGCGCTCGCAGGTCGTAGCGGGGCCCGCGGCACTTGAGGCGGCCCTGATTGCGATTCCCTCCGCGCCGCGTCCACGCCTCCGGCCCGCACTGGCCGTCACGGGGCACCTGAGGCGAAATCGCCGCAGCTATGCCTCAGGCGTGGCGCTGGCCCTGACGGCGGGCGCCGCTACCTGGGCCACACGTTCCCGCCGCTTAGAGGCGGCCTAGCCCAGCCTGCGCCCCGGGTCGGCCCCGGGCCTTCACATTGAGTCCCGACCACCTGTGACGAAGTGGTTGGAGCTCGAAAGCCGCCTGGGACGGTCGCCGGGCGAGGGTCAGTCGCCTAAACTGGTGGCCCGGCTGAATCACCTAGGGCGGTAGCTCAGTTGGTAGAGCGCTGGTCTCCAAAACCAGTGGTCGGGGGTTCGAGTCCCTCCCGCCCTGCCATGTGATGTCGCGCGGCATGGTGGCGCGGGCCCCAGTTGGGACAACAACTCCTGGGTGGTGAATCGCCCAACTTGTGCGTCTAGCCACGAAAACAGTGGTCATAAGCACAACTTGTGCAATTGACCACGTCGGCGGGGAGGGGGCGAGCCCATCCGGTTTTAGGCCTCTGGTTCACCGACCTCAACTAAGTCGTGCCGGACGCCCTTCGGCTAGAAGAGATGAAACTGCCTGACTCTTCATGGGCTTCTCGAAGTAGTATCCCTGCCCCAGCTCGCAACCAAGAGCTCTCAGCTCTGCGAGCTGCACATCAGATTCGATCCCCTCGGCGCATGTCTGTAACCCGAGAGATTGACTGAGCTTGACGATGCCTCCCGCTAGACCGGAACCTTGAGGACCTGTCCCTAACCCCTCTACGAAGGACTTGTCGATCTTGATGATGTCAAAAGCGAAACGCCTTAGATAACCCAGGGACGAATAGCCTGAGCCGAAGTCGTCGATGGCCAGGCAGACCCCAATTTCCTTGAATGCCTCCAGGTTGCTTGTGATCACGTCGGTGTCTTGCATCAAAGCGCTTTCTGTAATCTCCAGAATCAGGTCTCCGGGGGCCAAGTCGGAATCCTGCAAGGCCTGCTCCACATCCTTCGCCAGCTGAGCGTCCTGGAGCTGGATCGCAGAGACGTTGACGTTGACCGATAGCCCGCGCCGGCCGTGTTCAATCTGCCACCGCCTCGCTTGGATGCAGGCTTCTCGAAGCACCCACCTCCCAACCGGCACGATAAGGCCCGTCTCCTCTGTGAGAGGGATGAACTCCAGGGGAAGGATCAAGCCTCGCTGGGGATGCTCCCAGCGCAGGAGGGCTTCCAGACCGCAAATCTTGCCGCCTGCAAGCTCAACGATAGGTTGGTAGCGGAGAGTGAACTGGGATTCCTCAACTGCTCGCCGTAGGTCGATCTCCAGCCGTACTCGTCGTTTTAGAGCGTCCTCCATGTGAGGCTCAAATATCTCGTAGGTCGCCTTGCCTTTGCTCTTTGCCACATACATTGCGGTGTCTGCTTTGCGAAGAAGTTGATCCGTATCGGTATCAGGAGAAAGATCGGTCACGATACCAATGCTTGCGCGAGCGAACAGGTGCCTATTTCCAAGATCGAAGGGAGGCTGCAGAATCTCGACGATTCGTTCGGAGATCAGGACTGCGCCTGCTACGTGTTGCATGCCCTCGAGCAAAATCGCAAACTCATCTCCACCGAGACGCGCAAGCGTGTCCGATGGTCGCAAGCATTCCTTAAGGCGTCTTGTCACCGCCACCAGCAGCTGATCTCCGACGTCATGACCTAGGCTGTCATTCACCGCCTTGAAGTTATCGAGGTCGAGGAGCAGCACCGCGAGACACCGATTGTGCTCGCTTCTGCGAGCGAGGGCGTGTTGCACACGATCCTTGAACAGAAGGCGGTTGGGGAGCCTCGTCAACGGGTCGTGAAACGCCTGGTGAGAGAGTTCGCCTTCAAGAGCCTTACGCTCGCTTACGTCACGGTAGTTGACAACCAGGAATCCGACGAGCACATCGTGCAATAGGTTCGTACCCGTGGCCTCGATCCATCGCCAAGAGCCATCCTTGTGCCGAACGCGGAGTGTAATGGTCCTCAGCCCGCCGGGTTCCTGCAGGAGGTCCAAGAGATCTTCTTGGGCAGAGGCAAGGTCACTAGGGTGCGCCAGATCGAGGGTATTCCGGCCCACGAGTTCTTCTTGCTCGTAGCCGAGAACCCGCTTCACCGCTTGCGTCACGGAGGTTATTCGGCCTTGGCTGTCGACCAATTGGATGACGTCCGACGAGTTCTGAACAAGCGCCCTGAATCGCTCTTCGCTCTCGCGCAGGGTCCTGTTCTCTTGCCGCGAGTGCACTCTGAACATGTTGATGACGACTACGACGGTCAAGAAGATGAGGGCCGTGGATCCCCCGGTCACCAGGTGGTTGGCTTCTAGGGCATCGTCTTTGGCACGGGACTCCGCGCGTGTCGTAAGTGCGTGAAGCTCTTCAAAGTAAGGGTCAACACGTTCTTCATCTAATTCGTCTGCCTGTCGGATTCTGCCTTGTGCGAGCAGAGCGAGCTCTTCGTCCACGGCCCTCGTGTAGTCACGGTGAACCTGCCCAAGTTGCTTGAGGGGCCGGTTGTTCGAATGCAAACGAAGTAGTTGCCGAAGAACACCGGCTGATCGAACCCGAGCCGCCTCCAGTCCCTGGGGTGTGTCACGGCTCGGGTATGTCTCCGCGATAGTTCTCCACTCCTCTGCACTTTCGGAGTTGAGACTTCCTTCGAATCGGGCGAGGAGGTACGCGGCTCGGAGGTGATCGTCGGCAGTAATCCTCATGGCAAGGAATATTATGGAGACACCAACCGCCAGGAGCCCCGCAAAGGCCAGGAGCGCCCATTGCGGTAGACCGTCCATGGAGCGCGCGTCCGGTTGAGCGATCGAGGAGGGCAGGCCGGACTCGGGTCTCATGCCACGAATATCGGTCACCAGTTAGGCGACCTTAGGACATCTGAATCGCCCGCTGTCTGGGCCAATGTGGCGTTCGGTCGGCGGGAGCGGCCTCCCGCTTTTGCGCCAGACCTAGGCTTCCAACGAGAAGAAACCCACGGCGCGGTAGTTGCCACCGACCCGAATCAGGATCTTGCCCAGATAGAGGCCACCTTCGATGGCTACGAGCTCATCGCGGAGGCGGTGAATTCGAGGGCTCGGGTTCGAGGCGAGCGCGTAGTCGAGAATCAGAACCTCGATGTCGAGGTCCAACTTCCCCACGCCCATCCGTAGTCCGAACGGAAATCCCTCCAGGGCGCCGTCGGTGCCGGGCCTAAGCGGCTGAGAAGGTGCCAGTGCCCGCAGGAGCGGCCGAGAGGTGGCCGTAACCAGATTCATGCCGCCGTCTGCCTCGAAGCGCTTGCCGAGCCAGAACCGGCAGGCCTCGCCGACAAGCGCTCCATAAGGATCGAAGACGGCGGTCAGGATGCGGCCCAGCAGTAATCCCTGCGGCGGCGGATCGGGCGCCGAGGCGCTACGAAAGAGCCCGTTAAGCTGGGCACCCGTCATGCTCTCAAGTCTCACCCGGCCACCCCTTTCGCCCCCGGGTTTTGGCTTCGTGCCGGCTCGGCGCTACGCCTCGAGCGAGACCTCCGAGTACCTGTGGCTCGAGCGCTCGGCCGAGCGCTCCTGAAGGTCGTGCAGGATCTCGATCAGCTCCGCCCGATCGAGGTCTATGTAGGCCTCGACGAAGTCCGTGCGCTCCAGATCCACTTGGTTCTCCCCCATCTTCTCTCCCCGTTCATGTAGCTCGGACGAACGAAGCTTACATAGACTCCTGCGCGGCGTCACTACGCAGAAGGAGCGACCCTACCCAAGCGTGCTACTCTTAACAGTCCATATCCCTCCCCCGCGGCACTGAAATCCTCTGAAGCGCGTCCGCGGCGACGGCGAAAGGGCTTGTTGTGAACAGGCAGTACAAGCGAATGATGAAGAAGGACCAGCAGCGCAAGGCGACGGCTCCCCGCCCCCAGCCCAAGGGGGCCGGCTCCCCGGCGCGCAGGCAGAGAACCAAGCCTCGCCAGTTCCTGCGCGAAGTCATCGCAGAGCTGCGTAAGGTGGCGTGGCCGACGCGTGAGGAGGTCATCGCCTACTCGATGGTGGTGCTCGTGAGTGTCTTGGTGATTGCGGCCGTCATCTTTGGGATGGACTTCGTGTTCACAAAAGCAGTTTTGGCGCTATTCGGAGTCGAGTCATGAGCGAGCTTGGTCCCGAGGCCGAAGAGCAAGGGCAGGAGACACCCGACAGGAATGGGCCGGGCGTACTGCTGACCGAGGAGGCCACGGCAGCCGAAGCCGAAACAGTCGAAGCCCCTACCGCGACCGAGGAGGCGCCGGCAGGCAAAGCCGAAACAGCCGAAGCCTCAGCCGGGACCGAAGCCGAAACAGCCGAAGGCCCAGCCGCGACTGAAGCTCCTCCAGCCGCCGCCCCCAAGAAGAAGAGGCAAGCCACAAAGGCGACGACCGAGGCCGCCACTCCCAACGAGGGTGACTCCGAGTTCGAGGAGTACGAGGCCTCGATTCCTCCCAACGAGAGGCCGGGCGACTGGTTCGTCGTCCATACCTATGCGGGCTACGAGAACCGGGTCAAGGCCAACCTCCAGTCGCGTATCTCTTCGATGAACGTCGAGGACCGCATCTTCGAGGTCGTCATCCCGATGGAAGACGTCATGGAGATCAAGCAGGGCAAGAAGCAAATCGTGCAGAAGAAGGTGTTCCCCGGTTACCTCCTCTGCCGCATGTATCTGGACGATGACTCCTGGTATGTGGTTCGCAACACTCCCGGGGTGACCGGGTTTGTCGGGTCCGGCGCCAAGCCCACGCCCTTGTCCGATCGCGAGGTCGATCGCATTCTGCAGGTCAAGCCTCAGGACAAGAAGAAGCTGCGCCCTCGCCTCGAGTTCGAAGAGCAGGAGAGTGTGCGAGTTATCTCTGGGCCCTTTGCCAACTTCACCGGCACGATCTCCGAGATCAATGTTGATCAGTCCAAGCTCAAAGTCCTGGTCAACATCTTCGGCCGAGAGACACCTGTAGAGCTGTCTTTCGACCAGGTAGCGAAGCTCTAGAAGGTTGTCGGTTCAATTGCAATCAGAGGAGGAAGCAACGTGACGGCAGGCGGCGGGCGCCGACGCAGGGTGTCCCAGATCCTGAAGCTTCAAATCCCGGCCGGCCAGGCGACTCCGGCTCCGCCCATCGGTCCGGCTCTGGGCCAGGCCGGCGTCAACATCATGGAGTTTTGCAAGCAGTACAACGCGGAGACGCAGGCTCAGACGGGCACGATCGTCCCAGTGGAGATCACGGTCTACGAAGACCGTTCCTTCACGTTCGTCACGAAGACGCCCCCGGCTGCAGTCCTTCTCAAGCAGCGAGCGGGCCTCGACAAGGGCTCTGCCGAGCCCAACCGCACCAAGGTGGGGCGAGTGACCAGAGATCAGGTAAGGGAGATCGCAGAGGTCAAGATGCCGGATCTCAACGCGAACGATGTAGAGGCGGCCATGAGGATCGTCGAAGGCACGGCCCGCAGCATGGGGATAACGGTCGCCTAGCAATTTGATCAGGCGCATAAGCGCGGGCAATGGTGGGAGACGGGTCCAGCGGCCGTCGCCGGGACCACTGAGGAGGATTGAGTAGGCATGGCAGGAAAAGGCAAACGCTATCGAGAAGCCCTCCGGGCAGTCGATCGTGAGCGGATGCACTCGGCGGTGGGAGCCCTCCGCATCTTGAAGGCGCTTCCCGATCGCAAGTTCGACGAGACGATCGAGCTGTCGATGCGCCTGGGGGTGGACCCCCGCAAGGCAGATCAGATGGTCAGAGGCGCCGTTTCCCTGCCCAAGGGGACGGGCAAGACCGTGAGGGTTGCGGCCTTTGCCAAGGGTTCCAAGGCCAACGAGGCGATCGAGGCTGGAGCCGACGTCGTCGGCGACGAGGACCTCTCGGAGCGTATCCAAGGCGGCTGGCTCGAGTTCGATGCCGCCGTCGCAACACCGGACATGATGCCCGTCGTGGGCCGGCTCGGACGCATTCTCGGCCCCCGCGGTTTGATGCCCAATCCCAAGTCCGGTACCGTGACCGAGGACGTCGCCAAGGCGGTGCGAGATCTCAAAGGCGGTCTCGTTGAGTACCGCACCGATCGTCATGGCAACCTTCACCTCATCATTGGGAAGAAGTCGTTTGCCGAGGGCGATCTCATCGCGAACTATCTGACCGCGATCGACGAGGTCATGAGAGCCAAGCCGGCGGCGGCGAAGGGCCGCTACCTGAAGAGCGTGACACTTGCGCCGACAATGGGGCCGGGGGTCAGGGTCGATCCGCAGCGGGCCAAGGACGTCGAGGAGACGGCAGATCTGAGCTAGACTTCCCCCCTAAGCCCCAGACCGCCGGTGAGCTTTGGCTCCTAATCGCCAGCTTCACGAAGAGGGCATCCGGCGCAGGTGATGAACGTGAATACATCGCGCGGTCGCCTGCCTTGGGCGACCGTTTTTCGTTGTGGATTTTCTGCCGAGAGACTTGAAAGGAGCAACGGGCATGGCGAGGCCGGAGAAGGAGGCGGCGGTTCAGGAGCTAACACGCCGGTTGGCGGATTCGGAGGCTGCGCTGCTCACCGAATACAGGGGGCTGACGGTCTCAGAGATGGCCGAGGTGCGCTCGGCTCTGCGAGAGGCAGACGCCGACCTCAAGGTCTACAAGAACACTCTGGCGCGCATCGCAGTGAGGGAGGCCGGTTACGAAGCGCTCGTGGACGATCTTCAGGGACCCACGGCGATCGCCTTCTGCCGTGGGGACGCGTCGACGGCTGCCAAGGCGCTTGACGACTCCATCAAGAAGTTTCCCGTCTTGGTCATCAAGGGGGGGATCCTGTCCGGCAAGGTGGTTCGAGCGGATCAAGCGCAGGAGCTCGGGCGGCTCGAGCCTCGTGAGATCCAGCTCGCCAAGATCGCCATGATGGTGAACTCGCCAGTGCAACAGACGGCCAACGCGCTTTCGGCTCTGCTGAGGGACTTCGGGTCGATGCTGGCGCAGGTGATCACGCAAAAGGAGACCGGCGCCGAGCTGGCCGAAGCGTAGCGGTAACAGCAGTTCGACCGTAAGCAAGAGCAGTAAGGGAAAAGGAGAGAAGGAATGGCCGCAACACAGGAAGAGGTGCTGGACGCTATCGCGAACTGGACGGTGCTGGAGCTGTCAGAGTTCGTCAAGGCGTTCGAGGAGAAGTTCGGAGTAACGGCGGCCGCGCCGGTGGCGATGGCCGCGACCGGAGGGGGGGCGGCCCCGGCCGAGGTCGAAGAGGAAAAAGACGAGTTCGACGTCGTGCTCACAGGCGCCGGCGACAAGAAGATTCAGGTCATCAAGGAGGTGCGCTCGCTCACCTCGCTGGGTCTGAAGGAAGCCAAGGACCTCGTGGACTCGGCCCCCAAGCCGGTCCTGGAGAAGGTCGCCAAGGAACAGGCCGAGGAGGCGAAGGGCAAGCTCGAGGGGGTAGGAGCGGCAGTAGAGCTCCGCTGACCACCCGTCCCTCGTCGCCCGGACGGTCTAGGGGCCGGCCGGTGTAGTCCAAACGGGACGAAATTTCAGCCCTGCCGCCTGCCGACAGCGGTACTTAGACGCGCTCAACGCGCTCGTAGGTCCCGATTCGGTTCGTGAGAGCGTTCGGAGCGCGATCTACTCCCGCCGCACCCCGGCGGCCCCAGGCTCCCGCGCGCCGCCTCGGGCTCTGGCCACCGCCCACAGCCTGTGGAAACGCGAAAGAGGTATTGACCTGCGGCGCCCTAACGGCTAGAGTGTCCTCACGAGCCGCTCCGAGGTAGGGAGTCACATATAGGCGAGGAAGTTGTTCAAGCGACGTGCTTGACGCCGGTATAGGTTGTCGCCTATACTGGCTTTTTGCTGTGCAAACATCTCAACCGCTTCAGGCACCTGTCGCGCGGCTAAGAACCGCCCAGACGCCCCGGTTGGGTGGGCTCCGCGGGGGACGAGGACGGCCTCCTTCGCGGGTCTTCGGTCAGGGACGCCGTCCAGCCATCCGAGGAGGACCGTTTGACGTTCAACGCCCTGCGCGAACGCCGCACCTTTGCCAAGCTCAAGGAGTCGCTGCCCCCTCCGAACCTGGTGTCGGTGCAGAGAAATTCCTTCGACTGGTTCCTGAATGAGGGCCTGCAGGAGATTTTGTCCGACATCTCCCCGATCGAGGACTTCACCGGCAACCTTGCCCTTCAGTTCATCACCCACGAGTTCAAGCCCTCGAAGTTTTCCGAGGAGGAGTGTCGAGAGAAGGACCTCGATTTCTCTCGGCCCCTGTTTGTAACCGCCGCCTTCATCAATAAGGAGACCGGCGAGATCAAGGAGCAGACGGTCTTCATGGGGGACTTCCCGATGATGACGTCCAAGGGAACCTTCATCATCAACGGCACCGAGCGTGTCGTCGTGTCTCAGCTCGTTCGTTCTCCAGGCGTCTACTTCGACCGCAGCGTCGACAAGACTTCCGACAAGGACCTCTATTCCTGCAAGGTCATACCCGCCCGCGGGGCGTGGCTCGAGTTCGAGACCGACAAGCGCGACACGGTCGGCGTGCGTATCGATCGCAAGCGCCGCCAGTACGTCACGGTGTTGCTCAAGGCTCTCGGTTATGGGTCCGAACAAGAGATTCTCGATCTCTTCGAGGGCGCCGAGTCGATCCGGCTGACCCTCGAGCGGGACACTATCGAGACGCAGGAAGAGGCGCTGATTGACGTATACCGCAAGCTGCGCCCGGGAGAGCCTCCGACCGTGGAGAGTGCCCGAAGCCTGCTCGACAACCTTTTCTTCAACCCGAAGCGTTACGACCTTGCGCGGGTGGGGCGCTACAAGGCCAACAAGAAGCTCGGCTTTGGCCACGACGAGGACACCATCGCCGAGATGGGGACCGTGCTCCGCAAGGAGGACCTGCTCGGGACGATCCGTTATCTGGTCCAGCTGCACGCGAACAACTCCGAGTACGAAACCGACGACATCGACCATTTCGGCAATCGCCGTGTACGTCCGGTGGGCGAGCTTCTCCAGAACCAGATCCGAGTAGGGCTCTCCCGCATGGAGCGAGTGGTCAAGGAGCGCATGACCACCCAGGACGTCGAAGCCATCACGCCTCAGACGCTCATCAATATCCGCCCGGTCGTGGCCTCGATCAAAGAGTTCTTCGGGTCGAGCCAGCTCAGCCAGTTCATGGACCAGACCAACCCTCTTGCCGGGTTGACTCACCGCCGCCGCCTTTCGGCTCTCGGCCCCGGCGGGTTGTCGCGTGAGCGCGCCGGTTTCGAGGTGCGCGACGTTCACCCCAGTCACTACGGCCGCATGTGTCCGATCGAGACGCCGGAAGGCCCCAACATCGGCCTCATCGCGTCGTTGTCTACCTATGCGCGCCTCAACCGGTATGGATTCATCGAGACGCCCTACCAAAAGGTGTCGAAAGGAAAAGTGACCGGCGACACCGTCTACCTCACGGCTGATGAAGAAGACAAGGCGGTCATCGCTCAGGCCAACGCCGAGGTTTCGGACAACGGCGGTTTCGTGGGGGATCGCGTCCTAGTTCGGGCACGCCACAACGAGATCGATTACGTCTCCCCGTCCGAGGTTGACTACATCGATGTTTCCCCCAAGCAGATCGTGTCGGTGTCGGCAGCGTGTATTCCGTTCCTCGAGCACGACGACGCCAACCGCGCCTTGATGGGGGCCAACATGCAGCGCCAGGCGGTGCCTCTGATCAAACCCGTGGCACCCATTGTGGGCACTGGTCTCGAGCACCGGGCTGCGGTCGATGCCGGAGACGTGGTCATCGCCCAGGAGGACGGAACTGTCGATGAGGTCTCGGCGGAGCGAATCGTCGTCGGTCACGGCAAGCAGCGCCACATCTACAAGCTCGACAAGTTCCGACGCTCGAATCAGTCCACCTGCATGAACCAGCGTCCGGTGATCAAAGAAGGCGCCAAGGTCACCAAGGGTCAGGTGCTGGCCGACGGAGCCTCCACCGACAACGGAGAGCTTGCCCTGGGGGCGAACCTGATGGTCGCGTTCATGAGCTTCGAGGGCTACAACTTCGAGGACGCGATCATCGTCTCCGAGCGCCTAGTCAAAGACGATCTGCTGACCTCGATTCACATCGAGGAGTACGAGATCGACGCCCGCGACACCAAGCTCGGTCCCGAGGAGATCACGCGTGACATCCCCAATGTCTCCGAGGAGATCCTCGTTGACCTCGACGAGCGCGGAATTGTGCGGCTCGGGGCCAACGTAGGTCCCGGAGACGTTCTGGTCGGCAAGGTCACTCCCAAGGGTGAGACGGAGCTGACTCCCGAAGAGCGGCTTCTGCGGGCAATTTTCGGCGAGAAGGCGCGCGAGGTTCGCGACACGTCTCTGAAGATGCCGCACGGGGAAGAGGGCAAAGTGATCGGCGTGCACGAGTTCTCGCGCGAGGCCAGCGACGAGCTCTCTCCCGGAGTCAACGAGATGGTACGGGTGTTCGTGGCACAAAAGCGCAAGATCTCCGAAGGCGACAAGCTGGCGGGCCGGCACGGGAACAAGGGGGTCATCTCCAAGATCCTGCCGGAACATGACATGCCCTTCCTAGCGGACGGCACGCCTGTCGACATCATCTTGAACCCCCTCGGCGTTCCCTCCCGAATGAACCTCGGCCAGGTGCTCGAAGCGCACCTCGGTTGGGTCGCCAAGCAGCGCTGGGAGGACGGTGCCGATGTCGCTCCCAATAACGGTCACACCGGGAGGTGGCGCGAGCAGGAGCCGACCTGGGTTTCGACGCCGGTGTTCGACGGAGCACGGGAGAACGAGATTCTCGACGCGCTGGACACCGTGGCTCGACGAAAGTCCGAGTATCCGCTGGTGAACAAGTTCGGCAAGGCGAAGCTCTATGACGGCCGCAGCGGCGAGCCGTACGACAACGAGATCACTGTTGGCTACATGTACGTGTTGAAGCTTTCGCACATGGTCGACGACAAGATCCACGCTCGCTCTACGGGTCCTTACTCGATGATCACTCAACAGCCGTTGGGCGGAAAAGCTCAGTTCGGTGGGCAGCGCTTCGGAGAGATGGAGGTGTGGGCGCTGGAGGCTTACGGCGCCGCCTACTGTCTGCAGGAGCTGCTCACGATCAAGTCCGACGACGTGCTGGGCCGAGTCAAGGTCTACGAGGCCGTGGTCAAGGGGGAGAACATCCCCGAGCCCGGTATTCCAGAGTCGTTCAAGGTGCTTATCAAGGAAATGCAGTCCCTGTGCCTCAACGTCGAGGTTCTCTCGGCGGAGGGGGAAGAGATCGAGATGAAAGAGATCGACGAGGACATCTTCCGAACCGCGGAAGAGCTGGGCATCGATCTGTCCCGTCGTGAACCCTCGTCTGTGGAGGAGGTTTAGTTGCTAGACGTCAATTACTTTGACGAGCTAAGGATCGGCCTGGCATCGGGCGACCAGATTCGTACCTGGTCGAACGGCGAGGTCAAGAAGCCGGAAACCATCAACTACCGCACGCTCAAGCCCGAGAAGGATGGCCTGTTCTGCGAGAAGATCTTCGGGCCCACCAAGGACTGGGAGTGCTACTGCGGCAAGTACAAGCGGGTGCGCTTCAAGGGCATCATCTGCGAGCGTTGTGGTGTCGAGGTGACCCGCGCCAAGGTGCGGCGCGAGCGCATGGGACACATCGAGCTGGCCGCCCCGGTCACTCATATCTGGTACTTCAAAGGCGTCCCTTCCCGACTCGGCTATCTGCTCGACTTGGCGCCGAAGAACCTTGAGAAGGTCATCTATTTCGCGGCATCAATCGTTACTTCGGTGGACGATACCAAGAGGCACAAGGAACTGCCGCGTCTCGAGGAGGACGTCCAGCACGAGATCGCCCGTATCGAGTCCGAGCGCGACCAGAGGCTCGAGGAGATCCTCAAGCAGACGGAGGCCCGCCTCGAGGAGATGGAAGGAAGGAAGGCTCGTTCGTCCGAGAAGACGGCGGCCAAGAACCAGTCCGAGAGGCAGCGCAAGGAAGTGCGCGAGCGGGCTGAACGCCGGATCGAAGAGCTCAAGGCGACGTTCGACACGTTCAAGGATCTCTACGTCAAACAGATCGTGGATGACGAGATCATCTGGCGGGAACTGAAGGACCGATTCGGCGAATACTTCAAAGGCGGCATGGGGGCCGAGTCCATCAAGGAGTTGCTGGCAACACTAGACCTCTCCTCCGAAGAGGAGTTTCTACGCGAGCAAATCAAGACCGCCAAGGGGCAAAAGCGCCAGCGTGCGATCAAGCGCCTCAAGGTGGTCGCCCCGTTCAACGATTCGGCAAAGCGGAATTCTCCCTTGGGGATGGTCCTGGACAGCGTGCCGGTCATCCCGCCCGACCTGCGTCCTATGGTCCAGCTCGACGGAGGGCGTTTCGCGACCTCAGATCTCAACGACCTCTACCGGCGAGTCATCAACCGCAACAACCGCCTGAAGAGGCTCCTTGATCTGGGCGCTCCCGAGATCATCGTCAACAACGAGAAGCGCATGCTCCAAGAGGCAGTCGACGCGCTGTTCGACAACGGCCGTCGTGGCCGCCCGGTGACCGGCCCGGGCAACCGGCCACTCAAGTCGCTGTCGGACATGCTCAAAGGGAAACAGGGACGCTTCCGCCAGAACCTCCTTGGCAAGCGAGTCGACTACTCGGGCCGAAGTGTCATCGTTTCGGGCCCTAAGCTCAAGCTGCACCAGTGCGGTCTGCCCAAGCAGATGGCACTTGAACTGTTCAAGCCGTTCGTGATGAAGAGGCTTGTCGATCTGCAGCACGCTCAGAACATAAAGAGCGCCAAGCGCATGGTCGAGCGCAGCCGTCCTCAGGTGTGGGACGTGCTCGAAGAGATCATCCACGAGCACCCTGTGCTACTCAACCGCGCACCCACGCTCCACCGTCTCGGCATTCAAGCGTTCGAGCCGATCCTGGTCGAGGGAAAGGCCATCCAGATCCACCCGCTGGTGTGCGTGGCGTTCAACGCGGACTTCGACGGAGACCAGATGGCGGTGCATGTTCCGCTGTCCTCGGAGGCACAGGCCGAGGCTCGCATACTCATGCTGTCGGCGCACAACATCCTGTCGCCGGCGCACGGCGATCCCATCGTAGCGCCGACGCAGGACATAATCATCGGCGTCTATTACCTGACCGCGGACAAGGATGGTGAGCGCGGAGAGGACCGCGTGTTCTCTTCCGCTGAAGAGGTTCTAAAGGCCTACGACGCAGGAGTCATCAGCATTCACGCCAAGGTCAGGGTTCGCGGTCTCAAGCGCTTCGAAGATGAGCCTTTCGATGAGTACGAAGCCAACCCCAGCCGTCTCAAAGAGACGACTGCAGGACGGGTCATCCTCAATGAGGCGTTCTTGGACGACTTTCCGTTCCAGAACACCTCTGTAACCAAGAAGGAGCTGTCCGCCCTGATCGACCGCTGTGCCCGTACCTATGACAAGAAGGAGCTCGCCGAGCTCCTCGACGCGGTGAAGAGCGTGGGCTTCAAGTACGCAACCAAGGCGGGCGTCACGATCTCGCTCAGCGACGTCACCACGCCCGCATCCAAGCCCAAGATATTGGCGGAGCACGAAAGGCGGGCCGAGCGGATCGAAAGCCAGTTCCGCAAGGGTGTGATCACCGAAGACGAGCGTAGACAGGAGCTCATCGAGATCTGGAACGAGGCCACCGATCGGGTGAAAGACGCCATGGTCCAAGGCTTCGACAAGCTCAACCCGATCTGGATGATGGCCAATTCGGGAGCTCGCGGAAACATCATGCAGCTCCGCCAGATCGCCGGTATGCGCGGGCTGGTGGCCAACCCTCGTGGTGAAATCATCCCTCGTCCCATCCGAGCGAACTTCCGCGAGGGACTCACTGTGCTCGAGTACTTCATCTCTACGCACGGAGCTCGCAAGGGTCTGGCCGACACTGCGCTGCGAACCGCGGACTCCGGGTATCTGACCAGGAGACTGGTGGATGTAGCTCAGGAAGTGATGATCAGGCGCGAAGACTGTGGAACGGATCGCGGTCTGCGGCTCGACTTGGTCAGGGACCGGTCTCTGCTCAAGCAGAAACTCTTGGGCCGGGTCCTGCTCGAGGACGCCATGTCGAAAGATGACGAGGTGGTCGCAAAAGCCAACGATCAGGTTGCGCCCGAGGTCATGCGTCAGATCGTCGATGCCGGCGTACCGGAGGTGATCGTGCGTTCGGCCCTGACCTGCGATGAGCGCTACGGGGTCTGCCAGAGGTGCTACGGTACTTCGCTGGCAACCGGGCAGTTCGCCGAGCTTGGAGAGGCGGTCGGCATCATTGCGGCGCAGTCAATCGGAGAACCTGGTACTCAGCTCACGATGCGGACGTTCCACACCGGTGGTGTGGCCGGAGAGGACATCACCCACGGCCTGCCGCGCGTCGTCGAGCTTTTCGAGGCTCGCACTCCCAAGGGCAAGGCCGAGATCGCCAGCGCAACCGGCAGGGTCGAGATCAAGGAGGACGAGCGCAAGCGCGTTATAGACCTCATTCCCGACGATGGCTCGGCCACGATTACCTACGACAAAGTGCCCCGCCACGCCCGGCTCCGGGTGCGCTCAGGTGATCAGGTGGCGGCGGGCGATGCGCTCACCGAAGGCTCGCGGGACCCAGAGGAGATCCTCGACGTGCTCGGTTCGCGCGATGCCGAGCTTTATCTCGTCAACGAGGTCCAGACGGTTTACCGCTCACAAGGTGTGCCGATTCACGACAAGCACATCGAGGTAATCGTGCGCCAAATGCTGCGCAAGGTGCAGATTGCCGAGCCCGGCGACACTGAGTACCTGCCCGGCCAGCTCGTCGACGCACGTGCTTTTGCGCTCGCCAACGAGGAAGCAACCTCCCGGGGAGGCGAAGCAGCTAGCGCTCGCCCGGTGCTGATGGGTATCACCAAGGCCTCCCTTGCGACCGACTCGTGGCTGTCTGCGGCCTCCTTCCAGGAGACCACTCGGGTCCTCACCGAAGCGGCCATTAACGGCAAATCTGACCAACTCCTGGGCCTGAAGGAAAACGTGATCATCGGCAAGCTGATCCCGGCGGGTACGGGGATGACCCGCTACCGCTCGACCCGAGTGGAGACCGTCGGCGAGGCAGCCATGACCGATGACGAGGCGAGGGCCATGTTCGGGCTCCCGCCCCGGATCGAGGACGACGAGGTTTCCGAGGCGGCCCGCGAGCTCTTCGGAACTCCGATGCTGCAATCCGTGCCTTCGGGTGACGGATCTCGTACCGAACAAGAAGTCTCGTAGGCCTGGTCTGCGGGCCGGTCCGATAGAGGGGCCGGCCCGCGAAGGCCTTGTCACGCCGTTGTCATGCCGTTTGCGTGATACCAACGCATCCCGTAAACTCTCCTGTCGCGTCCCTAATCGGGCCGCAAGGTATGCGCGCGCTGGGAGGCGCTGGGAGTTGGCAGTCTAGGAGACACCGAGTCCGGTGAGCTCTGGGAGGCCCGGTTTTTCGCTCCATGGGAGCAGGCGCGACGCCTGGTCTGGAGCGCCGGGAACCGCCGGGGTTGGAATCGCCGGTCGAACACCCGATCTCGTCCCGATTCAGTCGCGGCCGGTGGGCCGCGATCTCGGGTCAAAAAATGGTCTGAGGCCTCGAGACTGAAGGCCCATAGAGGAGAGGCGTCGCCGAGTCCAGGCTCCGAAGAGCGTGGATCGTGGCGGCACGACAAGGCAGTAGGCGAAGCGGAGGAACGGTTGCCGACAATCCAACAGCTCGTCCGGCAGGGGCGGGAGACAAAGAAGGAAAAGACGAAGTCGCCGGCCCTGAGAGGGTCGCCGCAGCGGCGCGGCGTGTGCACCCGTGTTTACACGCACACTCCTAAAAAGCCCAACTCCGCCTTGCGCAAGGTCGCCCGCGTGCGCCTCTCCTCTGGCATGGAGGTGACCGCTTACATCCCCGGGATCGGACACAACCTCCAGGAGCACTCGATCGTGTTGGTGCGCGGAGGCAGGGTCAAGGACCTGCCGGGCGTCCGCTACAAGATCATTCGGGCGGCTTTGGACACGGCAGGGGTCCGGGACCGCTCGAAGTCCCGCTCGAAGTACGGGGCCAAGAGGGCGGGGAGTGTCTGATGCCGCGCAAAGGCCCTGCAACACGGCGGCAGATCACACCCGACCCCGTGTACGACTCCGTACTCGTCACGCAGATTCAAAACCGAATAATGATGCGCGGCAAGAAAAGCCTTTCGGAGGGCATCGTCTATGACGCGCTCGGCAAGGTACAGGAGCGTACCGGCAAGGATCCGCTTCCGGTGCTGAAAAAGGCGGTCGACAACGTCAAGCCGCTGCTCGAGGTCAAATCCCGCCGAGTCGGTGGTGCGACCTACCAGGTACCGGTCGAGGTTCCGATCCGCAGAGGAACTACGCTTGCGATTCGTTGGCTTGTCGGCTTTTCGCGGCGGCGCCGTGAGCGCAGCATGGCGGACCGCCTTGCCGGAGAGATCCTTGACGCTTCCGGTGGTACGGGAGGCGCGGCCAAGCGTCGCGAAGACATGCACAAGATGGCCGAGGCCAACAAGGCCTTCGCGCACTACAGGTGGTGATCGTTTCCACTCTTAGCGGTGGGACGGGTCGCAAGGAGAGATATGCCCCAGGCAGCAGCTAGACAACAACAACCACGACCGCAGTTGCGGGAGGTAAAGGGAGGCGGCGGCGCAGTAACGCGTGAGTATCCGCTGAACCGAACTCGCAACATCGGCATCATGGCTCATATCGACGCGGGTAAGACGACCACCACCGAGCGGATCCTCTACTACACCGGCCGCACCTACAAGATCGGTGAAGTGCACGAAGGGGCCGCGGTCATGGACTGGATGGTGCAGGAGCAAGAGCGTGGAATCACGATCACTTCCGCAGCCACCACCGCCCATTGGAAGGGCTACTGGATCAATATCATTGACACGCCCGGCCACGTCGACTTCACGATCGAGGTCGAGCGAAGCCTGAGAGTTCTGGACGGAGCAGTGGCTGTATTCGATGCGGTCGCAGGCGTCGAGCCCCAGTCCGAGACGGTGTGGCGCCAGGCCGACCGGTATCGCGTCCCCCGCATCTGTTTCGTGAACAAGATGGACCGCACCGGCGCCGACTTCTTCCGCACAGTCGAGATGATCTCGGACAGGTTGAATGGACGTCCGGTGGTCATCCAGCTTCCGATCGGCAGAGAAGCTGATTACCACGGCGTGGTCGACCTGGTGACAATGAATGCCCACTACTGGCCTTCAGAGGGAATGGGCGAGCAGTGGGAAGATCGGCCCATTCCGGCTGAGCTGCAGGAGCAGGCTCAACAGTACCGGCACGATCTCATCGAGGCACTCGCCGATTACGACGAGTCGATGATGGAGACCTATGTGGCCGAAGAAGAGCCTTCGACCGACCAGATACGCAGGGTTCTGCGGAAGGCGACGGTCTCGAACGATATCACCCCGATCCTGTGCGGCTCTGCCTTCAAGAACAAGGCGGTGCAGCCGCTGCTGGATGCGGTCTGCTGGTATCTTCCCAGCCCGGTTGATTTGCCTCCCTATCAGGGCACTCAGCCCCACACGGGGGAGGCTATCGCCCGGGCTCCCGACGACATGGAGCCGTTCTCCGCTCTTGCCTTCAAGATCATGAGCGATCCCTTCGTCGGGCGCCTTACCTATCTCCGCATCTATTCCGGAACTTTGAAGAGTGGGGATCAGATCTTGAACTCGATGCGAGAGCGAAAGGAGCGCATCGGTCGGATATTGCAGATGCACGCCAACCACCGCGAGGACAAGGACGCCGTCTTTGCCGGCGATATCGTCGCGGTCGTGGGCCTGAAGCAGACTCTTACCGGCGATACGTTGTGCGACCCTAACGATCCCGTGTTGTTGGAGGAGATGAACTTTCCCGCACCGGTGATCGATGTTGCAATCGAGCCGAAGTCGAAGGCTGATTCGGACAAGCTCGGCAATGCGCTGCAGAAGCTGTCCGAGGAGGATCCGACCTTCCGGGTTCACACGGACGAGGACACGGGCCAGACGATCATCTCGGGCATGGGCGAGCTGCACCTTGAAGTGCTTGTTGATCGACTTATTCGCGAGTTCAAAGTTGGGGCCAATGTCGGCAGGCCTCAGGTCGCCTACAGGGAGACCATTCGCGAGCTTGCGCAGAAAGTAGTCACCCGCTACGTAAAGCAGACGGGCGGCAAGGGGCAGTATGGCCACGTCGTGATAGACCTCGAGCCCACCGGCCCAGGAGGGGGATACGAGTTCATCAACAAGATAACGGGAGGCCGCATCCCCACCGAGTACATTCCCTCTGTTGACCAGGGGGTGCAGGAGGCAATGGCCTCGGGTGTGCTTGCGGGATATCCCGTGGTGGACGTCAGGGTGACACTCACCGACGGTTCCTATCACGAGGTGGACTCCTCGGAGATGGCGTTCAAGATCGCCGGATCGATGGCGTTCAAGAATGCCGCTCGCAAGGCCAAGCCGGCGTTATTGGAGCCGATCTTCGATGTCGAGGTCGTCACTCCCGAGGAGTACATGGGAGATGTGATCGGTGATCTCTCCGCGCGCCGAGGCCGCATCGAGCAGATGGACCAGCGTGGCCAGGACCGGATCGTCAGCGCGCAGGTACCGCTCGCTGAAATGTTCGGTTACGCCACCGAGCTGAGAAGCCGGACTCAAGGCCGGGCGACTCATTCGATGCAGTTCGATTCGTACCAAGAAGTGCCCAAGTCAATTGCTGATGATGTTGTAGCGGCCGTGCGCGGCGAGCCACCTGCCGCTTAGTCGAGAGAGGGAGAAAGATGGCCAAGAAGAAATTCGAGCGATCCAAGCCACACGTGAATATTGGAACGATGGGTCATATCGACCACGGTAAGACAACCCTGACGGCCGCCATCACGAAGGTTCTGCACGATAAGAATCCTGACGTGAGCTTTTCCTCCTTTGAGCAGATCGACAACGCGCCGGAAGAGCGCGAGCGCGGCATCACGATTGCGATCTCGCACATCGAGTACGAAACCGACAACCGCCACTATGCGCACGTCGACATGCCCGGGCACGCCGACTACATCAAGAACATGATCACCGGAGCGGCCCAGGTTGACGGGGCGATCCTGGTGGTCAGCGCAGCCGACGGGCCCATGCCTCAGACTCGTGAGCATGTTCTGCTGGCAAGGCAAGTGAACGTTCCCTACATCGTGGTCGCCCTCAACAAGGTGGACATGGTCGATGATCCCGAGCTCTTGGACCTGGTCGAGCTCGAGGTACGCGAGCTCTTGACTGAGTACGAGTTCCCGGGCGACGACGTCCCTGTGGTGCGGGTCTCGGCCCTGAAAGCTCTCGACGGAGACGAGGAAGCGGCCCAGGGAGTCATCGAGCTCATGGACGCTGTGGATGAGTACGTCCCCGAGCCCGAGCGCGACACCGCCAAGCCGTTCCTCATGCCAATCGAGGACGTCTTCACGATCACCGGACGGGGGACCGTTGTCACCGGCCGGGTCGATCAGGGCGTTCTGCGACTCGGCGAGGAGATCGAGATCGTCGGGATCGAGAAGAAGATATCCAAGACCGTGGTGACGGGCATCGAGATGTTCCGCAAGATGCTGGATGAGGCTCAGGCCGGTGACAATGCAGGGATTTTGCTGCGTGGTACGAAAAAGGACGATGTCCAGCGCGGCCAGGTTCTGGCCAAACCCGGCTCCGTGACTCCTCACACCAAGTTCCAAGCGCAGGTGTACATCCTGTCCAAGAACGAGGGTGGTCGGCACACACCGTTCTTCAACAACTACCGGCCCCAGTTCTACTTCAGGACCACCGACGTGACCGGCTCAGTGCAGCTGCCGGGCGAGAGCGAGATGGTGATGCCCGGAGACAACACCGAGATGACCGTCGAGCTCATTCAACCGATCGCGATGGACGAAGGGCTCCGCTTCGCCATTCGCGAAGGCGGACGCACCGTGGGCGCCGGCCGCGTCATAAAGATCATCGAGTAGGACGGAGATCTGACGAGTGGCGAACGGCGGCATGAAGATAAGGATCCGGCTCAAGGCCTATGACCATGAGGTCATCGATCAATCGGCGCGAAAGATCGTCGAGACGGTGACGCGGACGGGTGCCAGCGTCAATGGTCCTATTCCTCTGCCGACGGAGCGATCGGTTTACACGGTCGTCCGGTCACCGCACAAGGACAAGGATTCGCGTGAGCATTTTGAGATGCGCACCCACAAGAGGTTGTTGGACATTGTGAATCCCACCGCCAAGACGGTTGACTCTCTTCAGAGACTCGACCTGCCCGCGGGTGTGGATATTGAGCTGAAGCTGTAGGTCGGGGAAGGGACTGCGAAGGTCGATGGCAGAGGTTAAGGGAATTTTGGGACGCAAGCTCGGCATGACCCAGGTGTTCGACGACACGGGTCGGGCCGTACCTGTGACGGTCCTGGAAGCTGGCCCATGTCGGATCACCCAGATCAAGTCGCTGGAAGCAGACGGATACGCTGCCGTGCAGCTCTCCTTCGGAACGGCCAAGAAACCCAACAAACCCGAAGCTGGGCATTTCGCGAAGGCGGGCGTCGAACCCGGCAGGCACGTCGTCGAGTTACGTCTCTCGAAGGTGGACGGGCACGAACTCGGAGCGGAGATCAAAGCCGACTTGTTTGAGACGGGCGAGAGGGTCGATGTCGTTGGTGTTACCAAAGGCAAGGGTTTCTCAGGGGTCATGAAAAGGCACAACTTTTCTGGCCTTTCCAGGACCCACGGTACACAGGCCAAGCATCGCTCGCCGGGCTCCATCGGAGCCTGTGCAACGCCGGCGCGTGTCTTCAGGGGCACTCGAATGGCCGGTCAGATGGGCCACGTTCGTGTCACGACGTTGAATCTGGAAGTTATCAAGGCTGATGCAGAGCGCAACTTGCTGCTCGTCAAGGGGTCGGTGCCGGGTCCCAAGGGGGGCCTCGTCATGGTCCGGTCCGCCATCCGTCTGCGTCAACGGGAGCGTGTGTAGTGGCGGTGGCTACGGTTATCGACGCGTCCGGTGCCAAGTCTCGCGAGCAATCGCTGGACGAAGGACTGTTCGGTGGGGAGGTCAACACTGCGGTGTTGCACCAGGTGGTGATCGCTCAGCTAGCCGCGGCGAGGTCGGGCACCGCGTCGACCAAGACCCGCGCCGAGGTCCGGGGCGGGGGACGCAAGCCGTGGCGCCAGAAGGGCACCGGGCGGGCCCGCCACGGATCCATCAGAAGCCCCATATGGGTGGGCGGGGGGGCGGTTTTTGGCCCGAAGCCTCGCAGCTACGTGCAGCGGGTCAATAAGAAGGTTCGTCAGGCGGCTTTACGATCCGCCCTAGCCGACAAGGCGGGTTCGGAACGGATCTTCATCCTCGATGGCTTCGACCAGGCAAAGACCAAGGCGGCTCATCAGTGCCTCGTCGCAGCCGGCATCACCGGAAAGGTATTGATCGTCGTTGACTCCTCCTCCGAAGGAGACGAGGCGGTGGATCTCGCTTTTAGAAACCTTTCGCACAGTGCGTTTTCGTTGCAGAGTTCACTAGCAGCGTATGACATCGTGGCGGCGGATGCGGTTTTATTTACTGCGGACGCTTACGAGAGGTTTGTCGACCGAGCCGAGAACAAGGTGGCGAGCCGGTGAGCCCCTCGACCAAGGAGGGCCCTCGCAATGTCATTCTGGCCCCCGTCGTCAGTGAGAAGTCCTATTCGCTCATCGATAGCAACGCCTATACCTTCTTGGTTCACCCACGCGCGAACAAGACCGAGATCCGACAAGCGGTCGAATCCATATGGGACGTACGAGTGGTCAAGGTCAACACGCTCAACCGCAAGGGAAAAGTGAAGCGATTCAGATACGCCCAGGGAAAGCGGCCGGACAGCAAGCGCGCTGTGGTCAAGCTGGCCGAGGGCGACAGCATAGAGATTTTCGAGCAGTCATAGTGCTCCGCACCGGAAATATGGCCAGCACCGAGAGCGTCACTGCGCCCTGGTCGCTAGGCGCGGGGAGCGAGCGTACCTGGAAGGTACGTGAGCGACGAATAACGACGCGAGCGGGGATGCAGGAGCGTTCGAATGCGACCGTATTTATGGAGAGGTGCACTTAGGAGATGCCCACCGATGCCAGTTCGTAAATCCAAGCCGACCTCGGCGGGACGCCGCTTCCAGAGCCACTCTGACTATTCGGATGTGACGCGTTCTAGGCCCGAGAAGTCCTTGCTCAAGCCCAAACCGTCGAAGGGCGGGCGCAACAGCTATGGGCGCATAACCACGCGCCATCAGGGTGGTGGCAATAAGGTCCGCTATCGGACGGTGGATTTCCGTCGCGAGAAGGACGGGATCCCGGCGAAGGTGGCTCACGTCGAATATGACCCGAACCGCAATGCCCGCATCGCCCTGTTGCATTATCTTGACGGAGAGAAGCGCTACATCTTGCTTCCTCACCGGCTTCGAGTCGGGGCGACCGTCGAGTCGGGCGCCAAGGCGGATATCCAGGTGGGGAACGCCCTTCCGCTTCGGAATATCCCAGTTGGAACAGTCGTACACAATGTTGAGTTGAAACCGGGTGGCGGAGGAAAGATGGCGCGCTCGGCCGGTTCGTCGGTCCAGCTCGTTGCCAAAGAGGGCCCGCGTGCGACTCTGCGGCTCCCTTCAGGGGAGATGCGCATGGTGGCGATGGATTGCCGTGCAACCATCGGCCAAGTAGGGAATGCGGAGGCCGAGTTGATCTCGATTGGGAAGGCAGGCCGTGCTCGGTGGAAAGGCAAGCGCCCAACCGTCAGAGGCGTGGCCATGAACCCTGTCGATCACCCTCTCGGTGGCGGCGAGGGCAAGGCGTCGGGAGGCCGGCACCCGGTGAGTCCCTGGGGAAAGAAGGAGGGGCGCACTCGCAGGAAGAAGCAGTCCGACGCCCTCATCGTGCGGCGTAGACGCAAGAAGAGGGGGAGATAGTGCCTCGAAGCCTTAAGAAGGGCCCATTCGTCGACGACCACCTGTTGGTGAAGGTGGTCGAGATGAACAACAGAAACCAGAAGAGAGTGATCAAGACTTGGTCGCGGCGATCGACCGTCATTCCTGAGATGGTGGGCCACACGATCGCGGTGCACGACGGCCGCAAGCACGTACCCATCTACGTTACCGAATCCATGGTGGGCCACAAGTTGGGCGAGTTCGCCCCCACGCGCGCCTTCCGGACACACGGTGGCTCGGAGCGCACGGCGAGGATGAGATAGTGGTTAGCGGAACCATCGGCGAGGCTCAAGAAGCGCGCGCTACGGCCAGATATATAAGGATCTCTCCGACCAAAGCGCGACAGGTGGTCGATCTCATTCGAGGCCGTCATGTCGAGGATGCGCGACGAGTATTGCGGTTCTCCACCCGAGCGGCGTCGGCCCCGATCGCAAAGGTTCTGGAATCGGCGGTTGCCAACGCCGAGCACAACCGTGACCTTCCGGCGGACGAGTTGATCGTGCTCAGGACGTGGGTAGATGAGGGGCCGACCTTGAGGCGTTTTCGCCCTCGCGCGCTCGGACGGGCGACCCGAGTGCGCAAGCGGACATGTCACATCTCCGTGGTCGTCGGCCGCGTGGAAGGAGCCGTCAGACCCACAGTGCAAGTTGCGGCTCCGGAGGCGCCTCGCCGCAGGACCAGGCGGGGCCGTGAGCGTCAAGACGAAGGGAACGAATAGGCATGGGGCAGAAGGTCCATCCATACGGCTTCCGTCTCGGTATCTACACCGACTGGAAGTCGCGCTGGTACTCCGAGAAGCAGTACCGCGACTATCTCGAAGCCGATCTTCGAGTGCGCGAGTATCTGCTGGGGCAACTCCCCCATGCAGGTATCAGCCGCATCGAAATCGAACGAACAAGAGAACGAGTACGCGTTGACGCTCACACCGCGCGGCCGGGCATAGTGATCGGCCGGAGAGGAACTGAGGCTGAGCGCTTGCGCTCTCAGCTCGAGCGCATGGAGTCCAAGCTCTATGGACGGCCTGTGGACGTGAGGCTCAACATCATCGAGGTCAAGCAGCCGGAGCTGGACGCCAAGCTGATTTCGCAAGGTGTCGCTGAACAACTCGCCAGCAGAGTGTCGTTCAGACGGGCGATGAAGAAAGCCGTCGGGACCGCAATGCGTCACGGCGCCAAGGGCGTGAGGGTGCAGTGCTCCGGGCGGCTGGGCGGAGCGGAGATGAGCCGTTCTGAGTGGTACATCGACGGCCAGATGCCTCTGCATACGCTGCGTGCCGACGTCGACTATGGGTTCCACGAGGCTCGCACGACGTTCGGCCGGATCGGAGTCAAGGTGTGGATCTACAAGGGACCCTTCCAGGACATCTATGCGACGGCACGAGACACCGCCCGACTGCGGCGGGAAGCGGCTCTGGCCGCGGGCGAAACCGTAGGACGCGGTGCCGAGGAGCGCGCCCGACGGTCGCGTCAAGCGCGCACATCTGAGCCTCAGAGCAGCCCCGTTCCGGCGGCTCCTCAGGTGACTCCGGCCGCCAGCGTGTCCGAAGCACAGGAGAGACAGGCGGGAGCGTCCACTCCTGCTACGGGGACCGCTGCAGGCGAGCAAGCGACGAGGGAGCAATAGCCATGCTGCAGCCCAAGAAGGTCAAGCACAGAAAAGTGCAGCGCGGAAAGAGGCGCGGCAAAGCCAAGGGCTGGACGTCGGTCACGTTTGGTGACTACGGGTTGATGACCCTGGAAGCGGGGTGGATCACGAACCGTCAGATCGAGGCGGCCCGTATCGCGATGACCCGGCACATCCGCCGAGGGGGAAAGGTATGGATCACGATCTTTCCCGACAAGCCGGTAACCAAGAAGCCGGCGGAAACAAGAATGGGATCCGGGAAGGGAAACCCAGAGAGCTGGGTGGCCGTGGTCAAGCCCGGGCGGGTCATGTTCGAGCTGGCCGGTGTGCCCGAGCCCCTGGCCAAGGAGGCCATCCGGCTCGCCGCCCACAAACTCCCGGTGAAGTGCAAGTTCGTGTCGCGCGAGCAGACTCTGGAAGTTACATAGTGCTCCGCATCGGAAAAATTTCGGGAGCAGATGCACGGGGAGGAGGACCTGGTGGCGTCGGCGGCTGAGCTCCGAGAGCTCTCCATCGAGGAGATCGAGCAAGCCCTAGCGGAGACGAACGAGGAGCTCTTCAACCTTCGTTTCCAGCATGCGACCGGGCAGCTGGAGAATTACAGGAGACTGCGACAGCTACGACGAGAGATAGCGCGCATCAAGACGGTTTTGAGAGAGCGCGAGCTCGATGAAGCCGGTGCGGAGTATTAGGGAGAAATATGAGTAGTGAGAGTAGCGAACTAAACGAGATCAGTGATCGGGGCAAGCGCAAGGTACGTACCGGGTTCGTTGTTTCCGATGTCATGGACAAGTCGGTAGTAGTTGAGGTCAGAGATGCCGCTCAGCACCCCACTTACGGGAAGATCGTGCGAAGTACCACGCGTCTGAAGGCCCACGACGAGGAGAGCCAGGCCGGTGTCGGCGACCGAGTCAGGATCGCCGAGACGCGCCCAATGTCGAAGACAAAGCGCTGGCGGGTGGTCGAGATAGTGGAAAAGGCGAAGTGATCCAGCAGGAAACCAGATGTCGCGTCGCAGATAACACCGGGGCTCGTGAGGTCCTGGTCATAAAGGTTCTGGGCGGGACTCGGCGTCGTTACGCGGGCGTGGGCGATATCGTCGTGTGCACGGTAAAAGACGCCATCCCCGGAGGGACCGTCAAGAAATCGGACGTGGTCAAAGCCGTTGTGGTGCGCACCGCCAAGGAGCGTCGGCGCATCGACGGCTCCTACATCAAGTTCGACGATAACGCTGTCGTGATCGTGGACGGCCAGATGCAGCCGCGAGGCACTCGCATCTTTGGCCCCGTGGCGCGCGAACTGAGAGACCGACGGTTCATGCGTATCGTCTCCCTCGCCCCGGAGGTGCTGTGATGCGGTCCGCCAATATCAGGAAGGGCGACCGGGTCCGGATGATCGCGGGCAAGGATCTGGGGGCCGAGGGTCGTGTTTTGGCTGTGCTTCCCAAGCGAGGCAAGGTCATCGTCGAAGGTTTGAACAGCGTCACTCGGCACGAGAAGGTGCGACCGAATCGCCGGGGCGGGCAGGAAGGTGGCATCCAACACAAAGAAGCCGCCGTAGATGTGTCGAACGTCGCCCTGATCTGTCCCAATGACGGTGCCACACGGGTGGGCCATCGTGTGGATGACTCGGGGGCGCGCGCTCGCGTGTGCGTCAAATGCGGGACGGAGCTTTGATGGCTAGGACGACCTATTCGCCGCGGCTCAAGTTGCATTATCGTCAGGAATTGATTCCGAGACTCCAGCAAGAGCTCGGCCTGAAAAACGTCATGCAAGTTCCCAGTCCCGAGAAGATCGTGGTCAACATGGGAGTGGGAGATGCATCGCGTGACGCGCGGCTTTTAGAGGGCGCGGTCAAGGATCTCACCACGATCACGGGCCAAAAGCCGGCGCTGCGCCGTGCCCGCAAGTCGTTGGCGACCTTCAAGATCCGAGCCGGCATGCCCATCGGGGCGGCTGTGACGATGAGGGGCGATCGGATGTGGGACTTCCTCGACCGGTTGATGGCGATTGTGCTCCCTCGTATTCGTGACTTCCGAGGGCTGAACCCGGAATCTTTTGACGGCCGGGGCAACTACAGCTTCGGACTTACCGAGCAGCTTGTCTTTCCGGAGATCGACTACGACGACATTGATGTCCCTCGTGGGATGGACATCACGATTGTTACGAGCGCCTTGGACGATGATGACGGCAAGGCGCTCTTGAGCGCACTTGGCTTTCCATTTAGAAGCGGGAGGTTGGAGGCATAGATGGCGAAGAAGGCCCTGCGGATCAAGGCACAACGGAAACCTAAGTACAGGGTGCGGTCCTACTCTCGATGCGTGCGTTGTGGCCGGCCGCGGGCGGTGTATCGCCGCTTCGGACTTTGTCGGCTGTGCTTTAGGCATATGGCCCACAACGGCGAGATCCCCGGTGTCACGAAAGCGAGTTGGTAGCTAAGATGAGCATGACCGATCCAGTGGCCGATATGCTTTCGCGTATCCGCAACGCCTCTTCGGCTGCTCACGAGGAGGTTGTCATTCCCGCGTCCAAGATCAAGGAGAGCATCGCCAAGATCTTGACTGAGGAGGGGTTCGTGCAAAGCTATGAGACTTCGCGCGAAGAGTCACATGCGAACATCAAAATTCGTCTGCGCTACTCGGTGGACCGTGAGTCGGCGATTGCTGGAATAAGCCGGGTTTCAAAGCCCGGACGACGCGTATACAGGGGGGCGCGCGAGCTGCCCCGCGTGCTCGGCGGTCTCGGCATCGCGATCATTTCGACCTCGCAGGGGGTCATGACCGACAGAGAGGCCAGACGAGTGGGCGTCGGAGGAGAGGTGCTGGCGCATGTCTGGTAGAGGACGGGTCTAGAGATGTCTCGTGTTGGTCAAGCTCCCATCAATGTGCCCTCGGGGGTTGAGGTGACGGTTTCCCCGGCCGGGGTGGTCGTTAAGGGACCTCGCGGAGAACTCTCCAGGGTGGTGCCGGAGGGCATCGCGCTGGAACGTTCAGACGGCGAGATCAGAGTTACGCGCGCCAGTGAGGAGCGAGAAGTGCGCGCTCTGCACGGGTTGGTGCGAAGCCTGGTCGCCAATATGGTCCAAGGCGTCACCCAGGGCTACGAGAAAAGGTTGGAGATCCATGGCGTCGGCTACCGCGCGGTCAAGAAAGGCGACGACATCGAGTTTCAAATTGGTTTTTCTCATCCCGTGTCCAAAAAGGCGCCGGCCGGCATCGAATTCGAGCTAACCACCCCAACGAGGATTGTGGTGAGGGGCATCGACAAAGAGCTCGTGGGGCAAGTGGCGGCAGAGATTCGAGCGATCAGAAAGCCCGAGCCATACAAAGCCAAGGGCATCAGATACGAGGGAGAGCACATCAAGCGCAAGGCCGGTAAGGCCGCGAAGGCAGGTGGGTAGAGGTTGGCCTCAGAGCTGAAAGCTAGAGGAAGGGTAAAGCGGCATCGGCGGGTCAGAAAACTGGCGGTTGGAACAGAGACACGCCCCCGACTCGCCGTGTATCGCTCCAACAGGCAGATCTACGCCCAGCTGATCGATGATTCCTGCGGCAGGACGCTCGTGTCCGCATCGTCCCTCAAAGTCCGCCAGGGCAGCGATCCGACGACCAGAGCAAAGGCGGTGGGCCGGGCGGTGGCCCTGAGCGCCGTCGACGCTGGAATCAAGCAAGTGACATTCGACCGCGGCGGCTTTCGCTATCACGGGAGAGTCAAGTCCCTGGCCGAGGGAGCCCGCGAGGGCGGACTTGACTTCTAGAGTGGGAGAGAGCTAATGGCGAGAGGTTCGGGAGGACGTCAGAGGGACGACGATCGCAACCAGTACGAGGAACGCGTTGTGTCGATCAACCGCGTTGCCAAAGTGGTCAAGGGTGGCCGCCGGTTCTCATTCACTGCGCTGGTTGTGGTGGGGGACGGAGCCGGCCGCGTGGGCGTCGGCTACGGCAAGGCACGGGAGGTTCCGGCCGCAATTCAGAAGGGAATCGAGGAAGCGAAACATAACTTCTTCACGGTTCCCATGGTTGGCCAGACGATCATCCACGAGATCGTCAGCGAGGATTCTGCGGCCGTCGTGCTGTTGAAGCCCGCTTCTCCGGGAACCGGAGTGATCGCAGGAGGTCCTGTGCGGGCAGTCGTCGAGTGTGCCGGAATCAGGGACATCCTGTCGAAATCGCTGGGTTCCAGCAACCCCATCAATATCGTGCACGCTACGGTCAAGGCACTTAAGGGACTCAAGACCGCAGAGGAGATTGCTCGAAAGAGGGGCAAGCTCCCCGAGGAGGTCGCCCCCCCATACTTGCTGCGTGGCGCGAGTCCCGCCGGGTCGCCGGCTTCCTGAGGAGAAAGATGATCAAGCTCAAGGTATCGCAAGTGCGCTCGGCGTTGGACCGAGGGGCGCGACAGCGTGGGACTCTGCGCGCTCTTGGCATCAGACGCATCGGCCACAGCGTGGTTCACGAAGACAAGCCTGAGATCAGGGGCATGATCAGGACGGTGGAACATCTAGTAGCGGTTGAGGAGATCGAGGAGACATGAGACTTCACGAGCTGAAGCCACCACAGGGGGCTCGTAAAGCGCGCAGGCGGGTAGGTCGAGGCGAAGGATCGGGCCGTGGGAAAACTGCGGGCCGGGGAACCAAGGGAACCCGGGCGCGCGGCAGTGTGCCCCTTTTCTTCGAGGGCGGACAGATGCCTCTTGTGCGCCGGCTGCCCAAGCGCAAGGGGTTCAAGCCCATCAATCGCATCGTTTACGGGACGGTCAATGTCTCCGAGCTGAGCAGGATCGAGTTGTCCGAGATCGGGCCGGCCGAGCTCAGAGCGACAGGATTGGTGCGCAAGCGAGACAGAATCATCAAGGTCCTGGGGCAAGGAGATATCGACCGGGCCGTGTCGGTGAAGGCACATGCTTTCAGCGTGGCCGCCAGAGAGAAGATCGAGGCGGCCGGAGGCAACATCGAGGTCATCGCGCGCGGGAGGTCTGACGAATGAACCTGCTCGGAGCGTTCGTCAATGCTTTCAAGGTTCCCGACCTGCGAAAGAAGATCCTCTTCACTCTGCTGATCATTGCGGTGTACCGCTTTGGAGCTCACGTCCCTACTCCAGGCATCGATGTCCAGGCCGCGCAAGCCTTCGCACGAGGAGCACAGGGCGGCGTATTCGACTTCATAAACCTGTTTTCGGGCGGCGCCCTGACTCAAATGGCGATCTTCGCTCTGGGAATCATGCCCTACATCACATCATCCATCATCATGCAGCTATTGACGGCCGTTATTCCCAAGCTCGAGGCATGGTCGAAGGAAGGCGAGTCCGGTCACAAGAAGATCACGCAGTGGACCCGTTATCTGACTGTTCTGCTGGCGATTCTGCAGTCCACCGGGTTGGCGTTTCTCTTCCACAGCGGTCAGATTCAGGGGCCGGGGGGCCAGCCTATCGATCTCATACCTCGCTTTTCGGGGCCGAGAGTGGGACTCATAGTCCTATCACTGACGGCCGGTACCGCGCTGATCATGTGGCTCGGCGAGCTGATCACCCAGCGAGGTATAGGCAACGGCATGTCGATCCTGATCTTCGCGTCGATCGTTTCGACACTTCCCGGCGAAGGAAAGGCCATCCTCGATCAGGGAGGACCGGTGCTGTTCAGCATTATCGTGCTGATGGGCATTGGGATCATTCTTGCAATCGTAATGATGGAACAAGGCCAGAGAAGGATCGCCGTTCAGTACGCCAAGCGCATAGTCGGAAGACGCCAGATGGGGGGACAATCGACTTATATCCCTCTGAAGGTCAATCAGGCGGGCGTGATCCCAATTATCTTCGCCTCGAGCGTCCTCTACATTCCCAGTCTGCTGCAGAACGTGGTGCAGGTGGAAGTCATTCAGGATTTCATCACGAACCACCTCGTCAACTCGAGCAGCTTCGTCTACATGATTCTCTATGGAACGATGGTTGTGTTCTTCGCATACTTCTACACGGCGATCAGCTTCAACCCGATGGATGTGGCGGACAACATGAAGAAGTACGGAGGATTCATCCCTGGTATCAGGCCGGGGAGACAGACGGCCGAGCACCTCGATCGAATCCTCACTCGGATCACTCTTCCGGGTGCTCTGTTTATTGCGGCGATTGCTTTGCTCCCTTCAATAGCTTTGCGCGCCTTTGGTTTGCAGGCTCTTCCCTTTGGAGGAACGTCGATCCTCATCACGGTAGGCGTGGCGCTCGAAACGATGAAGCAGATCGAGTCCCAGCTCATGATGAGGCACTACGAAGGATTCCTCAGGTAGTGCCGAAGCGAGGGCTGCCAGTCAACTGATGCGACTTCTTATCTTTGGGCCTCAAGGTGCCGGCAAAGGCACGCAGGGCAGGCGCGTCGCCGAGGAGTTCGACCTCGACGCGATCGCGACCGGGGACATGTTTCGGTGGGCCATCTCCCAAGAAACCGAGGTAGGGATGAAGGCGAAAGAATACGTGAACGAGGGCAGGCTGGTTCCCGACGACGTGACGGTGGAGGTCGTAAGGGAACGTTTGGAAGCAAAGGATTTCGACAACTTCTTGCTGGACGGGTTCCCGCGCAATACCTCGCAGGCCGATTCTCTGGACAAAATGTTATCCGAGCACTCTGCGGAAATCGAAGCGGTGCTTGTATTGGAGGTTCCCGAGGAGGTTTCCCTGCGCAGGATCGTAGGCCGAATGGTGTGTTCGAGCTGCGGGCGCAATTATCACGAGGACAGTCCACCTCAAGAGAATTGGACATGCGATCGCTGTGGGGGCCACGTCGAGAGGCGCACGGACGACACTCCTGAGAACGTCAAGAAGCGCTTGCGTCTCTATCACGAGCAAACCGAGCCCTTGAAGTCGCATTATCGGGATGTCCTGCATGTGATCGATGGGCTGGGGTCCCCCGACGATGTCTTTTCGCGCATCCTCGAGGGCCTAAAGTGATTTACAAGAAGTCTCCCGAAGAGCTTGTCATCATGCGAAAGGCGGGCGTGATGGTGAGCGATACGCTCCTGCGTCTGCGGGAGGCTCTACGGCCCGGGGTGACTACACGCCATCTCGATGCAATAGCGGAGAAGTCGATTGTTGCATCCGGTGGAAAGCCCTCGTTCAAAGGTTACAGGGGGTTTCCGGGTTCGATCTGTTCTTCGCCCAACAACGTCATCGTTCATGGAATCCCCTCAGATCACGTACTCGAGGAAGGTGACGTGGTGTCCCTGGATGTCGGAGCCTTCTATGGGGGCCTTCACGCAGACTCGGCCTGGACGTATCCCGTTGGAGCAATATCCGAGGATGCTGCCCGGCTGCTCGAAGTAGGCGAGCAGTCTCTGAATGCCGCCATCGAGCAGTGCTATCCGGGACGGCGCTTGGGTGACGTCGGCCACGCCGTGGAGCAGGTCGCCATCACAGCAGGCTTTTCGGTGGTGCGTGAGTATGTGGGTCACGGGGTGGGTCGCGCCCTGCATGAAGACCCACAAATTCCCAACTACGGGCCGCCGGGCCGGCGCGAGGTCTTGGGCGCCGGGATGACCTTGGCGATTGAGCCCATGATCAACGCCGGGGGGGCGGCGACCAGGGCACTCGGCGACGGCTGGACGGTAGTGACTGCGGATGGGGCTTTGTCCGCCCATTTCGAGCACACCGTGGCGATCACCGATGAGGGCCACGAGGTCCTTACCAGGCGCGCGAACACTTGAGTTCGACTGGGAAGCCGACTTCTGCTACCATTAGGGGTCGCTTGGGGAGTTTTTCGCGCGCTCAGAGCGGTCTGCGGGCCCCGGCCGAATCAAACATAGTCGATGAAAGTGGGAACCGCGCGCATGGCGAAGAACAAGGAGAAAGGCGCTCAGAAGGAAGAAGGCATCCAGATCGAGGGCACGGTCAACGAGACCCTGCCCAACGCCATGTTCCGCGTCGAGCTAGACAATGGTCACAAGGTCTTGGCCCACATCTCGGGAAAGATGCGCATGCACTACATCCGTATCCTGCCCGGGGATCGTGTGCTGGTGGAGCTGTCCCCATACGACCTCACGCGTGGCCGTGTGGTCTTCCGGTACAGGTAGGAGCGAAGATGAAGGTTCATCCGAGCGTCAAGAGGATTTGCGACAAGTGCAAGATCGTTCGCAGGCGCGGGAACGTCATGGTGATCTGCTCGAATCCCCGCCACAAGCAGAAGCAGGGATAGGGAGGCCGAATGGCTCGAATCGCCGGTGTGGATCTGCCTCGGGACAAGCGTCTCGACGTTGCCTTGACCTATATCTTTGGTGTGGGACCAACGCGAGCGCGCGAGAGCTGCGTCGGTGCCGGGGTCGATCCCAAGACGAGAGTACGTGATCTAACCGATGAAGAGGTTGTTCGCTTGCGCGATTTCATCGGGGACAACTTCGGTGTGGAAGGGGATCTTCGCCGAGAGATCAATCAGAACATCAAGCGCAAGATCGATATTGGTTGTTATCAAGGACTACGGCACCGCCGAGGGCTTCCCGTGAATGGGCAGAGGACGCACACGAATGCTCGCACCCGCAAGGGTCCCGGCAAGGCAGTCGCCGGCAAGAAGAAGACAAAGAAGTAACCCGAGTTTCTCGAAAGCCTAGAAGGAAGGACATGCAGTTTGGCCGGTCCACGCAGAGCTAGAAAGACTCGTCGCAGGGAAAAGAAGAATATCGTTAACGGCGTCGCGCACATCAAGTCTACGTTCAATAACACGATTATCTCGATTACCGATCCTGAGGGAAACGTGATCTCGTGGGCATCTGCGGGTAACGTGGGCTTCAAGGGCTCTCGCAAGTCCACCCCCTTTGCGGCTCAGCAGGCAGCCGAGGCGGCGTCGCGCCGTGCTCAGG